>NZ_JBEYWK010000025.1:0-120115 GCF_040644415.1 Streptomyces sp. NPDC046985
CCCGCTCCGTGGGCACGCAGATCGGCAAGGAGATCACCCGCTCCCTGTTCGGGACGGCCCGTCGCGGGCGGTGACGCCGTGCCCGCCTGCCCGCCCCGGAGATCTCCGGGGCGCCCCGCCTCTCTACCGCCGTCAGGGCGCTCAGCCCTGCGCGTCCGCCCGCCGGACCGACAACAGGTCCTCCAACTGCTCCTCGCGGGCCTGCGCGGCCACGAACAGCAGCTCGTCGCCCGGCTCCAGGGAGTCCTCCTGGGACGGGGTGAGCACGCGGGTGCCGCGGATGATGGTGACCAGGGACGTGTCCTCGGGCCACTCGACGTCGCCGACCTGCGTGCCGGCCAGTGCCGACTCCTCCGGCAGCGTCAGCTCCACGAGGTTGGCGTCGCCGTGGCTGAAGCGGAGCAGGCGCACCAGGTCGCCCACGCTCACCGCCTCCTCCACCAGGGCGGACATCAGCCGCGGGGTGGAGACCGCGACGTCCACGCCCCACGACTCGTTGAACAGCCACTCGTTCTTGGGGTTGTTCACGCGGGCCACGACGCGCGGGACGCCGTACTCCGTCTTCGCCAGCAGCGAGACGACCAGGTTCACCTTGTCGTCGCCGGTGGCGGCGATCACGACGTTGCAGCGCTGGAGCGCGGCCTCGTCCAGGGACGTGATCTCGCAGGCGTCGGCGAGCAGCCACTCGGCCTGCGGGACGCGCTCGACCGAGATGGCGGTCGGCGCCTTGTCGACGAGAAGGACCTCGTGTCCGTTCTCCAGCAGCTCGCCCGCGATCGACCGACCGACCGCGCCGGCTCCGGCAATGGCGACCCTCATCAGTGACCGCTCTCCTCTTCGGGGCCCTCGGCGAACGCCGCCTCGACCTTCTCCACGTCGTCCGTCCGCATCATCACGTGCACGAGGTCGCCCTCCTGGAGCACGGTCTGCGAGGTCGGCAGCATCGCCTCGCCGAGGCGGGTCAGGAACGCCACCCGGACGCCCGTCTCCTCCTGAAGCGTGCTGATCTTGTGGCCGACCCACTTCGCGGAGGCGTGCACCTCGGCGAGCTGGACGCCGCCGGTGGGATCGCGCCACAGCGGCTCCGCGCCCGAGGGCAGCAGCCGGCGCAGCATCTGATCGGCCGTCCAGCGGACCGTGGCCACGGTCGGGATGCCCAGGCGCTGGTAGACCTCGGCGCGGCGGGGGTCGTAGATGCGGGCCGCGACGTTCTGCACGCCGAACATCTCCCGGGCCACCCGGGCCGAGATGATGTTCGAGTTGTCGCCGCTGGAGACGGCGGCGAACGCGCCCGCCTCCTCGATGCCCGCCTCGCGCAGGGTGTCCTGATCGAAGCCGATCCCGGTGACCCTGCGGCCGCCGAAACCGGGACCCAGCCGGCGGAAGGCGGTGGGGTCCCGGTCGATCACGGCGACCGTGTGCCCCTGTTGCTCCAGGGTCTGGGCGAGAGCGGAGCCCACTCTCCCGCAGCCCATGATGACGATGTGCACGACCGTCCTTCCGGTGTCCATGGCTAGTGCTCAGCCCCATCAGGGTCTCAGACCGAGTGACAAGCTACACACGCGCGGGGCGGGGTGGGCACCCCTGTGCCGTATGGCGGACGGATCGGGGCGGCGCACCCGCGCGGGCCCGGACCCAAGACGTTATTCCGCTTCCGCGGGCGCTCGGCGAGTGATGCTGCGCACGCTGCACAGGGTCAGGAACCCGAGGCTCAGCAGCGCCGCGGCGGCGCCGATCAGCTCCGCGGTCGGGGGCATGGGACCTCCGGGCGTTCGGGGGAGACGGATCCGTGACGGAGAGGTGACGGGGACGTCACGGAGAACAGATGCGAAACCGGGCGCAATGAGCTGCAATGGGCGAGGAGGCGGGGGAGGGACGGCAGACGGCGGACGTTCGAGTCGCGAGATTCCGTCATCTAGGCACAGGCCCCTCTCACCTGCGGAATCCGCAGCGCTCCCGGCTCGGGAATTCACTCGTGAGGCAGATCTCGGGCGGCAGGTGGGCGACCTTCAGTTCGACCCCTTACGATCCTTTGTTGTGTCCAAACTGACCGACGTGCCCAAACGGATCCTGATCGGGCGCGCACTGCGCAGCGACCGGCTGGGAGAGACCCTGCTGCCCAAGCGCATCGCTCTTCCCGTCTTCGCCTCCGACCCGCTGTCCTCCGTGGCCTACGCGCCCGGCGAGGTGCTGCTGGTCCTGTCCATCGCGGGCGTGTCGGCGTACCACTTCAGCCCCTGGATCGCGGTCGCGGTCGTGGTCCTGATGTTCACCGTGGTCGCCTCCTACCGGCAGAACGTGCACGCCTACCCCAGCGGCGGCGGCGACTACGAGGTGGCCACCACCAACCTCGGCGCCAAGGCGGGGCTGACGGTGGCCAGCGCCCTGCTCGTCGACTACGTGATGACGGTCGCGGTCTCGATCTCCTCCGGCATCGAGAACCTCGGGTCCGCGATCCCCTTCGTCGTCGAGCACAAGGTGCTCTGCGCGGTCACCGTGATCGTGCTCCTGACGCTGATGAACCTGCGCGGCGTGAAGGAGTCGGGCAAGCTCTTCGCGATCCCGACCTACGTGTTCGTCGGCGGCGTCTTCGTCATGATCCTGTGGGGCGCGTTCCGCGGGCTCGTCCTCGGGGACGCCATGCGCGCGCCGACCGCCGCCTTCCACATCAGAGCCGAGCACCAGGGCCTGGCCGGCTTCGCGCTGGTCTTCCTGCTGCTGCGCGCCTTCTCCTCCGGCTGCGCCGCCCTCACCGGCGTCGAGGCGATCTCCAACGGCGTCCCGGCCTTCCGCAAGCCCAAGTCGAAGAACGCCGCGAGCACGCTGGCCCTGATGGGCCTGCTCGCCGTGACGATGTTCTGCGGCATCATCGGCCTCGCCATGACCACCAAGGTCCACATGGCCGAGAACCCGGCCACCGACCTGCTCAGGGGCAGCACGCCGATCGGCGCCGGATACGTCCAGAACCCGGTGATCTCCCAGGTCGCCGAGGCCGTCTTCGGCAAGGGCAGCTTCCTGTTCATCGTCCTGGCGGCGGCGACGGCCCTCGTGCTGTTCCTCGCGGCGAACACCGCGTACAACGGCTTCCCGCTGCTCGGCTCGATCCTCGCCCAGGACCGCTACCTGCCCCGCCAGCTCCACACCCGCGGCGACCGCCTCGCGTTCTCGAACGGCATCGTCCTGCTCGCGGGCACGGCCACCTTGCTGACCGTCGTCTACGGCGCCGACTCCACCCGGCTGATCCAGCTCTACATCGTCGGCGTGTTCGTGTCCTTCACGCTCAGCCAGATCGGCATGGTCCGGCACTGGAACCGCCACCTGGCCACCGAGAAGGACACCGCCAAGCGGCGCCACATGATCCGCTCGCGCGCCATCAACGCCTTCGGCGCCTGCCTCACCGGCCTGGTGCTGGTCGTCGTCCTGCTCACCAAGTTCACGCACGGCGCCTGGGTGGCCCTGCTCGGCATGTGCATCTTCTACGCGACGATGACCGCGATCCGTAAGCACTACGACCGCGTCGCCGAGGAGATCGCCGCCCCCGAGGGCCCGAGCGACGACCTGGTCCGCCCCTCCCGGGTGCGCTCCGTCGTCCTCATCTCCAAGATCCACCGCCCCACGCTCCGGGCCCTGTCCTACGCCAAGCTGATGCGCTCCGACAGCCTGGAGGCGCTCACCGTCAACGTCGACCCGACGGAGACCAAGGCGCTGCGCGCGGAGTGGGAGCGGCGCGGCATCGACGTGCCGCTGAAGGTCCTGGACTCGCCCTACCGCGAGGTCACCCGGCCGGTCATCGAGTACGTCAAGAGCCTGCGCAAGGAGTCCCCGCGCGACGCGGTCTCGGTGATCATCCCCGAGTACGTCGTCGGCCACTGGTACGAGCACCTGCTGCACAACCAGAGCGCGCTGCGCCTCAAGGGCCGACTGCTGTTCACGCCGGGCGTCATGGTGACCTCGGTGCCCTACCAGCTCGCGTCCTCCGAGGCGGCCCGCAACCGGGCCCGCAGGCGCCAGGAGTGGAGCGCGCCCGGCGCGGTGCGCCGCGGCCCGGCCCACCACACGCGCCCCAAGGAGGCGGCGGCGGCGAAGGCGCCCACCGAGCCCACGTCGCGGGCCTGAGCCGGTCCGGGGCCGCGGACCGGTGAACCGGCCGCGGCCCCATGGGGCTCCCCGGGATGGAGCCCCATGAGGTGCGCCTCCCTGGCCTGCCGCCGCGGCCTCGTGGCGAACGGCCGGACGGCGTCCACGTAGACTGGTGGGCTGTTGTCCGGCCGCCGTACCCCTTGATCCGATCTGGAGTCACCCACCATGCAGGCAGAACCGAAGAACGCGCGGGTGGGAACGCGGGCGGAGGACCAGCCGACGTCGCTGGTCGGCGCGGAGTACGAGGTCGAGGTCGGCCCCGTCGCGCACGGCGGCCACTGCATCGCCCGCACCGCCGAGGGCCAGGTGCTGTTCGTCCGGCACACCCTGCCCGGCGAGCGCGTGGTGGCCCGCGTGACCGAGGGCGAAGAGGGCGCCCGCTTCCTGCGCGCGGACGCGGTACGGGTGCTGGAGGCGTCCAAGGACCGCGTCCCGGCCCCCTGCCCCTACGCCGGCCCCGGCCGCTGCGGCGGCTGCGACTGGCAGCACGCCAAGCCGGGCGCCCAGCGCCGCCTCAAGGGCGAGGTCGTCGCCGAGCAGCTCAAGCGGCTGGCCGGCCTCACCCCCGAGGAGGCGGGCTGGGACGGCACGGTGATGCCCGCCGAGGGCGACAAGCTGCCCGCGGGCGAGGTCCCGCAGTGGCGCACGCGCGTGCAGTACGCCGTCGACCCGGCCACCGGCCGCGCGGGGCTGCGCCGCCACCGCTCGCACGAGGTCGAGCCGGTCGAGCACTGCATGATCGCGGCGGAGGGCGTCAGCGAGCTGGGCGTCGAGCAGCGTGACTGGACCGGCATGGAGACGGTCGAGGCGATCGCGGCCACGGGCTCGCAGGACCGCCAGGTGATCCTCACCCCGCGCCCCGGCGGCCGCCTTCCGCTGGTCGAACTCGACAAGCCGGTCTCCGTCCTCCGGGTCGAGGAGAAGGACGGCGGCGTGCACCGGGTGCACGGCCGCCCCTTCGTCCGCGAACGCGCCGACGGCCGCACCCACCGGGTCGGCTCGGGCGGCTTCTGGCAGGTCCACCCGAAGGCCGCGGACACCCTGGTCACCGCGGTCATGCAGGGCCTGTTGCCGCGCAAGGGCGACATGGCCCTGGACCTGTACTGCGGCGTCGGCCTCTTCGCCGGCGCCCTCGCCGACCGGATCGGAGACAAGGGCGCCGTCCTCGGCGTCGAGTCCGGCAAGCGCGCGGTCGAGGACGCCCGCCACAACCTCGCCGACTTCCCCCGCGTCCGCGTCGAACAGGGCAAGGTCGACTCCGTCCTCCCGCGCACCGGCATCACCGAGGTCGACCTCATCGTCCTCGACCCGCCCCGCTCCGGCGCCGGCCGCAAGACAGTAGCCCACCTCACCTCCCTGAACGCCCGCCGCATCGCCTACGTGGCCTGCGACCCGGCAGCCCTGGCCCGCGACCTGGGCTACTTCCGGGAAGGGGGGTATCGGGTGCGGACGTTGCGGGTGTTCGATCTGTTTCCGATGACGCATCACGTGGAGTGCGTGGCGATCCTTGAACCGGCCGCAAAAGCCGTCTGACCTGCGGGTTTCAGTGGTGTGCGCTATGTGCGCTATGTGCGCTATGTGCGGTGTGGGCGTTACGGGCGATATCTTGACGCTGAAATGACGCTCTCCGCGCCTGCGACCAGCCGCCACCGCAGCCCGCCGCAGGATGAAGGCCGGCATCAACACGATCCTCCCGCCATCACACCCCGCAGCGGCCGCCCCCTGACCGCGTGAAACGCGCAGACGCGCGGCTGCCCTGCGGGGCGGAGGCATCCTCGTTCTCTGTGCGCACCGCGACGTCCCCGGCCATGCAGGTGGCTCCATCGAGCCGAAGAGCCTCGAACGGCCATGACCGGTCGAGACCAGTGACGCTGGTCAGACCCGCATGGGCGACGTGTCGACGGCTTGACTGGGTGGGGCGCCGAACATGCGGCGGTATTCCCGGCTGAACTGGGAGGCGCTGGTGTAGCCGACGGAGTGCCCGACTTCCGCGACTTCGTGGGCGCCGGTGAGCAGGCGCATACGGGCCTCGTTGAGGCGGAGGTGCTTCTGGTATTCCAGGGGGGTCATGGAGGTGACGGTGAGGAAGTGGCGGTGGAAGGAGGAAGGGCTCATCGCGGCGGCCGCGGCGAGGTCGGCGACGCGCAGCGGTTGGTCGTAGTGGTCGCGGATCCAGCGGATGGAGCGGGTGAGGTGGGCGAGTCGGCTGTCGGGGAGGCCGATCTGGCGGATCGTGGCTCCTTGCGGTCCGGTGAGCAGGCGCCAGAGGATCTCCCGCCCGATGCCGGCGCTGAGCGCGGCCACGTCTTGGGGGTTGTCCAGCAGCGCGAGCAGCCGCGCGATCGCGTCCAGCAGCGGCGGTGGGGCCTGGCCGACGCCGAAGGCCGACGGCGAGTGCGCGCCTGGCCGTCGGCTGGTGGTGCCGGTGGTGCCGGTGGTGCCGGTGGTGCCGGTATCCAACAGCAGCGAGGCGATCCGGTCGGGTTCCAAACGGAATACGACGGCCAGGAAGGGATCGTCGTGGTCCGCGGCGACGATGTTGCCGACGACGGGCAGATCGACGGACGCGACGAGGTAATCGCCGGCGCCGTAGCGGTAGACCTCGCCGTTCAGAGCAGTGTGCTTGACGCCGCCCGCGACCAGAACGAGGGTCGGTTCGAGGACGTCACCGACCGGCTCGGTGGTCCGGGGCGCGCGTAGGACCGACAAGCCCGGCAGCGCGGTCGCGGTCAGGCCCTTTCTCGCGTGACGCGAGATGGCGTGCCTGATATCGAGCAGCAGGTCCATGCTCTCAGTAGAGCATGCGGACGTACGATCACCGCGAGGTTGACAGCATCAGGCAAGGGGCGGGCAGGATCGTTCTAGGGCTGCGGCCGTCGGCGGCGGTTACCTGGAACTCATGACCTCCCCGGATCCGACATCAGGCTCGGACGCTCCGGTCTGCGGGTCGGCACGATTTCGCCGGGTACATCGGCCTTCGGTGAGGACCACGAATGGGGCGCGAGCCCAGAAACGTCGGCCGGGATGACCGTGGCCGACTCGACCGGCGGAAGTCGTCGACACCGCCTGCCTCGCCTCGCCGACGCTCCGAGGCACCGGCCGTCCCGGGTCTCCTCAACCATCCCCGGCGCGGATCGGCTGGCCGACGAACACGGCTCGCTCGACGTGACGCTCGGGACGTCTGCTCGACGCCGCTCGCGTCCGGATGCCGACGTGGGATACGACCGCGAGGCTCGAGTTCCCCGACACCGCAGCCGGCCGGGGCGTCGGCCCACGTTCTCAACGTCATCGATGAGTCCGCCGTGCCACCGGTCACGCGAGAACGGTGCGGAAGAGCCGTCCGAGAAATCCGTACAGAAAAAGGGAGAAGAAATGCAGAAGCGATTCCTGGGTGAGAGCGGTCTCGAGGTTTCCGCGCTCGGGCTCGGCACCATGAACATGACTGGGCCATACGGGCCGCCGCAGGATCCGCGGGAGATGATCGCCCTCCTGCGGACGGCCGTCGAACGCGGTGTCACGTTCTTCGACACGGCGGAGGGCTACGGTCCGCTGGAGAACGAGAAGCTGCTCGGTGAAGCCTTCGAGGGCATCCGCGGCGACGTGGTGATCGCCACCAAGTTCGGCATGGACATCGATGTGGAGACCGGCGAGCAGGTCGGCGGTCTCAACAGCCGCCCCGATCACATCCGCACGGCGGTCGCTGCCATGCTCAAGCGGCTGAGGACGGACCACATCGACCTCCTGTACCAGCACCGCGTCGACCCCGAGGTGCCGATCGAGGACGTCGCGGGCACCGTCGGGGAGTTGATCGCCGAGGGCAAGGTCCGGCACTTCGGCCTCTCGGAAGCGGGCGTGCGGACCATTCGGCGCGCCCACGCGGTGCAGCCGGTCACCGCGCTGCAGAGCGAGTACTCGCTGTGGTACCGCGGGCCGGAGACCGAGATCCTCCCCACACTCGAGGAACTGGGCATCGGGTTCGTGCCCTTCTCGCCGCTGGGCGCGGGCTTCCTCACCGGCAAGATCGACCTGACCACGGACCTCGACGAGAGCGACTTCCGCAGCGCCGTCCCCCGTTTCGCCGCGGACGTCCGTGAGGCGAACCTGGCCTTGGTCGACCTCATCCGCGAGGTGGCGGCGCGCAAGGGCGCGACGCCCGCGCAGCTCGCGCTGGGGTGGCTGCTGGCGCAGAGGCCCTGGATCGTGCCCATCCCCGGCACGACGAAGCTGCACCGCCTGGAGGAGAATCTGGGTGGCGCGGATGTCACCTTCACCGCCGACGAACTCGCCGAGATCGACGCGGCGGCCTCGAAACTCCAACTGGCGGGCGACCGCCTGCCGAAGCCCATGCTCGACCTCACCGGACAGTAGAGGCCACAGGGACAGGCGCCGCTGAAGGGGCGACAGAGGCCGACGGTGAGCGTCATGCACACGGAGTTCGCGGGAGCTCTTCGAGCGGCTAGGCCGTTTCTTTCGGATCACCTTGCCGACCAAATGAAGATGGCGGCGAGGTGGAGTCCTGCGAGGTAGATGGTGGCGGTCTTGTCGTAGCGGGTGGCCAGGCCGCGCCACTGCTTGAGTTTGCTGATGCAGCGCTCGACCGTGTTGCGCTGTTCGTAGGCGTCGTGATCGTAGGCCGCACGCCGGGGCAGTGGGGTGACGCCCCGCAGACGGTCGAGGTCCTGGACCGGATCTGGGTGCCACGGCCGCAAGGCGGACGGCCCCGGACCCGGCCCGATCACGTCAGCGGCGACAAGGCCTGCAGTTCCCGCCGTAACCGCCGCTACCTGCGAAGACGAAGGATCAAGCACACGATCCCGGAGCCGAAGGACCAGCGAGCCGACCGCCGACGCCGAGGCAGCACGGGCGGAAGACCCACCGGCTTCGACCGCGAGCGATACCGGCGCCGCAACGAGGTCGAACGGACCGTCAACCGACTCAAGAACTCCCGAGCCGTCGCCACCCGTTACGACAAGCGGGCCTACGTCTTCCACGGCACCGTCACCACAGCAGCAATCCGCCTATGGCTCCGACCATGATCCGCCGGACAGGCCCTAGCCGATTCCGATGAGGAGATCACCCACCAACAGCTCGACGATCTACCTAACAGGCCGACCACTCGCTACATCCGCGACGTCCTCGTCGCCGCCGCGGTGCTGCCGCCGCGCGACGAACGATTGGAGGCTCTGCCCCGCTGCGCGGACGCCCTCTTGGCCCAGGCACCGCTCCCTCAGCGACAGCTCGTCACCCCCTTCACCCATTGGTATCTGCTCCACCGCATCCGCCGGGGCCACCGGCACCGCCCGCCACGCGCCAGCACACAACACCAGATGCGATCACGACTGCGCCGGGCCCTGGAACTGCTCGACTGGCTCGACGAACACGGCACCGCTCTCGGGGAACTCACACAGCCAGCACTCGAGATGTGGCTAGAGGAAGGAACTGTAGAACGTCGTGAAGTGCGTGCCTTGCTCACCTGGGCGCGAGGTCGGGGCCTTGTCGGCGAGATCGTAGTTCCCCGGGCACGCATCGCTGCCCCCAGCGTCTTCATGACAGACGAGGAGCAGGCCGAGCAACTGCACCGGTGTCTCGGCGACGATTCTCTGCCTCTCGATGTTCGTACGGCCGGTGCCCTGACGCTCCTCTTCGGGCTGCAGCACACCAAACTGCTCGAACTCACCGTGCGCGACGTCATGGACGACAACGCGATGGTGGCGCTCAACCTCGCAGGCCATCGCCTTCCGCTGCCGCCCGAAGTTGCCCGACTGGTCCGTGCGCAACGCGACCAGTGCCAGGCCCGCTGGCAGCTCGATCAGACAGCCAGCACAACACCGTGGCTGTTCCCCGGCCAGGAGCCCGCCCGCCCTCTCGGAGCCACCTACCTCAATCTGAAGCTCCGCCGACACGGCATCGCGCCCCGCGCCGGCCGCAACAACGCTCGTCTCGTGCTCGCCACAGACCTACCGGCGTCCGTCCTCGCCGATTTCACCGGCACCAGCATCAGCAACGCCACCCGCTGGACCGGGTACGCCAGACGCGACTGGTTCGACTACATCGCGTCCCGCACACAGATCTGACCGCTCCCCCGGGCGGCGATCACGGCCCAGAAAGACCACCGGGAGATGGGGCCGGTCATCGCGCCTCGGCGCATTCGTCGATGAACGCGCAGAGCCGACGAATGAGGCTCAAGGATGAGGGTGTGGGGTCCGAGTCGTCCTGCATGTGCGGTGCGTCCTGGAGCCACTGCTGCCATAGGCCACCCGGTTGCCGGAAGCGGTCGGCTTGACCACCTCCGAGGTTCAGGTCGATGAACTGGAGAGCGCCCATGACGACAGTCTGGTCGTACCCGAGGTCAGGACGACGGAGGTAGCGATCCAGGTAGGCGGCGAGCAGATCGGCGTCGCGCGCCGTTCCAAAACTGGCCAGGGCCACGCTGTAGGCCAGCCCAGCGCAGCAGACCTCGCTGGCCAGCAGGAGTTCCCCGAGACGCTCACGGAACTCGGTCCGGCGGGAGACAGCTACGAGCCAAGCCGCAGTTCTCCGCTCTCGCCAGCCGCCTTCAAGCAGCTTGGCGATCTCATCGGCGGTGATGAGTCCTGCGTCCTCACGGAGATCTCGCATGAATCGGTCACAATCAGGACTTTGCGTTCGCAGCAAGCCGCCGCCGAGCTTCAGGTAGCGCCGCTCGGGCGTGACATAGCGGCGAACCAAGGCCAGCAACTCGGCATCGTCGTGAGGATTGCGTATCACACAGTCGATCTTGCCTTGCCGCCGCGGAACAGAGCCAGCTCCTTCCTTGCCCTGCTGTTACTGAGCACGGGCAGACCCAGTTCCAAGGCCCGCGGGTCAGCCGCCATGGAGGCCCCACTCGTCGAGACCCCCGTAGATGTGCGCTTCGAGGCATTGCGGGGCGCCAAGGCCCACGGCCTCACGCCGGTACACGGCGATGAGGGAGTTCTTGCCTCGCCACCAAGAGTCCGTCACACCCTGTACTGCGGGGACCGGTTCGAATTCGCCGAGATCCAGTGCGTGCACGGTATTGCGCGTGTTCCTTGTGACGGTTGTGGTCCAGCGGCGGGCATGAGGGGCGAGCGCCAGGGGTTCCACCCATCCCTCAGTACTGGCATGCAAGGGCGTCCAGCGGTCGGCGGCGATGCCGAACGCACCGTCGGGGCCGATCACGAAGCTGTATGCCATGAACACCCGGCAGTCCCCTGCCGGGAACGACCAGCCTTCTGCGGACATTTCCTCTGGGCAGTCGGCGTTCAGGATGCGCGGACCGCCCTCGTGGACGGGGCTGGCGGCAAGGCGAGGCCGCCCCAGTGTTCCTGGAAGGCAGTTGCCCGTTCGATCTCCGCAGCGGGGATCCCGTGCTCGATCCACGCGTCGCGGTGGCGTCGTATGTCCTGCCGGCGAACGCGGATGCCCTCCGTCTCGATAAACCGCTGGGCCCTGCGGCTCAGGCCGGCAGGCGCGACCGGGACGGGCGATACGGGCTGGTCAGCCGTTACCGCTGCTCGCCAGCACCGGCGTGGAGCACGGTTGACGCAATCTCCCGCAGGCGCTCCAGGCTGATCCCTGTGCGCTGCTCGATGGCGAGGGGGTGGTCGGTGGGCTCCAGTTCGACGGAGGGGCGCTCGCCGACCGGACGGGTATGGACGCGCGTCTTCAGGTTGAGCGTCGTCGCCGGGTACACCGGAAGATCTGTGGAGAGCCAGCCGAAGTACGGCTTCTCAGCCTCGCGACCGGGCCTGTCCCACAGATCCGAGGCCCGGGAGAAGTTCTCTCGGCTGAGCGAGACCCAGACGCCCCAGGAGAACACCTCGTCAACGCCGATGACCGGTATCTCGATCAGGCCCTTGACGAAGTAGTGCTGCCCGCGTACCACGCACTGGTCCGTAGAGAGCAAGCAGTCCTCGGCGTCGGCGAAGGCCGGATCCCACACGGCGGGGGCTTCCGCCGTGTAGTTCATCGGCAGCTCAGGGTGCTGGGCCCCGCAGCACCCGCAGGTGAACCCCAAATCACTGGTCATGGGCCCGGAGCCTAGCGACGGCCTCCAGACGTACCCGAGGGGGGTTTACCCGACCACCGCTCTGCGCGGCCAACTACCACGCTCAGTCACAGATGGTTCCCCCGAGGACAGGCGATGGCACGTGGCTTCCGTGGCGCCTTGGCACTGGAATACCGCAGCTACGGAACAAGTGCACTCCGCCAACACCGTTCGCGCGGAGAGGACGTTCTGCTCCAGGCCCCGCTGGTCCCACTCGTCGGTTCACCTCCGCTTAGGCGGAGGTTAACCGAGGCCCGATCAACAGGGCGGCACCGGCTAGACGAGCCATTCAGATGTGATCAGTGGTCGTAGGCGATCAGGGATCGCATGACCGGCTGCGTGGTCTTGTGGTCGTGCCAGATCGCCGCGGCCAGCGCGAGGACGCGTTGGGCGACGCGGACGGCGACGCCCTCGAAGGTCCGGCCGTCGTGCTGTTCGGGTGCGCCAGGGCCCACAGGACCGGCATGCCCGTTGGGGTGCACACCAGGTACAGCCGCAGGCCCCAGAAGAACGGGAGTGGTCGGCGCAGTATCCGTATCCGGCCCAGCCGGCCAGGTCCGACCGCTTCACCGTGGGACGCGAGCGACCGCACTCGACCGGGGTCGAGTCGATGATCCAGTGGTTGTCGAACCAGAAGCCGGTGTCCGTCGCGAGGAGCCGTATCACCCGCTTGACCAGCGGCAAAGCAGCCCTCAGCCGCTTGTTCCAGCCCGGCTGCTTCGGAACGTAGGGGAACATCGCGCCGAGGCGGGAGGAGACGAACCGCAGCCACCCGGACTCCGAGGCGAAGCCCAGCATCGCCTGGGCGACGGCAAGGCTTCGCGGCCGTGGCATCCGCCACCGCATCGCTCGCAAAGGCGTCCTGTGCGGCTCTGCTGGTACGGCGGCGTCGGTGGCCTTCCGTGTCACGACGCCTGCCCCAGGATGTGGAGAGCTGGCTTGGGTTGCCGTACGCACTCCGTCGCCGGGTAATCCGGTTGTTTCGCACCGCCCCACAGAACCACCGGGGCGTTCGCGCGCGTCCTGGTCTATGGTGCCGTTCGTCGTCCACGGCGGGGGAGGAAAGCGTGGGGCAGCCGAGGTTGGCGCTCGCCGAGCGCGTTATCGAGCGGAGAAGCGGAGGCGACGACCCTCGCGCCCTCATCGGTGAGATGCGCCGTTCGGTCCTTCTGGTGCCGGTGGCCGACGGAGGGTTGTGGTCGGTGCGTGCGGGCGGGGTGCGGTGGGTCTGCGGGTTCACCGACGAGGCCGCCCTGGCCCGGTTCGCCCTGCACCACGGGCCGGGGGATCGGCCCCTGGACTACGCGGCTCTGCTGGGCGCGCGCATCGTCGACGAGATCGTGCCCGCCCTGGGCGAGCCCGCCGGTCTCGCCGTCGACGTCGCCGCCGAGGAGGGGGCGATGTTCTTCCCGCCGGTCGTCGGCATCGTCCCGGACGCGGTCGCCGTCGACGCCGGCCCGGCGCGGGAGGGGCGGTCATGAGCGGCGACGGCAAGGACCTCCAGATGGACAAGGAGGCCGTCGCCAAGTTCACGCAGGGCCTGGGGGCGACCATCGAACAGCTCGGCGACCTCGGCGGTGCCACCGGTTCCGTCATGGGGAAGGGCTTCTCGGAGCTGGCGATGATGGGAATGGAGGCCGGACACCACGGCCTCTCGGTCGACTTCGAGGACTTCTGCGAGTCCTGGGAGTGGGGCGTGCGCGCCCTGGTCCGGGACGCCAGCGAGATCGCGAACCGGCTCGGCCTGGCGGCGGGCACCCTGTGGGAGGAGGACCAGTACGTCGCGGGCTCGCTGAAAGTGGGCGCCAACTCCCTGTTCGGCGGCGACCCGCACGCCAGTGAGGAGGAGGTCGCCAAGCAGAACTGGGGCGACGTCTTCACCCCGGACTACCTGCACCCCGACTACAGCGCCGAGTCGTTCGACAAGGCCGGTCACGACATGGCGCAGACCTGGAAGGACACCGGCCGCACCGTGCTCACCGAAGGCCGGGGCGGCCAGCAGTCGGAACTGCTCAACAAGGCGTTCGGCATCTCCGACGACCAGTGGAACCAGGCGCTGGACGACACCTTCGGACCGTCGCCGCAGGAGCGCGCGCAGCAGCAACAGCAGGGTGAGTCCGGGGGGAACTGACGGTGGGCATAGGCGACTTCATCAGTGACATCACGCCTGACTCGGTCGAGGACAAGATCGAGCACGGCGTCGCGTGGGTGGGCGACCGGGTCGAGGACGCGGGCGACTGGACCGCCGACCGGTTGCAGGACGTCGGCTGGGAGTCCGGCGCCGACTGGGTGCGCGAGCAGTCCCGCTCGGTCGCCAACCGGCTGGGCGCCGAGGTCGACGAGATGGACCTCGGGCAGACCGAGGACAAGACCAAGCTGATCTACGGCAGCCCGAGCAAGATCGACGCCGTGGCCGCGAAGCTCCGCGCCTTCGAGTCGTCCTTCAACGAGACCGGCGACGGTCTCAGGGGCCTCGACACCTCCCGGCTCAAGGGCGAGGCGGCCGACGCGCTGCGCACCACCGTCGGCGAGCAGCCGCACCGCTGGTACACGGCGGGTGAGGCCTGCGTCAAGGCGATCAGCGCGCTGGAGTCGTTCGCGGACACGGTCACCTGGGCCCAGGGCCAGGCGCAGACGGCGATCGACAAGTGGAAGGAGGGCGTCAAGGCGTCCGAGGACGCCGCCGACGCCCACCGCGGAAAGGTCGACGCCTACAACAAGGCCGTCGACCGCTACAACGCCCAGCCCGCCGACGAACGCGACCCGTCCTCGCTTCCGCCACGCCCCGCCGAGACGTTCGACGACCCCGGCAAGAAGCTGATGAAGGACGCGCAGGACACCCTGGCCGAGGCCCGCAAGCAGCGGAACTCGGCCGCGGAGACCGCGCGTTCCGCGGTGCGCGCCGCCCGCGACATGGCCCCGAAGAAGCCGTCCTACGCCGAGCAGGTGCGCGACGGCTTCGGCGAAGTGCAGATCATGCAGGACCACGTGGCCGGCGGCTTCGTCAAGGGCACCGCGGGGATCGTGAACTTCGTCCGCGGCGTCAATCCCATGGACCCGTACAACCTCACGCACCCGGCCGAGTACGCCACGTCCCTCGACAGCCTGGCCGCCGGCCTCGTCGTGGCCGCCAACGACCCCGTCGGCACCGGCGCCCAGATGGTCAAGGACTTCATGAAGGACCCGGCCGAGGGGTTCGGCCGGCTGATCCCCGACATCCTGCTGACCGTGGCCACCGACGGCGGCGGCGCGGCGGTGAAGGGCGTGCGCATCGCCGAGGACGCCTCGGAGGCCTCGAAGGTGCGCAGGCTCCTCGACGACGTCGACGAGGGGGCCCACGGGCGCCCGGACGGGGGGCGACTCACCGACGGCTCCGACCCGGTGGACCTCGCCACGGGCCGGATGTTCCTGCCCCAGACCGACGTGGAGATCCCCGGCATCCTGCCGCTGGTCTTCACTCGCCGCACCGAGTCCGGTCTGACGGCCGGCCGCTTCCTAGGGCCGTCGTGGACGTCCACGGTGGACGAGCGGCTGGAGATCGACGCCGTCGGCGTCGTCCACGTCACCGCCGACGGCCTCCTGATCGCCTACCCGCACCCGGTCCCCGGCGACCCCACCCGACCGCGGCCGGGCGCCACGGCGCGCGTGCTGCTCGCCCGTGACACCGACGGCGACTACACGCTGACCGACCCCGACTCGGGCGTGGTCCGCCACTTCACGGCCCCGCCGGGCGCCGAACCGGGAGGCGACGGCACCGCCTGGCTGTCCGGCATCGGCGAACGCGGCGGCCACAGCGTCACCGTGGACCGGACGGACGACGGACTGCCCCTGGCCCTCGTCCACTCCGCGGGCCACCAGGTCCGACTGGCCACCGCCGACGGGCGGGTGACCGCGCTGTTCCTCGCGGGCGCCGGGGAGAGCGGCGCGGACCTGCCGCTGATGGGCTACGGCTACGAGAACGGCGACCTCACCACCGTCACCCGCCCGTCCGGCGCCGTCACCGCCTTCGCCTACGACGAACGCCGCCGCGTCATCGCCTGGACCGACTCCAACGACCGCCGCTACGACTACGTCTACGACGACCGGGACCGGGTCGTCGCCGAGGGCGGCGAGGCGGGCCACGTCCAGATCACCCTGACGTACACCGAACCCGACCCCGGGACCGGTCACCGCACCACCACGCTCACCACCGCCGACGGCCGCTCCACCCGGCACCTGGTCGGCTCGCACTGCCGGATCCTGGCCACCACGGACGCGCTCGGCCGCACCACCCGCTTCCGCCACGACGCGCACGGCAACCTGCTGTCCCGCACCGACCCGCTCGGCGCCACGAACAGCTTCGCCTACGACGACGAGGGCCGGCTGATCGCGGCCGTCCGCCCGGACGGCTCCGAACTGCGAGTCGTGCGCGGCCGGTTCGGGCTGCCGACGGAGGTCGTCGGACCGGACGGCGCCCGCGCCGCGTACGCCTACGACGAGCGCGGCAACCGCACCGCGTACACCGATCCCGCCGGACGCACCACCCGCGTCGCCTACGACGACGCGGGCCGCCCCACCTCGGTCACCGACGCCCTCGGGAACACCACCCGTGTGACGTGCGACGCGGCGGGGCGGACCGTGGCGGTGACCGACCCGTCCGGCGCCACCGCCCGCACCGAGCGGGACGGGCTCGGCCGCCCGGTCCGGGTGACCGACCCCACGGGCGGCGTCACCCTCCTGGAGTGGAACGCGGACGGCCGGCTCGCCCGCCGCACCGGCCCGGACGGCGCGAGCGAGGCATGGACCTACGACGGCGAGGGCAACCGCACGGCGCACACCGACGCCGCCGGAGCCGTCACCCGCCACGAGTACACCCACTTCGACCTCCCGCTCGCCACCACCCTTCCCGACGGCGGCCGTTACGCGTTCGAGCACGACGCCGAGCTGCGCCTCACCCGGGTCACCGGCCCGCAGGGCCTGAGCTGGACGTACAAGTACGACGCGGTCGGCGAGATCGTCTCCGAGACCGACTTCGACGGGCGCACCCTGACCTACCGCGTGGACGCCGCCGGCCGCCTCACCGCCCGGACCGACGCCCTCGGCGGCACCGTCTCCTTCGAGCGCGACGCACTGGGCCGGGTGCTCGCCAAGACCGTCGACGGCCGGGTGACGACGTACGCGTACGACCGGGCGGGCCGCCTCCTGGAGGCGGTCGGACCGGACGGCGAGCTGCGCTACCAGTACGACCGCCGCGGGCTGGTCAAGACGGAGATGGTGGACGGCCGCCCGATGCTCTACTCCTACGACGACCTGGCCCGGCGCGTTCGCCGGACCACCCCCACCGGCCACGTCACCTCCTACGCCTACGACTCCGACGGGCTCCCCGCACGGCTGACCACCGGCGGCCGGCCGGTCGACTTCGCCTACGACGCCGCCGGTCGCGAACTGGTCCGGGCCTTCGGCGACGCGCTCACCGTGACCTCGGCCTGGGACGAGGCCGGCCGGCTCGCCACGCAGCACGTCACCGCCGGCGCCCGTGCCGTCAACAGCCGCGCCTACGGCTACCGCGCCGACGGACACCTGCTCTCTGTCGCGGACCGGCTCTCCGGGACCCGCACGTTCGACCTGGACCCGATGGGCCGGGTCACCGCCGTGCACGCGCCGGGCTGGACGGAGCGGTACGCCTACGACGACGCCGGCAACCAGACCTCGGCCACCTGGCCGGACCGGCACCCGGGCGGCGAGGCCATCGGACCGCGCACCTACAGCGGCACCGGCATCACCCGTGCCGGGAGCGTCCGCTTCGAGCACGACGCGCTGGGCCGGGTCACCCTGCGGCAGAAGACCCGCCTGTCCCGCAAGCCGGACACCTGGCGCTACGAGTGGGACACGGAGAACCGCCTCACCTCCGTCACCACCCCCGACGGCGCCCGGTGGCGCTACCGCTACGACCCGCTGGGCCGCCGCACCGCGAAGCAGCGTCTGGCGGCGGACGGCGAGAGCGTGGTCGAGGAGGTCCGCTTCACCTGGGACGGACTCACCCTCTGCGAGCAGACCAGCCACCGGCCGGACCTCCCGCACACGGTCGCCCTCAGTTGGGACCACCGGGACGTCGTCCCGCTCGCCCAGACCGAGCGCATCCTGACGGCCGACAGCCGGCAACAGGAGGTCGACCGGCGGTTCTTCGCCATCGTCACCGACCTGGTCGGCACGCCCACCGAACTCGTCGACGAGACGGGCGGCGTCGCCTGGCGCAGCCGCAGCACCCTCTGGGGCGCCGCCGCCTGGGCCAGGGACGGCGACGCCTACACCCCGCTCCGCTTCCCCGGCCAGTACTACGACCCCGAGACCGGCCTCCACTACAACCTCTTCCGCCACTACGACCCCCAGACCGGCCGCTACACCTCCCCGGACCCGCTCGGCCTCGCCCCCGCGCCCAACCCCCTCGGCTACGTGGACAACCCGTACACGGGGTGCGACCCGCTGGGCCTGATGCCCAAGTACACGAAGGACGAGAAGGCGCAGAATCGGATCGACAAGATCCTCGACGACGTCGCCGACAGGGCGCGAAACGGTGAGATGAACAAGCACGCGAAGTACCACGGGGACACGCGCCACGGTTTCACCGACGAACGGGTCCTGGAGATCCTGAAGGAGCCCGATGCGGTGTACCAGTCATCGGGTCAGGCAGGGAACTTCATCTACCGCAAGGGCGACGACATCGCCGTGGTCTACGGGCCCGGCTCCAAGCAGGGCCAGGTCATCACGGCCTACGGAGAGTCGGGCATCAAGGGCGAGTCAGGCGTCAAGGCGCTCGGCGGCAGTCCGACGGACCCCGGCGTCCCGGTGACCCACGAGGACATCGTGCAGGGCAGGATTCCCACCGAGGACGGCTATCTCGCACCGGCGAAGCAGATCAGATGAGGCACGGATGACCATGAAACTGTCTTTCGACGGCGGCTGGCGCGCGACGGTCACGGACGATCCGCTGCGCATCGCCCCCCGCTTCACCGGCGACTCCGTGGACGTCGTGCGGTACGCGGACGTGAAGGAGCGTGAGCGATTCCTCGCGGACACCTTCGGCAGCCAGGACCGGTTGTGGGACTCGCCCGACGTCCTGCGGTTCGACCCGGTCAGCCGGAAGCTGGTCGGGGCCGAGCTCCAGATGCCGTACGTCTCCGCGTCCGCCGAGACCTCCGTCCGCGTCCCGGTCATGCCCCCGGTGCGACCGGGCGGACTCCGCGCGGACGAGGTCGAGGACTTCCGGCACGAGATGTGCACGGTGCTGTGCCGCGCTCCCGGGGACGCCGTGCTGACCTGCCTGCGCGACCTCGACGTCCTCGACGAGCCGGTGGACGCCTGTGTCGGCATCGCGCCCGACGTGGCGCTCCTGGTCCAGGACTCCGCCGTCGTCGGCTGGCGTCTCACCGACCCCGCACGGTACCTGACCACCGCGTACGCCGACCCCGACCCCAGCCCGCCGTCGCCTGCGACCCGTCGGCTGCTGACCGAGTGCGTGGACCTGCTGACCACGCCGACGGTCGACGACCTGGTGGACGGCGAGCCGGCCGCCCTGGCCCGCCTGCGGGCCGCCGACGAAGCCCTCCGCGCCCAGCGCGAGGACCGGCGCCGCGCCGACGCCCTCCTCTCGCTCATCGGCGTCCTGGTGCAGGACTACGGGAACCGGTGACCTCAGAGCCGTGACGGTGCTCCCCGCGGTGGTCTGCGGGCAGGACGCGGGGGCGGCCGGCTAGGCGGCCGCGGTCGCTGGCCGCCCGGTTCGGCGCCGCACCGCCGATCCCCACCGCACCGCCGAGCGGCGCCGCGCCGGAGTGCGACGGCGCACTCACCGGCGCGTGCGCACTACTTCGCGCGCCCCGTGAAGCTTCGTTTGCACCTCCTGCCCGTCCCGGTCCCGCTGAGCGTCCCCCGCACCGGGCCCGCCACCGTCGCCACCGGCTCCTCCCGACCCCCAGGACGCCTCCACCTGCGACGGAACGAGGGGACCGGCACCCTCGGTCACCCCGTGGACCTGGCACGACCGCTGCTCCGGAACATCACCAATGCGACGCGTCCCGCCAGCACGGCCGCCGACGGCGCACCCTCTGGCGAAGAATGGGCAAAGACAGGGAACATGTCGACATACGGATCCTTCGACCCGCGACCCATGGCACGTGATCTCCGAGCCGCCCCCCGCGCACGCGGTCCGTCTCTTTCCGGGCCCAGTCCCCGCCAGGAGCCTCCGACATGTCCTACGACAGCTCCGAGTTTCCCTTCGACCGGCCGCCGCCCGAACCTCATTCGCCCGTCAACCCTTCGGCGCACGTCCCCAGTTGGTCGACCGGCCAGGAGCCGTCCGACAGCGAGCCGACGGGCCGGCGCTCCGCCCCGCACCGCACCCTGCACCTGCTGCGGCGCGCCTACCGCTGGCAGCGGCGCGTGGCGTCCTTCACCGCGCTCGGCTACTTCGCCGCCTTCCTCACGCTGACGGTCAAGGCCCCGTCGCTCATGACCCGTCCGGGCCCCGGCGGACTGCCCACCGGCCTGCTGCTGGCCCTCACCCAACTCCCCGTCACCTGGCTGGCCGTCCTGCTCTACGAGGCCACAGCGCGCCGTTTCGTCGACCCGCTGGCGCGCCGCGCCCGCCGTCAGTCGTACCCGGCCCGCCCGCACCGGAAGGGCGCCTCGTGACGGAGTTCAGCGGCCCCGCGCAGTCCTGGTCCCTGGTCGCCTTCTGTTCCGTCGTCGCGCTGACCCTGCTGCTCTGCATACTCACCGGCCCCGACGCGGACGACCTGGCCGAGTTCTACACCGGCTACCGATCCCTCTCGCCCCTGCGCAACGGGCTCGCCGTCGCCGGCGACTACATCTCCGCCGCCACGGTCCTCACCATCGGCGGCATCATCGCGCTGTGCGGCTACGACGGCGTGGTCCTCGCCTTGAGCGCCGTGCTCTCCCTGCTCCTGCTGATGTTCCTGCTCGCCGAGCCCCTCCACAACACCGGCCGGTTCACCATGGGCGACGTCCTCTGCCGCCGCCATCCGGCACGTTCCGTCCGCATCACGGCCTGCGCCGTCACCCTCACCGCGCTCGTCCCGATGATGGTCGTCCAGCTCGCCGGCGTCGGCGAACTCCTCTCCTATGTACTCGGTTTCACCGACACCGCCATGAAGAATGGCTGCGTGGTCGGAGCCGGGATACTCATGATCAGTTATGCGGCTCTCGGCGGGATGCGCGGCACCGCGCTCGTCCAGATCTTCAAGACGGTGATGCTCCTCGCCTCCGGACTCGTCGTCAGCGGACTGATCCTGCACTCCTTCGGCTGGAGCCCCGAGACCCTGTTCCGCAGCGCGGCGCGGCAGAGCGGTACGGGACCGGCCTACCTGCGCTGGGGCCTTCAGTACTCCAGCAGCCCCCACCCGGCCCTCGACATGGCGAGCACCCAGTGCGCCATCGTGCTGGGCGGCGCCTGCCTGCCGCACGTCACCATGCGCATGTACACCGCCGGCACGCCGCGCCAGGTCCGCCGGGCCATGTCCTGGGCGGTCTCCTCGGTCACGCTGTTCATCCTGATGCTCGTACTGATCTGCACCGGCGCCACCGCCCTCCTCGGCCGCCCGCGCATCGCCGCAGCCGACCCCCACGGCACCACCGCCTACCTCCTCGGCGCCCGCGCCGCCTTCGGCGCCGGCCTCTCCCGCCCCGAGAGCCTGCTCTTCGCCACCGCCACCACCGCCGTCTTCCTCACCCTCCTCGCCTCCGTCGCCAGCATGACGCTCGCCTGCGCCAACACCCTCGCCCACGACCTGACGGCCTCCCGCCCCGCCCCCCTGCCCCCGGAACGCGAACTCGCCCTGGCACGCCTCTGCGCCCTGGCCGTGGGCGTCCCCGTCATCCTGCTGGCGGCCATGGCCCAGCACCGCAGCCTCCAGCCCCTGGCGACCACCTCCTTCACCCTCGGCGCCTCGGCCATCGCCCCGGCGCTCCTCTACACCCTCTTCTGGCGCCGCTACACCCGGACGGCGCTGCTCGCCACGCTCATCACCGGCTCCCTCAGCGTCCTGGCGCTGACCCCGGGCACCACCCTCGTCTCCGGAACCCCCCTGTCCGCCTTCCCCGAAGCCGACTTCGACTGGTTCCCGTACAACACCCCCGCCCTCGCCTCGATCCCCGCGGGCTTCCTCGCCGGCTGGCTCACCACCCTGCTCTCCGGCAAGAAGACCGCGGCCCGGGAGCGCACCCGCTACGCATCCCACGAACACCACCTGCTGACGGGCCCGCCGCCGGACCGAGCGGGATGAACGCCGCCGGCAGGAGTGGTGGCCGACCCGGTCGTCCGCACCGTCGCCGCTCTCCAGGCTGAGGACGGAGACGATGCCGCGGGCGCCGACGGCGCCCGGGAACCGGCGGTCGGTCTCCGGGGTGTGGCGGCGCCGTGCTCCGGGGAGCGCTTTCGCTCCCCGGAGCGCAGGCGTCAGGGCAGGTTCCAGCGCTGGTTGGCGCCGCCGTCGCAGTCCCAGATGTCGAGTTGCGTGCCGTTGGCGTCGGCGAAGCCGGGGTCGTCCAGGCAGCGGCCGGAGGCGGGGTTGACCAGGCTGCCGTTCGCGCCGGCGTGCCAGACCTGGTTGCCGCCGCCGTTGCAGTCCCACAGCTCCACCGGCGACCCGTTGGCGGTGGCCGCGCCGGTGACGTCAAGGCACTTGCCGTTGATCGTCAACGTGCTGCCGTTGCTGGTCCACTGCTGGGCCGGGGTGCCGTTGCAGTCCCACAGGTCGGCCTTCGTGCCGTTGGCGCTCGACCCTCCGAAGTCGTCCAGGCACTTGCCGGCGATGCCCGAAGTCACCGGGCCGCCGGAGGAGCCGGAGCCACCGCCGGTGAAGGCGCCCAGGCCGTTGGGCGTGCCCAGGCCGGTGGGTCCGTCGTAGCCGCTCGCGCCGTTGCACAGGTAGGACGGGTTGCAGGAGCCGTCGGAGCCGGAGGTGACGTCGTAGAGGGAGCCGGTGTGGGCGTACGGGATCGAGGCCGCCGGATCGGACGGGGCGCCGGCCAGGGCGTAGACCGAGGCGATGATCGGGGAGGAGGCGCTGGTGCCGCCGACCACGAACCAGCCGCCCTGGCCGTAGGTGTCGTAGACCGCGACTCCGGTGCCGGGGTCGGCCACCGCGGAGACGTCGGCGACGGTCCGCCGCCCCGCGCAGCCGGTGTCCTTCTGCCAGCTCGGCTTGCTCTCCCACGACGAGCAGCCCGCCCCGGCGCCCGACCACGCCGATTCCGTCCAGCCGCGCGCGGTGCCGGAGTTCTGCCGCAGCGAGGTGCCGCCGGCGGCGACCACGTACCGGGAGGTGGCCGGGAAGCTCACCCCGTAGCCGCCGTCTCCGGTGCTGGCGACGTCCGCCACGCCCGCGTGGTTGAAGTCGGCGTCCGCGCCGGCGTCGCCCGAACCGTCGCCCGTTCCCCAACTGTTGGAGATGAAGCGCGCGCCGAGCGAGACGGCCGTGTTCTGCGCCGCGACCAGGTCACCGGACTCGATCACCAGGATGTGACACAGCGGGCAGACCGCGGAGACCATGTCGATGTCCAGCGACGCCTCGGTGCCCCACCCGGAGTCGCCGGGCGGGTAGTTGCCCTGCTGGCCGCTGCCGTTGACCTTCCGGAAGCAGCCGTTGGCCGTCGTGCAGGAGGGAAGGCCGTACTGCGACCGGTAAGTGGCCAGGTCCGACTCCAGGTTGGGGTCGTCCGCGAGTTCCGTGACGGCTACCGTCGCCCCGCCGCCCCTGGAGGCTGCGGCCGAGGCGAGGTTGTACGCGCGTTGCAGGTCCGAGGGGCCGTAGCCGGACGGCGCCGCGTGCGGCGCCAGCGCGTTGTCGTGCCGGGCGGGGATGTCCGTGCGGATGCGCGAGAAGCAGACCGGAGCACCCGGGAACAGCGGTTTGGCGCACGAGGCGGGGGTGCTCGGCGCGGCCGCCGTCTCCGTCGCGGCCTGCGTCCCGGTTCTCTGGGCGGCGCCAATCGCTTGAGCGGTGCCGGTGGCGTGCGCGGTGCCGGTGGCCTGTGCGGTGAGGGGCACCGCTAAGGAGGTTCCGGCCACGGCGAGCGTCACGGCCACTCTTCGGAGCTTGTGTCTCATCGTCGTCGTCCTTTCGATGTCATTGATCGGGTCATGTCATACTTTGGATGATGTGCCAGGCGCTGGCCCGGCCCTTCGTGAACAGGGCCGGGCCGCGTTGTGCGAGTGCTCAGGCGGTGGCCAGTCGGAAGGACTGGTTGGAGCCGCCGTTGCAGGTCCACTGCTCGAGGGTGGCGCCGTCGGCCGTGGAGAAGCCCGCGATGTCCAGGCATTTGCCGCTGGCCCGGGAGACGAAGTGGTAGCTGCCGTCGGGCTGGGCCACCGGCATCCACTGCTGGTTGGCGCCGCCGTCCTGATTCCACGTGTCCAGGGCGGTGCCGTCGGCGCCGGAGCCTGCCGGGTCGTCGATGACTTGACGGTTGGCGGCGGAGTTGCGGTTGGTGAGGGTGTAGTAGCCGCCGTCGGTGCGGGCGAACTGCCACTGCTGGTTGGTCTGGCCGCCGCAGGTCCACTGGATCAGCGGGGTGCCGTTGGTCGTTCCGCCACCGGAGGCGTCGACGCACTTGCCCGAGTTGGAGTTGACCATCCTGTACCAGGCCGAGGTGTCCACCGGCCCGGAGGGACCAGTGCCCCCGCCGCCGTTGAACGAGTCGAGTGTGATCGACGCGGACTGCGGGTTGTCGTCGTGGACCAGCGACTCGTGGTTGCCGACGTCGTCGAACGCGAAGGCGTACGCGTTGCCGTCGGCCATCTGCCCGTGCAGCTCGCGGGCGTAGTAGTTGGTGTCCCCGTCCTGGTAGAAGCCGGCCGAACCGGTGTCGGGCTGGTTCGGATTGGTGAGCAGCGTGGTGCGGTTGTAACCCGCGCACAGAGTGCGGGAGATGGGGCCGCGCACCAGGTCGTTGGGGGCGTCCAGCAGCTTGTAGCAGCCGAAGATGCTGTCGGCGTCGGGCTTCTGGAAGGAGGTGACCACCGCGCCGGAGCCGTCGGTGAAGTTCATGACGTTGCCGGAGACCCGTCCGTAGTACCTGGTGTTCGGCTGGTCGGCGAAGGGCGTGACGGTCAGCGTCGTCGTGGCGTACTTCGACCACACGCGGTTGACGTAGTCGTCCATCACGCCGGCCGGCAGTGCGCCGGACTCGATGCCGTGGCCGGGGTTCAGCGCACGCAGCACGGTGCCGTCCGAACGGGTCTGCACGAGGTTGGCCCACCCGCCCGGGTGGCTCTTGAGCGCGTTGAAGAAGCCGTTGTACCCGCCGGGTTTGAGCGTTCCCGTGGTCTTGGCGCCCCCGCTTCCGGTGACGCCCACGGTGTAAGGGACGGAGAACATGTCCACCTGAGTGCTGTTGATCCACAGCCCGGCGTCGTTGAGGGTGTACTCGGTCCAGTCGAAAAGGATGTCGTGGTTCGGGTCGGACGGGTTCTGCACGGCGGGCTGCACCAGGCCGCCGGTGGTCAGCTTGAACGCCAGCTTCTGCCCGAAGGAGAAGTAGATCCGGCCGGAGAACTTCGGGATGCGGATGGTGGTGGACTGGCCGTTCGCCGGGCCGGTGATGGAGGCGTCCGGCGCGGGGGTCGGCGGGTTCCCGCCGGCCGGCCAGGCATGGAAGGCGCCGCTGGCGTCGGCCCAGCCCTGCTGGCCGGTGGACAGCAGGGTCCCCAGGTCGTAGATGTAGATCGGCTCGCTGCGGCCTGAGTTGTTCGTGTACGTCAGCGGGATCGTGGCGGGGACCGCGGCCTGGGCCGGGGGTGCGCCGGTGAAGGCTGTCAGTCCGGCCGCGACGACTACCGCGGCGAGGAAGGACGTCAGTGGCTTGCGCGCCATGAGCACGTGTCCTCCTGATCATGGGGGGATGGACTGCGTGAGAGGTGCGGGGCTGTGGGGCGTGGACGCGGGGGCATGCCCGACAGTCGGGCGTCGGGCGACGGGCGTCGGGCGACAGGCAGTCGGCGACGGCAGCAGACCGCGTCCGGTGTGAGGCGCGGCCCGTGTGAGGCGCGGACGGACGACTCGTCGGCGTCCTGCGTCGTGCTGTCACTCCTGCCGGGTCATCTGGGTACGGGGTCCGCTGCCGCCGCCCGCCCGGTGACGACGTCGTCGGCGCACGCCGAGATCACCGACGGCCGGCGTGAGAGGGGGGACTGACCCCGCGTGCCGGGCCGAACGGGATGCCGGCGCGGGTGAAGACGTCGCTCCGGGGCGAGGCGTCGAGGCAGCGGGTGGACTGAATGCGCCCCGGTAGAAGGAAAAGTGGGCCGTTGCCCGAGAGGCGTCGGACTCACCACAGGGAGATCAGGAGGGGCACGCCATCGTTTCATCGTCGCGGCTCCGGAGACGGGCGGACGTCGGCCGCCGGGTGGAGTTCAGCGGTGAACGACGGCCAGCAAAAGGGGAGTGGCCGGTCCATGTCAATGGTCCGTACCAGATTTCTTACCGGACGCGCTGAAGTGTGAGAGAGCGCTCTCAGAATTGCGTTCTTGTGTGCGGTAGTTGCATCTGGGGACGCGGCGGCGCCCGACGCTGGCCGACTGCGCGCCTTCGAGGCCCGGCGGCGAGCGTCGGAGGCCGTCGCGCCGAGGATTTCCCAGGGCGCGCTTTCCCCGGCCGCCCCGTGACGCCGCGGCCGGGCGCGCGCCGGCGATCTCCTCACGGCAGCCACGCTGAGCTGCGGCGTGAGCACCTTCCGCGCGTGACCGCCTTCCCCGGCGGACTGGCGAGGGGGTGACGATGCGAAAGAGCTTTTTCTTTCGTTGGAAGATGTCCCTTTGTCCGGTGTCTTGACGCTCAAGGGAACACGACTCCACACTGTCGCGCAGTCTCCCGGACCGTCCGGCTCCCCACCACGGTTCGGGATACGCCCCCATGAGCTGTCCCGTCCCCCACCGGCGAAGGACCACGCCGTGCGACGACACCTGAGATCTCTCCTGCCCCCGTGGCTGCTCGCCCTCGTGGCCACCGCGCTTTCCGTCGGCGCCGGTCCGGCGCAGGCGGCGAGCACCGCCTCGGTGACCGTGGGCGGATCGCAAGACGGTCGCACGTTCGACGGCATCGGCGCGATCAGCGGCGGCGGGGGCAACTGCCGCCTGCCGCGCGACTACCCGGCCGCCCGGCAGCCGCAGATCCTGGACGGTATGGCCATGGTCGTGTCCTCAGTGAGACGAGCCTTGTCGTCTGTCGGCGCCGCACCCCTCCGCCCGTGGACAGTTCTCAAAGGACGTATCGGCCCGCCCGGTGCTACGGCGAGGTGGGGCGGTGCGGGGAGCGGAGGACGAGCAGGGTGATCTCGCTGGGGGCGAAGACGCGGAACGGCGGGCCCCAGAAGCCGGTGCCGCGGCTGGTGTAGAGAAGGGTGCGGGCGCCGTGGCGGCTCAGTCCCGCGAGGACAGGCTGATCGATGCGGACCAGGTGGTGGAAGGGCCAGATCTGGCCGCCGTGGGTGTGGCCGGAGAGTTGGAGGTCGATGCCCTCGGCTGCCGCCCGGTCGACGAACTTGGGCTGGTGCGCCAAGAGCAGGACGGGTAGGCCGGGGTCGGCGCCGTTCAGGGCTCCGGCGAGGTGGGCGCCGTGACCTGCCAGACCGGAGGACTCGGCGGTGACGTCGTCCACGCCGGCGACCACGAGGGTGTCGCCCCCGCGTTCGAGCAGCAGATGGCGGTTGCGCAGCGGCTCCCAGCCCAGCTCGTCCATCAGGTCGACCCAGCCTTGGGCCTCGCTGTAGTACTCGTGGTTGCCGGTGACGTACACACGGGCCCGGGTGGCCCGCACGGTACCGAGGGGGACGGCCTGGGCGCGGCGGCGCTCGGCCGTGCCGTCCGCGATGTCCCCGGTATGGCAGACCAGGTCGGCTTCCAGAGCGTTCACCGTCTCGCACACCCGGGCCGACCAGCGCGCGCGATCGAGCGGGCCGTAGTGGGTGTCGGTGACGAGGACGACGCGGGTGCCGTCCAATCCGGCGCCGAGTCGCGGGAGTCGCACGTCGAGCTGGCGTACGCGGGGCACGCGGCGGGCCTCGGCGTACCCCCAGACGAGCAGCACGGCGGTCACGCCGAGGACGGCCCAAGTGACGATGCGGGCCCGGTCCTGACCCTCGCCGACGTCGGCCACGGTCAGGGCGAGCCGCAACAGGACGCCGAGCAGAACGGACCAGGTGAACAGGACCCAACTGGCGCCCAGGAGGGTGTCACCGACGATCGCCGCCCGGTCCTGCTGGCGCCGGCCGTGGCCGCGCGCCATCGCGAGCGGCATCCCGATGAGGCCGAGGGCGAACAGGGCGGTGCCGATCAGTCTGACCGGCAGCGGCCAGTGCTGGCCGGTGTGCAGGAGCACCCAGCAGGGCACGGCCCACAGCAGTACCGGGGCGATCAGGGGGAGGTAGCGCATCAGGCGGTGCAGTCGGCTCTGCCGCGGCGCTTGCGCTTCACTGCCGGCGGGTCGGGTGTCGCTGGTGTCGGTCATGCTTCCCTTCCCTGACCGGGCTGCGTCTCGCGCACTGTATCCGGTCGTTCTCGGGCCTGGCCGGACGGGCGTTCAAGGGGTGCGGCCTCTTGGGGCGAAGGGTTCACCGCTGGATGGCGAGACTTCGCCGCGGCCGCCTCCCCCGGGTGCGAGCCGCCGTCCAGGCGCCCTCCGCAGAGGCGCTGTTCATGCGACTCGTCGGCGGCCCGGCCGGTAGGCGAGGGCACGGACCTCGGTGGCCCCCTGTCATCCGTAACGCTCGTGCGACGCTCGGGGTGCCGGTTGGAGGAGTGCGTGCACGGTTACCGGGTCGCCTTCCTCGCCAGCGCCGCCCTGTTCGCCCTCGCACTCGCCGTCACCGGCCTCCTTATCGACGACCGCCGCACCGGGCCCGCCGTATGACCAGCCACTGGCTGTCAGAGGTCCTGTCCCTTGCTCCGTGGGGGGCGCGGTCAGTTCGCCTTCTTGGCGAGTTCGGTGAGGAACTGCGGCATTCGGCCGGCGCCGAAGTCGTAGAACCGGGCCCACTGCGGCTCGACCGCGATACGCGCCATCTGGTCGTACATAGCCCGGCAGTTCCGCTCGAACTCGGCGGCGTACTCGGCGTCGAAGTTCTTCCGCGCGGCCGCGAGGTACTCCGGAACCACCCCGTCGACGAGGGTGAGGTGCACGACGCCGCGCACCGACAGCGTCTTGGCCGAGCCGGGCGAGTCGCCGGCGTCGATGGTCAGGGCGATCTCGGGGCGGGCGGTCAGCGCTCTCACCTTGGGCGCCGTGGCCGCGGTGGACATGACGATCTCGTCGCCGGTCCAGAAGATCCCGATCGGGATGACGCGTGGCCGCCCGTCGAGTCCGTTGTACGCCAGCCGCGCCATCGACGCCTGGCTCAACAGCTCGTGGGCGTCGGCCAGTTCCTGTGCGATCTGCTCGGGGTCCATGACTCGTCGTCCTCTGCTGTCGCGCGGCCGCTCGTGGCCGCTCCGTCCCTGGGACGGAGACGCCGCCACGTTCTCGACGCCCGCGGCCGAATCGCCGTCTACTCGACCACGGTAATCGTGCCGCGCCCGGCACCGGGGTTTCTGAGCGGCTGCGCCGCGGCCGGGAGCACGTGGTCGCCGATTTCGTCGGTGCTCAGGCACAGCGAGCAGACCATCGCGTCGTGGGTGGCGCAGGCGGCCAGGTCGGGGCGCTCTTAGGGCTGGTGGCAGACGTGGCAGTCGAGGGTGACGGCGCTGGGGTTGCCGTCGGCGTCCAGCAGGGCTCCGTGAGACCGTCGGCGTTGCGGCGCAGGTGTACTAGCGGCCCTTGGCAGCGAGCGTCGGCAGCGGGGTCAGGGCGAAGGCGATGAGGGCCGCGGCGACGGGTGAGTACGGCTGGAGGGTGTCGCCGAGGGCGTGGAAGTACACGGCGAGGGACAAGCCGGAGGCGACGATCGCCTCGCATCTAGATGCCAGTCCGGCATCATCGCTGTATGGCGATGACACTCCGACTCCCCGAGGATCTTGACGCGAAGCTCACCGAGCGTGCTCGGCGGGAGGGCCGCAGCAAGCAGGAGCTTGCCATTGAGGCTATCCGCGACGCCCTGAACCGGGCTGAGCTGAAGGTCGACGACGTCCTGGCCGAGCTGATGGACAGCGACGCGGAGATCCTGGACTACCTGAAGTGACCGAAGTGCGTTACCTCGAGATCGACGAGATCCTGGCCATCGCCCGCGCGGTCAACGGTACCGAGCACAGCGTGCGCGACATGGGGCTTCTGGTGTCAGCGATCGAACGGCCCCGGACCGATGTGTTCGGGGCCGAGCTGTATCCCACGCTGCATGAGAAAGCGGCGGCACTGCTGCACTCCGTTGCCCGCAATCACGCGCTGGTCGACGGCAACGAGCGCACGGCCTGGCTCGCCATGCGCGTCTTCCTGCGGCTCAACGGCGTCAGCGCCAGTACCGTTCCGCCGCCCGTCTCCATAGCCGGGCCGTTCGTCGAGGAGGTCGCGCAGGATCACATCGACGTTCCGGTCATTGCCAAGCGCCTGTCTGTCTGGTTTCCCGTTTCCTGACGTTCGACGTCGTGAGGTCCGCGCATGGAACGAGGTGTCCGTGAGCGGTGCTGACTCCTGGCGGTCTCCCGAGGGCGCCGGTCCCTTCTGGTGGGTCCCGTCCGTTCAGCGGGGTGATTCTTCTCCGTCGCCACGGCGACTGCGATGGCGCAGGCATCCGCACCGTTGCCTGTCTTGGGGACAAGACCTCGGCCCGACCGAGGCGTATGGCGGCGGCGGGCTACGACCTCGATGCATGGCTGTAATCAACTTGCTGACCGCCTTGGCGGGCGGGCAAGGTCTGGATCATGCTTGGACTACGCACTGTGGATTCAGACGACTGGCCCCTTTGGCGGGAGTTGCGACTGGCCGCGCTTGCTGAGGCGCCTTACGCGTTCGGATCGACGCTGGCCCAGTGGCAGGGCTCCGGCGACCGAGAGGACCGCTGGCGTGCCCGTCTGTCGATTCCCGGCGCGCGTGATCTCGTCGCGCTCCTGCACGGTCTCCCGGTGGGCATGGCCAGCGGAGTGCCGGGCGAGGAGTCAGACAACGCGGAGTTGATCTCGATGTGGGTCAACCCCACGGCTCGGGGCAAGGGCGTGGGTGACTGCCTGATCCAGGCGGTCGAGCGGTGGGCGGCGGAGCGCGGTGCCACGACGCTGCGGTTGTCCGTCATGCCGGACAACCGCAGGGCGACCGCGCTCTATGAACGGCACGGTTTCACGGACACGGGTGAGCCCGGCGATCCTCTGCCCGATGGCGTGGGCAGGGAGCGGGTCATGGCGAAGATCCTGGCCGCTTTCTGATCTCCGCATTCGGGCGCCGCGGGAGTCCCCGCCTGCTCAGGCTGCGGCGGCGAGGAGGCGTCCACTCCAGCGGATGCCCTTTCTCGCCACGAATGCGGGCGCGTTCCTTCCGTTGCGCGGCGATGACATCGGGGACGAAGGCCAGGATCGCGATTACGGCCATGACCACGGTCAAGGCCGATTGCTTCGACAACTCGCGTCGGGACCGCGACCGTGCCAGTGGCTATCGGCGTGCGCGGCGGATGCGGATCGGGCCGCGCACCTCGGCCTCTTCGACGGGGCGCCCCGCCTGGGTCACTTCGACCTCGCCGGCCGCCACCAGGCGCCAGGCCGCTCGGCGGGCGGGTTCCATCAGGGCTCGCCAGCCGTCGTCGTCACCCTCGTAGGCCGCGCGCGCGGCATCGGACGGGCAAATCGAGGAGGTGTCGGCGCGGCGCTCCAGCAGGCTCATGATGGCCCGCTCCAACCGCTGCGCGAGCTGCCGATCCGTCTGCGCCACGTATCCAGTGTGGCGCCGTTCGCGGGAAGCGGCAGACGGCGACGGACTCGCCTTCGCCCGGAGCCGGGGGTGTCCGGCTGCCCGGCGCGAAGCGGTCGAGGAGACCGGGGCTGGTGCTGTGGCCGGAAAGGCGTGCCGGACAGAAACCCTCTGGCTGGCGTTCGCAACGACTGCCGCAATGGGTCCGCCTACGCGCGGATCGGCCCCACCGCTCCGTCCTCGGGGGCGGCAGTGCTCACGGCTACCACTACGGGCCCCGCCGACTGCGGCAACGACGGTAAAAGCCCCGCTAGCAGCTACCGGACGGCCTTCGCTCAACAGTGCATCCGCTCACCCAGGCCGCCCATGCCCAGGAGAATCCTCGGGTCCGGCGCAGCGTGGGGAGCGCGGCGCTGAACCCGGCGGTCCGACGTCCCCGAGCAGGTCACCGACTGGCTGGGCGGTCTGCCGGTCGGCGCCCTGTCCACCGCGAGCCGGGTGTGCCGGCAGTGACAGTTCCGGCCATCAGGAGCAGACGGGGCGTACCGGGTGCGCGTGCGGGTACCCGAATGACGTCACCGGCCCCCAGGGCGAGAGCAGTGGGAACCCTGCGACCTCCAGCCTCGGGGGCCGATGCATGCCCCGCAGTCCAGGCGCGGCGGTCGCCGCACGAACGGAACTCGGGGTGTGACAGGGGCACGGTGAGGGTCCCGGTAGCGCGGCCGGAGAAGCAGTGGTCCGCAGGCGGATCGACCCATGTCCGTGCTGGTCGGAGGCGCTGCGGGAGTTGCAGGGCGAGCCTGTCCTCGCCTCCGTTGTCGCGACCGCGCTGGGCGGACTCGGGCTGATCTGCATGCTGTCGAACCGATGTGCTGCGGGCCCCTATCATGGGAGCGCTTTCAGAGCCGACCGAGCTGGGGGTGGCGGTGCTGCTGACGATCACGGTTCAAGGAGAGCGGTCAGAGGCGGGCGGCGCTCCCGTGCACGACCTCAGCGCGTGGCTGGGCCGGCAGCGCGACCTGCGGGGTGTGATCACTCGTGCCGGGGCGGCGCCGAGACCGGGCGCGATGGGCGCGTCGACCGACGTCCTCACGGCACTGCTGGTGCCCGGGGGAGTGGCCACCGTTCTGGCGAGTGCGGTCGTGGCCTGGGTGCGCAGCCGCACCGGCAAGCAGACGGTGACCTTCACCCGGCCCGACGGCGCGCAGTTGACCGTCACCACCGAGGGCGTGAAGGATCTGTCAGCCGCCCAGGTGTCCGCACTCGTGCGGGATCTCGCGGCGACGCTGGACGTCCGGCAGGTGACCGCGGACGGGCCGCAGCCGGAACCGCGGGAAGAGTGAGCCCGCACCCGATGCGCCAGACCAGTGACTTCTCCGGTGAGTCGGCGTATGCCGTCGTGGTCGGCACGAGCCGTCACACGGAAGCCTCCGGCCTGGAGGATCTCCCCAGCGTCCGCGACACCGCGCTGCACGTGGCCAGGGCCCTGCACGAGGCGTGCGGCATGGACGTCTCGCGGATCACGTTGCTGCTCGACCCGGAGGACGACGGCGTCGTCGTCGACGCGGTGGAGCACGCGGCGTCCACCGCGCGAGGGCTGCTGCTCTTCTACTTCATAGGACACGGCCTTCTCGGCCCGCAGGACGAATTGTACCTGGCCACGCGTTCCAGCCCGTCCTACGAACGGGTCGCCCACTCGGTGCCGTACCGATCGGTCCGGAACCTGCTCAGCGCCTGTCCAGCCCGTGCCGTCGTCGTCCTGGACTGCTGCTTCTCCGGCCTCGCGGAGGCGGCCTCGCGCGGTCGGCGCAACGAAGCCCTCGCCAGCGCCCGCCCCCAGGGCAGTTACCTGCTCAGCTCCGCCTCCGACTACGCCCTGTCGTTCGCTCCCGAAGGCGAACGCTTCACCCTGTTCTCGGGCGCGGTGCTGCGACTGCTCGATGAGGGGGATCCGGTCGCACCCGCCTGGATGACCCTGGACCATCTGTACGCGGCACTGGACCGCAGGTTCCAGGACGCGGCCGTGCGCCCGCACCGACTGAGCGAGGACCGCGCCGGCGAGATCGTCGTCGCCGCCAACCGCGCCTACCGCCGGCCGCCGCGGACGCCCCGCGACGCGCCCCACCCGACGGACGACTCACCGTGCCCGTACCCGGGCATGAAGCCCTTCCAAGCCGAGGACAGCGAACGGTTCTTCGGCCGGGACGACCTGGTCGCCGACCTCCTCGGCAAGGTCCGCGAACCCGTCGGCGCCTCGCCGCTGATCGTGCTGGGCCCCTCCGGAGTGGGCAAGTCCTCGGTGCTGCGCGCCGGCCTGCTGGCCGCACTGGAACGCGCCGGCGAGGCGGACGCGTCCTCGCCATGGCCCGCCGTCCTCCTCGCCTCCCCCGGCCGTGATCCGGTGCGCGCGCTGGGTGAGCGATGGGCGCAGGTCACCGGCCGTTCGTACGCTGAGACAGAGCCGGACCTGCTGGCCGGACGGTTACCGGGCCCGGTGGCAGGACATCCCGCTTGCCGGGTGCTGGTGGTCGACCAGTTCGAAGAGGTCTTCACCCAGTGCCAGGACGCGGGCGAACGCGACCGGTTCATCAGCCTGTTGTGCGCCGACCACGGTGAGCGCGGGCTGCGCGTCGTCATCGGGCTGCGCGCCGACCACTACGGGAACTGCCTGTCCCACCCGGAGTTGGTGAAGGCGCTGCGCGACCGGTCGGTCATCGTGACCCCGCTGGACGGCGACGGCGTGCGGGCCGCCATCGAGCAGCCCGCCCGTGCCGCCGGACTGCGGCTCGAACACGGCCTGGCTGAGCTGCTGTTGCGGGATCTGCGGGAAGGCGGCCACCGCGATCTCGGCGCCGCGCTTCCCTTTCTCGCCCACGCGTTGCGCGAGACGTGGGTCCGGCGCGGCGCCGGGATTCTGACGCTGGCCGGTTACGCGGGCACGGGCGGGATCTGGGACTCGGTCACCAAGACAGCGGAGAGCATCTACCAGGAACTGGCCGACCCGGGCCGCGAGGTTCTGCGCGACCTGCTGCTCAGCATGGTGCTCGTCCGAGCCGGCAGCGCAGAAGCGGTCCGCCGCCGCGTGGACTTCGACGAGCTGATGCACGGCCGCTCAGCCCAGGAAGCCCAGTTGGCGAACCTGGTGGGCGACCGGCTGGTGCAGGCCCGCCTGGTGACCCGGGACCAGACCGGCGCGCAGATCTCCCACGAAGCCTTGCTGCGGGCGTGGCCGCGGCTGCGGAAGTGGACAGCCGAGGACCGCGCTGGGCTGGTGACCCGCCAGCAACTGGCGGACGCCGCGGACGAGTGGGAGCGCGCCGGCCGTCTGCGGGCCTACTGCTATCGGGGCGCTCGGCTGACCAACGCCGAGGAGTGGGCGCGCAAGGAGGGCAGGCGCAGGCCGCCGCGCCCGCTGGACGCCGCGTTCCTCGCGGCCAGCCGTGCCGTGGAGGACGCCGAGCGTACGAGGGAACTCGCCCGCACGCGCAGACTGAAGCAGTCCCTGGGAGCGATAGCCGTCGCCTTGGTCCTGGCCCTGGTGGCGGGAGGAATCGCGTGGCAGCGCAACGCCGTCGCGCAGCGCAACGGTCAGGCGGCGCAGACACGGCAGTTGGAGGCGGCGGCCCGCGCTGAGACCTCGTCGGACCCCAGAGCCGCGCTGTGGCTGGCAGTCGCCGCGTACCACCGTGCGGGCGGGGACGCGGCGAGCCGCGCGACACTGCTCGACGTGCTCGCCGGGACGCAGTTCTCCGGCTCGGCGCAGGCGGAGACGACCGGGGGAGCGCCGCTTTCCTACACCCCGGACGGGCGGACCCTGGTGATGGGGATGGGGGACGGCACCGCGGAGATCTTCAGGGTGGCCGGTTCCCCTCAGGTGCGGCGCGTCGCGGACGTGGCGCCGAGTCCGTACGCGGAAGGCTTCGGACATACGTATACCTGGGTCTCCGACCACGCGATGATGCTCATCGCGGGCAGCGGCACCCTGGGCCGCTTCTCTCTCACCGACCGGTCCGCGCCCGAGCCGCGAGGCTACCAGCGCCTGGCGCACGGCCTGGAAGCCGCGGGGTTCAGCCCGGACGGCGCACTGCTGGTGACGGTGCCGGTCGGTTTCGGGCCGGCCACCCTGTGGAGCACCGGCCGCGGCGCCGGCCAGGCCCGTTCAGCGGCTTCTTTTCCGACCCGCCCGAGCAGTGTCCAGACGGTCACGTTCTCCGCCCGGCGCCATCTGCTGGCGCTCGGATGGCAGGACGGTGCAGTGGAGTTGTGGAATGTGGCCGACCCTTCGGCGCCGCGTCGGCTGGGGCGGCTCCCGGGCGCCGGTGACGCTCCGAAGACGGCCGCCTTCAGCGCGGACGGAATGAGTCTGGCGGTCGGCACGCAGGACGCGCAGACCCGTCTGTGGGACCTCTCGAATCCCCTCCGTCCCAGCCGAGTGGCCGTGCTCAGCGCACATGGCGGGCCGGTGACGTCGGTGGCCTTCGACGCGGACGGACGCTATCTGGTGACCGCGAGCACGGACCGCAGCGCGATCCTGTGGGACGTCTCCGCTCGGCAGGGGCCGGTGAGAGTGGCCGCCTTCAGCGGCCCGGAGGCCCAGAGCGCCGCCTTCTCCCCGGACGGCAGCACCGTCGTCACGGGAGACCCGGACGGCAAGATGTACTTCTGGACGGTCAAGGACCGGCTCAGCCCGCAGAAGACCGGGCAGGTGGCGCCGGGGACACCCGTGAAGTACGCCAGTCAGCTCATGCCCGTGCTCCCGCACGCGTTGCACCCGCGCGGCAGGCTGCTGGCCCTGGCGACCGGGCAGAAGCAGATGAGCCTCATCTCGCTCAGCGGCCCGCAGGCCGGCCGCACCACCGCGACGTTCCCCGTCGGAGACTGGCAGTCTCTTGGTCCGCAGGGCGTCTTCTCGCCCGACGGCCGATTCCTGGCGATCACCGAGGAGACGACCGGCGCCGCGACCGTCTGGGACGTCTCCGATCCCGGCGCCCCGAGACAGTGGGCACGGATCCGACTCGACACAGCCGAGGATTACATCCCGGGCCTGGCGTTCTCGCCCGACGGCACGCTCATGGCCGCGAACGTCCTCCACCGTCCCACCACGCTGTGGGACGTCTCTCATCGCGGTCGCCCGGTTCGGCTGGCGCAGATCGAACAGGCCGAATTCCACGGCGGCGACCCGCTCTTCATCCCGCACGGCAAACTGCTGTCCGTCGGCACCGATGTCTACAGCGTCGCGGATCCGCGTGCTCCCCGCCGGGTGGCGACGCTGCCCAATCCGAACCACGATTACCTGCCACTCGACGGAAACGCGGTCGCCGTCAGTCCGGACGGCCGACTGCTGTTGTTCGACTCGGCCGGCGAGAGAACGGAGGTCTTCGACATCTCGTCGCCGAGTGAGCCGCGCTACCTGAGCCGATTGCCGGGCACGGGATTCGAGGCCCACTTCGCCTTCAGCGCCGACAGCCGCCTGATCGCCGGGACCGGCGCCGGGAATCAGGCACTGCTGTGGGACGTCGGCATTCCGTCCAGCCCGCACACCGTCGCCCACCTCGACCTCGGCGACGACCTGAGAGAGATCGCGTTCTCCGCCGACGGCTCAAGTCTGTTGACGTACGACCTGCTCAGCGTCACGACATGGCGGATCGCACCGCTCAGCGCGGCCCTTCGCGACCCGGACGGCCGTGCCTGCCGCCTGGTCGCGGCCAACCCCACTCACGAGGAGTGGGCGGACATCGCGCCCGACATTCCTTTCAGCCGAGTCTGCACGGACCTGCCTCCTGCCCCGGCGACGCCGACCGGCCTCCCGCAAAGGCTGTTTCCTTCGGCGATTCCCGCCGGAAGCCCGAGCGCGAAGCCTGAACGGTGAGGCGATGTCAGGTCAGTTGCGGTGCGATGAGGTGCGGCTCTCCTCGTCGGCCGCATCGATGGTGTGGCCGGCGCGGGTGGTCGGGGGCGGCCGGGGCGGCGCTTGGGGCGCCGCCCCGGTCCGTCGGACCGGTCAGCCGTCGATGCGGTGCTGGGTCCAGAACGAGGTCAGGTCGGTGGAAGTGGCCGCCTGGGCGGCGGCCTTGAACTCGGCGGTGGTGGAGACGCCGTACCAGTGGGCGGCCGCGTAGTCCTTCAGCAGCTTGGCCATGGCGGTGTCGCCGAGGAGGCGGCGCAGGTCGTGCAGGGCGCACTTGCCGTAGCCGTAGACGACGGTGGAGTACCGGGAGGAGTGGGCGTCCCAGTAGGCCATCGAGTCAGTGATCTTCTCGGCGCTGGAGGCCCAGGAGACGCTGCTCCAGCAGTTGGTGCCGGTCTTGCCCAGGGCGAGGTCCGTTGCGTAGTCGGTGAACGCCTCGTCCAGCCAGGGGCTGTTGTACTCGTCGTCGCCGACGATGCCGTACCACCACTGGTGGCCGATCTCGTGGGTGAGCGCGGTGCTGCTGACCAGGTCGAGGACGAAGCCGGGGTACTCCATGCCGCCGAACCAGTAGTTGTTGTCGATGACCGCGTCCAACTCCCCGTACGGGTACGCCCCGAAGCGGCTCGCGTGGGCGTCGACGGCGCTCTTGGCGGTGCTGAGCATGGACTGGGCGCTGGACGAGCTGATGTTGGAGACGGAGTAGACGTTGACCGCGACGCCGCCGGGGGAGGTGCCGGAGATCTTGCTGAACGGGCCGGCGGCCCAAGCAAAGTCGCGGACCTTGGAGGCGGTGGCCGTGGTCACCGTCCGGCCGCTGCTGCCGGGGGCGTCGGTGGAGGCGCCGGTGGCCGGGACCAGCAGGGAGCTGGGGTGGTCGAGGGTGACCTTGAAGTCGGCGGCCAGCGAGTAGAAGGACTCGCCGTTGTTCGTGTATGGGTCCAGGTGCCAGCCAGCGCCGTCGCGCACCGCGAGGACCGGCAGAGCGTTGCCGAGGAAGCTGAACGCGCCGTCGTGACCGAACCGGTCGGCGCCGCTGGGCACGGTGATGCCGAGGTCGAACCCGATGGAGGCGCTGCCGCCCTGGGCCAGCGGGGACGGGAGGGTCACCTTGAGCGAGGTGCAGTCGGCGGACAGGGCGCCCGCGGAGCCGCCGCTGACGTTGCTGACCTTGATCGGCAGCGCGGAGCAGCCGCCGTGGGCGTTGTCCCACAGACGGAGGTAGACCTCGCTGAGGGCGGTCGGGGAGGCGTTGGTGAAGCTCACGCTCTCGTGCCCGGTCCACCCGGTGCCGGAGCTGTTGCTGCTGAGGCTGACGGTGTAGCCGGGTGCGGCCGGAGTGCGGGTGGCGTCGGCGGCGAGCGGGGCGACGGCGCAGCCGCTGCCCGTCGAAGTGCCTTTCGCTTGAGCGCCGTCGGCGGCCGTCCGGCCGGTGACGCAGGCGGTGGCCGACGGTCCCGGGGCGGTCCGTGCGGCGGCGGGAGTGGCAGGGAGGGTGCAGGCGATCAGGGCGGCGGCGCTGAGCACGCCGGCTCCGAGGGCCCGGTGGGGGGTGGGTCTCACACACTGCTCCTTCGGCGGCGGCCGGGGACCGGCCGCATCGGTTGCGCCCGCCGGGCCGGGTGCGCCGGGGGCGGGTCGCGGGGTCGCTGAGCGGGAGGTGCGGCCGTGCCCGAGGGATACGGCTGCCGAAAGGGTGACAGATTTGACCAGGGCATGCCAGGGGAGGGGGCTGGAGGCGCCGGGCCGTGCCGCGCCGTTCGGGGCGGGCGCCGGGGCCGCTCGGGGCGGGCGCCGCGGCCGCTGCCTTGACTCCACCCGTTCTCGGACCAAGTCTGAGCAGTAGTCCAACAGTTGGAGTGATCCCGCTTCTGTCCACGGCGACCGTGTGGGCGGTATACAAGGCCAGTCGAGACGTGCGGGGCCGCCGTTGCCGGTGTGGCTCTGGTCGCGTTGTCCCATAGGCGAGGGGGAGGACCGAGATGGCTCACGCCACACGAAGGAGGGCCCGGCGGCGGGCGGTGCTGGGGGCCGCCCTGAGCGGGTGCGCCCTGGTCGCCGCGTCGGCGGTCCCGGCCGCCGCGCGTCCCGCCGAGCGCGCTCCGGACTACGTCGCGCTCGGCGACTCCTACACCTCCGGGCCGCTGATCCCCCGTCAGGTGGACGTCGCCTGCGCCCGCTCGGACCACAACTACCCCTCGCTGGTGGCCGACCGGCGCGAGGTCGCCTCGTTCCGGGACGTGAGCTGCGCCGGCGCGACGACCGCCGAGATGTGGCGACCGCAGGGCGCCAACGCGCCCCAGCTCGACGCGGTCGGGCGGCGCACCGACCTGGTGACGGTGCAGATCGGCGGCAACGACGTCGGCTTCGGCTCGATCATCGCCACCTGCGCCCGGCTCGCCGCCCAGGACCCGGAGGGCGATCCCTGCCGGCGCTCGTACCACTCCGCCGGATACGACGAGTTGACGGCGGCCGTGATCCGGACGGCGCCGAAGATCGACCAGGTGCTGCGGGGCGTGCGCGAGCGGGCGCCGCACGCGCGGGTGCTGCTCGTCGGCTATCCGGACCTGCTGCCCGACGACGGCACGGGCTGCTTCCCCACGGTGCCGTTCGCGCGCGGCGACTTCCCCTACCTGCGGGACACCGGCAAGCGGCTGAACCTGATGCTGCGGCTGGTCGCGGCCTGGAACGGGGCGGAGTACGTCGACACCTACGGGCCCACGGTCGGCCACGACATGTGCAAGGCGCCCGGCGAGCGCTGGATCGAACCGCTCCAGCCCACCTCGCCCGCCGCGCCCGCGCACCCCAACGCCGAAGGCGAGGCGGTCATGGCGCAGGCGGTCCTGCACGAGCTGGGGCGCGGCCGGGGGTGACCGGCCGCGCCTAGGGCGCGGGGCGCCGGCCGCCGCCGACTGCCGTGTCATCGGCGGACCCGGCGCCGGCGCGCGTCACTTCTCGCCTACTCGCCTACTCGCCTACCGGCCGTGGGGCGGACGGCGCGCACCGGTCGTGCCTCACCATGGAGTGACCACGGAGTGGGACAGCGCACACCTCTCGTTTCTCACCGGCGCACACCCGTCGTGCCTCACCGCAGGGCCGGACAGTGCGCACCCGTCGCGACAGTCCGCTCACGCTCTGTCGAAGCCGAGACGCTCCGCGAGGCCGCTGGACGCACGGCGGCGTTCCGCCGTGCTAAGCTTCTGATGTTGCAGTTGTGGTACCCATGAAGCTATGTGCGCCTGACGGGAATGTTTCTCCTGCAGGCGCATTATTTGTTTTCCGGCACCTCCGGATGGGGCCTCTGCCAGCAGAAGGAGGAGATCATGGCACAGGGAACCGTGAAGTGGTTCAACGCCGAAAAGGGTTTCGGCTTCATCCAGCAGGACGGCGGCGGCCCCGACGTCTTCGCTCACTACTCGAACATCGCGACCCAGGGCTTCCGTGAGCTCCAGGAAGGCCAGCGGGTCTCCTTCGACGTCACGCAGGGCCAGAAGGGCCCGCAGGCGGAGAACATCGTCCCCGCCTGATCGCCGGACGCGTACCCGCTCGCCGGGGTCCGCACCGTCATGGTGCGGACCCCGGCTTGCGCTGTTCCCAGGAAGGCACATCACCGCATGTCCCGCAGGCCCCAGAAGCCCAACCGGCGCGCCGCGTCGCCCGCACCGTCCGCGTCGTCACCGCATGAGTTCCGGCTGCCGGAAAACACGACACCCGCACTCCCCGCCGTCGAGGACTTCGCCGGCCTGGACATGCCCGCGGCGCTGCTGAAGACGCTCACCGCGCAGGGCGTGACCACCCCGTTCCCCATCCAGGCCGCCACGCTGCCCAACTCGCTCGCCGGCCGCGACCTGCTGGGCCGCGGACGCACCGGTTCCGGCAAGACCCTCGCGTTCGGCCTGGCGCTGCTGGCCCGTACGGCCGGACTGCGCGCGGAGCCCAAGGCGCCCCTCGCCCTCGTGCTGGTTCCCACCCGTGAACTCGCCCAGCAGGTGACGGACGCGCTGACCCCCTACGCGACGGCGGTGAACCTGCGCCTGGCCACCGTGGTCGGCGGGCTGTCCATCACCAAGCAGGCCGGCGCGCTCCGCCGGGGCGCCGAGGTGGTCGTGGCGACTCCGGGGCGGCTCAACGATCTCGTGGAGCGCGGCGACTGCGTGCTCGGCGGCGTGCGCATCACGGTGCTGGACGAAGCCGACCAGATGACCGACATGGGCTTCCTGCCGCAGATCACCAAGCTGATCCAGCAGGTACGGCCGGACGGGCAGCGCATGCTCTTCTCGGCCACGCTCGACCGCAACATCGACCGCCTGGTGCAGCGCTTCCTGACCGACCCCGTGGTGCACTCCGTGGACCCGTCCGCGGGAGCGGTGACCACCATGGAGCACCACGTGCTCCACGTCCAGGACGAGACCGACAAGAAGGCCGTCACCACGCGCATCGCCGCCCGCGACGGCCGGGTCATCCTCTTCCTCGACACCAAGAGGTCCGCCGACCGGCTCGCCAAGCGGCTCCTGGCCGTCGGCGTCCGCGCGGCGGCCCTGCACGGCGGCCGCTCGCAGCCGCAGCGCACGCGGACCCTGGAGCAGTTCAAGACCGGCCAGATCACCGCGTTGGTGGCGACGAACGTCGCGGCCCGTGGCATACACATCGACGACCTCGATCTCGTCGTCAACGTCGATCCGCCCACCGACCACAAGGACTACGTCCACCGGGGCGGCCGCACGGCCCGCGCCGGCGGCTCCGGCAGCGTGGTCACGCTGGTGCTGCCCGACCAGAAGCGGGACGTCACCCGGCTGATGTCGGACGCGGGCATCCGTCCCCGGACGACCCGCGTCACGTCGAGCGCCGCGGAACTGGCCGCCCTCACCGGCGCGCGCGAGCCGTCCGGCGTGGCCGTCGTGATCGAGGTCCCCCAGCCGGCCGTACCGGCGGCGTCGCGTCCGGCGCGCACGAGCGCCTCCCGGTCCGGCGGGCGGTCCGGCCGTCGGCGCCGTACCGACGGCGAGGCGCAGACGGCGGCCGCCGCCGGCGGGTCGGGCGGCCGGGGCTCCGGACGCCGGAGCGGATCCGGCGGCGCCACGCGCGGCACGGGAACCGCGGCCGCCCGCGGTTCCGACCGGCGGTCCGCGCCCGACGCGGCGACCGGCGCCGCCCCGGGCAAGGCCGTCCGCGGATCCGGTCGTCGGGCCGCGCCCGACAAGGCCAAGGGCGGCGCCGCCGGGACCGGCGGTGCCGGCGCCCACCGACGAGGCGGCCGCCGCCCCTCCGCGACCTGATCCCGCACGGCCCCCCGGCAGGTATCCGCCGGGGGCCGTGCGGGATTGAGGAGAAGGGGCGGTCCCGCGCCGTGGCAGGCGTGAGGGGGACCGCCCCTGACGGGCGGCGCGGCCAGCGGCTAGGCCCGCGACCGCCCGTTGCGCCACGTCAGAGCGCGACAGGTGTCACCCGCGCGCGCTCTAGCGGCAGACGCCGCCGCGGATCATGTTCAGGTGCATGACCACCACGGGTCGGGCCGCTCGGGCCCCCGCCACCACCTTGCTGTTCTTGCCGTCACGGATCTCCTTGTCGACGGCGTCCAGCGTCTTGCGGTGGCCCGCGTCCCCGAGCTTGAGCCACGCCTTGTCGTACGCGGCGGTCCCCGCCTTCGCCTGGACGGCCGCGAACTGCTCACGGTCCGCCGCGGAGGGCTTCGAGGGCAGCTTGGTGCCCGTGGCGGCGGCCAGTTTTTGCACCGAGGCGTCCAGCTTGGTGTGGTCTCGTACCCAGGTCTCGCCGGCCTTCTTCACGCAGGCGGTGGTGGCGTGGGCCTGGGCGTCCTTGCCGGCGGCGATCTCGGCCAGGTTGCCTTGGTGGGCCTGCACCAGGAAGGACTGGTCTTGTCGGCTCGCGCTCGGCGAGGCGGCGAACGTCTGCGGCGCGGACAGGCCGGTCAGGGCCGCTGCCGCGAGGACGATGGGAAGGGTGTACCGACGCATGGGGAAGCTCCTTCACCCGTCGGGCCCGAGGTCCGGGCCGGCTGTCGGTCGGATGTCGACCGGTCGACTCAGGAGCTATGAGTGCCACATCGCCCGCCCCCCTCACCTCGTGGAGGGAGTTTTTTTCCGATTCCTCCCCACTCGTCGGTGAGTCGGACCGGGTGAGCCCTTGTCCCGTCTGGGGTGACCCAGGCGGCGGCGGGGATGAAAATCTTTAAATCACCGCCCATGTCACGCAGCGTGTCGAAGGTGACCGGTCCAGGGCTTGCTGTCTGAGGAACGGCTCTCCTGTCGATCAGGAAAGTGAGGTCGGGCACTCGTCTAGGAAAGTGAGGTCGGGCACTCGTCTAGGAAAGTGAGGTCGGGCACTCGTCCTCGGCGAGCAGCAGTCCCTCGCCGCGCTCAAACGAGCGGCCGGTTCTGCGCGGGCCCCCCGCCCAGACCGTCCGTCTCGTCACCGACAAGTGGGCCGTGCGCGGCAGGCCCGCGGAGCGGGGGTTGAGCCCGGTGGCGGCCGCCCTGGGGCGGCCGGCGGACGATCTGCGCGCCTTCGGCGCCGCGCACGGCTTCCCGTTCATCGCCAAGCCGGTCGCGGCGACCGGAAGTCTCGGGGCCGGGATCAGCTCGTGGCGGCCGCCGTCAGGGACCGTCGGATCAGGGCGTGCGGGGGGTCGGGCACCAGGTAGAAGTGGTCGCCCCGCGCAGTGTGCTCGTCCACGCCCCCGCTGGTCAGGTCCGCCCAGGGACGCAGGTCGGCCTCCTCGTCGGCGTCTCCGGCGATCGTCGTGACCGGGCACCGTACGCTCAGTCCCGGGCGGGGGGCGTACGCGTGGAACATGCGTCCGTCGGCCCGTACATACGGCAGGACCAGTTCCTGGAACTCCGGGTCGGCGGCCAGTTCGGGATCGGTGCCGCCGAGGGTGAGCAGCCGCTCGACCACTGCGGCGTCGTCGTCAGCCTCGTTTGAGTGGTGTCCCGTCCAGGGCGGCGGGTACGGGGCGTCGCGGGAGCCGGAGGCGAACAGGCGGACCGGCCGGACGTCCCGCGCCTCCAGGGCGGCGGCGGTCTCCAGGGCGATGGGCGCGCCCATGCTGTGCCCGAACAGGGCGAGCGGCCGGTCGGCCAACTCCTCGCATGCGTCCGCGACTTCGGCGGCCAGACGCAAGAGGTCGGTCGGCGGCGGCTCGGCCAGCCGCTCGGCGCGTCCCGGGTAGCAGACGGCGTGCACTTCGATCCCCGGCAGATTCCGCCCCCAGTCTCCGAAGAACGAGGCCGACCCTCCGGCGTGCGGGAAGCAGACGAGGCGCAGGCGTGCGTCCGGGGCGGGGGTCTGGCAGCGCAGGACGCGGGGTTCCGCGCTCATGACGCCTCCTCCTGACGCGTGTGCCGGCGCGCTGCCCGCAGGGCGCGGGCCCGGCGTGCCGCCGCCTGCCGCGCTCGCGCGTCGCGTTCGTGCTCCGTCGCCTGGTCCGACCCGCAGCGCAGCATCGCGGTCTGCGAGGCCACCGTGGTGTGCTCGAACAACGCGATCATGGAGGGCCGTCGCCCGGTGTGCCGCTCCAGGGCTTCCCGCAACTGGTACATGGCGAGCGAATGCCCGCCGAGGTCGAAGAAGTTGACGTCGAGGGGCACGGGGGCCGTCTGGAGCACCTCGGCCCAGGCCGCGGTCACCCGATCGGTCAGATCGCCCTCCGCGGTCCGGGCCCCTGCGGCGGCCAGAGCGGATTCGGCGGCCCTTGCCCCTTGGGCGGCCACGGCGGATTCGGCGGGCACGGCGGATTCGGCGGCCCGAGGGGATGCGGCGCGGCTCGACGCGGCGGCGCGGGCGGACACGGCGGTGCGGCCGAGGCGTTCGGTCGCCGCGGCCCGCTCCGCGTCGGCCCGCTCGCGCAGCGCGGTCCGGTCTGTCTTGCCGTTGACCGTGCGCGGGAAGTCGTCGAGCACCGTGATCCTGGCGGGCACCATCGCGGCGGGCAGCCGCGCGGCCAGCCGTCGTCTGAGGTCGTCGGCGTCCGCCCGCGCCGGGGCCACGACGAAGGCCGTCAGCGTGCCCCCGGCGCGGTCCACGACCGCGGCGGCCTCCCGGACGCCCGGCAGCTCAGTCAAGTGCGCCTCCACAGCGCCGAGTTCGACGCGGTGGCCGCGTATCTTGACCTGGTGGTCGCGGCGGCCCAGGAACACGAGCGAGCCGTCCGGCTGCCGGCGCACGAGGTCCCCCGTGCGGTACATGCGGGCCGTGGGGGAGTCGGCGAACGGATCCCGGAGGAACGCCGCGGCGGTGGCCTCCGGCCGGCCGTGGTAGCCGCGGGTCACCCCCGCGCCCCCGATGAACAGCTCGCCCTCACCGCCCGGGGGCGCCGGACGCAGCTCGTCGTCCAGCACGTACAGCCGGGCGCCGGGCACGGGACGGCCGATCGAGACCGGTCCCGGAGCCTCGAAGCGGTGGTAGCTGGCCCATACGGTCGCCTCGGTCGGTCCGTACTCGTTGACCAGCGCGGCCGGTCCGGCGCGCAGGGCGAAGTGCCGCTCGACCAGCTCCGGAGGCAGCGGCTCGCCCGCCACGATCACGGTCTCCAGGGTGCGCAGCCGGGCGGCGCCGAGCCGCGCCGCCGCGTCCAGCAGGACGCTGTAGAGGGAGGGCACGCACAACAGGTGGGTCACCCGGCGCCGTTCGACCAGCTCGACCAGCCGCTCGGGGTCCCGGACGTCGTCGGCGCCGGCCACCACCAGGCAGCCGCCGGCCGTGAGGGCGCCCCACAGCCCGGCTACGGAGGAGTCGAAGGCCAGCGGGGAGACGAGCAGGAACACCGGGCGGCCCGGATAGACCATGCGGCGAGCCGCGGTGGACGCGGCCAACTGGCCGTGCTCGACGACCACTCCCTTCGGCTCGCCGGTGCTGCCCGAGGTGTAGATCAGGTAGGCCGCGTCGTGCTCGCGCACCGGCGCGGCCAAAGGCCGGTGCGCGGCCGGGTCACCGCCCTCCGGTCCGCCGCCCGCAGTGGCCGCCGCGCCGTCGGCCGCGATCACCGGCACGCCGAGACCGGCCAGGCGCTCACCGGCCGTGCCGGCGGTCACCACCGCGCTCACCTGGGCGTCTTTCAGGACGGCCGCGATGCGCCGGTCCGGGTGGGCGGGGTCGACGGGGACGTAGGCGGCTCCGCACCGCAGCACGGCGAGGACCGCGGCGACCATGGCGGCGGACGGCTCGGCGAGCACCCCGACGAGTGCGCCGTGCCCGACGCCCGCCTCGGCCAGGAGGGCGGCCGTCCGGTCGGCCCAGGCGCTCAGCTCGCCGTAGCTGACGCCGCTCGCGCCGCTGCGCACGGCCGGGCGGTCGGGCGACTGCGCGGCGATGCGGCCCACCAGCTCGTGCACCGGTGGCAGGGGTCCGGCGGGAAGCGGTGCGCCGTGTTCGGCTGATCCGGGGGCGGCGGGCGCGGTGGGCGGCGTTCCGTACGGCGTGAGCGGTGCCATCAGGGCTCCTCTGCTGGTTCTGCTGAACGGGTGACTGAGGACGCGGCGCGGGCAACCGATATTGCCAGGAGAGTCACAAGAATGGCAACCTGTTGTCACATCGGGGGGCGTCGCCGTGCGGGCGCCGCCCCGCTTCCGCGGACGCATCGGAAAGGCGACGACGATGACAGAGACTCTGCTGCCGCGCTCCCGCGTGCGCGTCACACCGCTGACGCCGTTCGGCGGCTTCGCCCGCCGGGTGGCGGGCTACGGCCCCGAGGCGTCCCGCGAGTTGATCCGGCTGCTCCAGGGCTACCCGACCCGGCCCGAGCACACCGTCCGCTGGCAGTGGCGGGTCGGCGACATCGCCGTCTGGGACGACCAGGCCACGGCGCACTACGCGATCTACGACTACGGCAACCAGTACCGGCGCGGCGAGCGCGTCACCGTGGTCGCGCCGGTCCCGGTCGGCGTCGACGGCCGCCCGAGCGAGGCGCTGCGCGGCGACACCACGGCGCACAGCACCGGCCGTGGCTGACCTCGCGGGGCCCGGCCCGGCACGGGCGGCCGCCGAACAGCGGACACAGCCGAGACAACATGCTCCGTACGGAAGTTGGGACTCACCGATCACCGCGGCCGTCGCCGCGGCGGACGAGGGGCGGACCGAGTGGGCCGCCTTCGTGGGCGACGAGGTGTGGTGGACCGAGACACGGCCGGCCGAGGGCGGCCGCACCGCCCTGGTGCGTCGGCCGGAGCTGTACCGCGTCGCCGGTGTCTATTACCCGCTGCTGGATCCGGAAGGGTGGCGCGGACGCGGCACGCACGACTTCGAGTCGCGCTACCTGGACAGCCTCATCGGTCCGTGGCCCGAGGCCGCGGACCGCTACGCGCAGGTGTCCCCGCTGCGCGGCGCCCACCGCGTCCGGGCGCCCTTCGTCCTCCTCCAGGGCCTGGACGACCCGGTGTGCCCGCCGGTCCAGGCCGAGGCGTTCCTGAAAAGGCTCCGGGAAGGTGAGGCGCCGCACGCGTACCTCACCTTCCCGGGCGAGCAGCATGGCTTCCGCCGAGCGGAGACGATCGTCTCCTGCCTGCACGCCGAACTGTCCGCCTACGCCCAGGTGTTCGGCTTCCGGGCGCCGGGCGTTCCCCAGGTCGAGCTGACCACGGCGCCGACCGCCGAACGCGCGGAGGAGTCCGCGTAGCCGCCCCGCCGCCGCACACGAAACCGGCCGTGCCCCGCGGAGGTCTTCCGCGGGGCACGGCCGTCGTCGTCCCCACGGAGGTCGTCCGCGGTGCACATGTGCCGCCGTGCGCGGGGCGGGCGGTCTGGATCCCGGCGTGCGCGGGGCGCTGTGTTCCCAGCGTGCGCCGGGCGGTCCGGGTTCCCTCGTGTACGCGGCGGTCTGGATCCCGGCGTGCGCCGGGTGGTCTGGATCCCGGCGTGTGGCGCGCGGTCTGGATCTCGGCGTGCGCCGGGCGTTCTGATCCGGTCGTGCGCCGGGCGGTCCGGGTCCCCTCGTGTACGCGGCAGTCCGGATCCCGGCGTACGCGGGGCGATCCACATCCCGCTGCCCGCACGGCAGTACGGATCAGCCAACCGCCGCTACGGGCGCTCGCTCGCTCTCCGCGAGGCCGCGTACCAGCTCGCTCTGGCGTTTCAGCGTCCGGGCGAGCAGCAGTTCGTGCATGGGGACCGCGACGCCCAGCTCGGTGCGCAGCTTGCGGGCCAGATGGGTGACGAGCAGGGAGTCGCCGCCCAGCAGGAAGAAGTCGGCCTCCTCGCCGAGGTCCTCGTGGCCGAGCAGCTCACGCCAGATCCGGGTGACCAGCGCGGGCACGTCGGCGACGGCCGCGCGGCCCGGCCCGGGGACGCCGGGCGCTTCCATGACAGCGGCCCGCCCGGGTGCGGGGCTGGCCGGCGCCGGCCGGGGTGCGGCCGGTCGGGCGAGGGCCTCCGGGGCGATGCGGCGCGGCCCGGCGCAGGGGTAGCCGGGCAGGCGGACCGACTCGCCGTCGCCGCACAGGGCCTCCAGGTCCATGGGCTGGCCCATGGTCCACAGCGTGCCGAGCGCCGTGAGGACGTCCCGACCGGTCGGCGCCTCCCGCCCCGCGGCGAGGGGCACCGCCGTCAGGTCCGCGGCCGCGGCCGCCGCGGACAGGGCGCGGCCCGGACCGGCCTCCACCACCACCGGGCCGGGCAGGTGCGCGGCGAGCGCGTCGAGGGCCTGGGCGAACCGCACGGTGGACCGGGCGCGTGCGGCGAGACCGACCGGGTCGGCCGGCTCGCCCGGCAGGACCAGCCGTCCGTCGGCGGTGGCCCAGGCGATGGACGGCGGCCGTACGGTGATCCGGGCCAGCTCCTCGGCGAGCGGGGCCACGGCGGGCTCGATGAGAGCGGAGTGGAAGGCGTGGCTGGTGCGCAGCCGCCGGGCGTGGACCCGCCCCGCCAGCCACGTCTCGAACGCGTCGACCGCCTCGTGGGCGCCCGCGACGACGCTGCTCTCGCGGGAGTTGACGGCGGAGAGCTCCAGCGCGAGCCCCGAGGCGGCGATCAGCGCGCACGCCTCGTCTTCGCCGCAGCCGAGGGCGAGCATGGCGCCGGGCGGGCAGTCCTGCATGAGGCGCCCCCGCAGCGTCACCAGCCGGGCCGCGTCGGGCAGCGCCAGCACCCCGGCCACGCAGGCTGCGGTGATCTCGCCCAGGCTGTGCCCGATCACCCCCGCGGGCGCCGGGCCGAGCCGGCACAGCGCGGTGGCGGCCGCGTACTCCACCGCGAACAGGGCGGGTTGGGCCAGCCGCGTCTGCGCCAGTTCGGCGGCGGGGAAGCCGAGGTCGGACAGCGCCCGTGCGAGGACGCGGGCGATGGCGGGGTCGAACGCGTCCAGGCACTCCTGGAGAGCCGCCGGGAAACCGGGCAGGGCCTCGCTGAACGGAACGGCCATGCCGGGCCGTTGGGCCCCCTGGCCGGGGAACGCCAGGACCAGGGGCGCGGGTTTGGCCGACGGGCGGCTGCCGCGCACCACTTCGGCGCCGGTGGCGAGGCGCTCGGCGATCTCCGCGGCGGTGCCGCCCGCCACCGCGAGCCGTTCGGTGAGCGCGGCCCGGCCCGTCGCCAGGGTCCGGGCGACGTCGGCCGCGCACGGCGCGTGCGCGGCCAGGTGGCGGCCGAGGCGGTCGGCGGTGCGGTCCAGCGCCGCCCCGTCCGCCGCCGACAGCACGACCAGGCTCCCCGCCGCCGGGGCGCCCCGGCGGCGCGGGCGGGGCGGCCGCGGCGGCGCGCTCTCCACGACCACGTGCGCGTTGGTGCCGCCGACGCCGAAGGAGCTGACCCCGGCCCGGCGGGGTCCCGGGCCCTGCCACGGGGCGGCCCGCGTCGGGACGTACAGGGGGCAGTCGTCCGTCTCCAGCAGCGGGTTGAGCCTGCTGAATCCGGCGAGCGGCGGCACGACGCCGTCCCGCACCGCCAGCAGCGCCTTGATCAGTCCGGCGAGCCCGGCCGCGTTGTCGAGGTGCCCGGTGTTCGCCTTGAGGGCTCCGACTGGGACCTGCCCGGGGCGCGCGCCCGCCGCGCGCAGGGCGCCGGAGGCCGCGGACCACTCGATGGGGTCGCCGATGCGGGTGCCGGTGCCGTGCGTCTCCAGGTATCCGATGCTCGCGCCGTCCACGTCGGCCGCTTCGAGCGCGGCCCGGATCGCGGACTGCTGGCCGCCCGCGGACGGGGCGAAGTAGCCGGCCTTCGCGGCGCCGTCGTTGTTGACCGCCGTGCCGAGGACCACCCCGTAGGGCTCCGGGCCCGTCTCGGGCACGTCGTCGAGACGGCGCAGGACGACGCAGGCCACACCGGACCCGGCGACCACCCCGTCGGCCTGCTCGTCGAAGGGCCGGCAGCGTCCGGAGGCGGAGTGGATGCCGCCGGGCACCCGCAGATGCCCGGCCTGCGGGTGGGCCACGCCCGCGGCGACCACGAGCGCCTGGTCGCACTCCCCGGCGAGCAGGCCCTGGACGGCCGTGTGCACGGCGACCAGGGAGGAGGAGCAGGCCGTCTGCACGGCGAGCGCGGGCCCGGACAGGTTCAGCCGGTAGGCGATGGTGCTGGCCAGGAAGTCGGGCGCGGCGCCGTGCAGGGCGTCCTCGACGGTCAGAGGGTCCAGCCGGCCACCGGCGATCATGCGGTGCAGATATCCGGACGCGCTGGCGGAGGCGTAGACCCCGGTCGTCAGGCGGGTGTCGAGCGGGTCGACGGCCGCGTCCTCCAGCGCCGTCCACGCGCACTCCAGCATCAGCCGCAGTTGCGGATCCATCATCTCCGCCTCGCGCGGACTCACCCGGAACAGGTCGTTCTCGAAGCGGTCGGCGTCGTCCAGGTGGCCGTGCACGGGCACGAAGTCCGGGTCGTCCACGAGGTCTTCGGGCGCCCCGGCGGCGACGAGCCGCCGCCGGTCGTAGCGAGTCGTCAGCACCCGGCCCGCCTGGAGGGCCTCCCACCACCCGGCCAGGTCCGAGACGCCGGGGAACCGGCCTGAGAAGCCGGTCACGGCGATGTCGAGGGAACGGTCGCGCGCCATGGGACCACCTTCGCTGCACTGGGCCGCTCTCCCGGGCGGAAGAACGGTGGACCGGCTCGCGTCCGGCGAGGCGCCGGGCCGACCGATCCCCGAACAGAGGTTGCCAGATTAGGCAACTTCCTGGCAATGTCATTGTCAACGTCCGGTGCGAAGGAAGCGGCGACCGTGGCCGCCGCCCCCCGCCACCGCTGACGCCGAGAGCCCGGCACCCCCTTGGCAAGGACGGGAGAGACAGAGCATGCGACCCGATCCGCAGTGGACCGCGGGCCCCCCGAACACCGCCCCCGCGGGCGGGCTGCACGAGACGTTCGCCCGCTGGGCCCGCGCCCGGCCCGGCGCGACGGCGCTCGTCGAAGGCGACCGCACGGTGACCTACGGCCGGCTGGACCGTACGGCAGACGCCTGGGCCGCGGACCTGGCCGAGGCCGGAGCGGGCCGCGGCGACGTGGTGCCGATCCTGCTTCCCCGCAGCGCCGACCTGGTCACCGCGCTCCTCGCGGTGCTCAAGACCGGCGCCGCCTACTGCCTGATCCCGCCGGACTGGCCCGCGCGGCGGCTGCGGGACGTGCTCGCCGCGCTCCGCCCGCCGCTCGTGATCGCCCGCACGGGGCAGGAGACGCCCGGGGAGACCCCGCCGCCCGTGTGGTCGCCGCCCGCGAAGTCGCCCGCGGCCCCGACCGGCTTCCGCCCCGCCCGCGTGGACGGCGCCGACCCCGCCTGCGTCTTCTTCACCTCGGGAACGACCGGCCGCCCCAAGGGAGTTCTCACCCCACACCGCGCGACGGCGCGCCTCTTCCAGCCCGGCACGTTCGCCCGCTTCGACACCGGCACCGTGATGCCCCTGGCCGCCGCCACTCCCTGGGACGCCTTCTCCCTCGAACTGTGGTCGGCGCTCCTCAACGGCGGCGCCTCCGTGATCGTGACGGAGCCCTACCTGTCGGGCGCGGCGCTCTCCGCCGCCGTCTCCCGGCACGGCGCGGACACCGTCTGGCTCACCAGCAGCCTGTTCAACATGATCGTGGACGAGGCGCCGGACAGCTTCCGCGGACTGAGCCAGGTGGCCGTCGGCGGCGAACGCCTCTCGGCCGGCCACGTCCGCCGCTTCCTGCGCCGCCATCCAGACGTCCTGCTCCTCAACGGCTACGGACCGGTGGAGAGCACCGTGTTCGCCACTGCCCACCGCATCACCGACGCCGACTGCGACGCGCCCGGAGGCATTCCGCTGGGCCGGCCCGTGCCGGGAACCGAGGTCCACGTGCTGGACGGCACGCGGCCGTGCGCGGTGGGCGAGACCGGCGAGATCTGCCTCGCCGGCGACGGCCTCGCACTGGAGTACGTCGGCGACCGGGCGCTCACCGCCGAGAAGTTCGAGCAGGTGCGCCTCGACGGCCGGACCGTGCGCGTGTACCGGACCGGAGACCTCGGGCACTGGAGCGAGGACCGGCTGCTCCGCTTCGACGGCCGGGCCGACCGCCAGCTCAAGATCCGCGGCCACCGCGTCGAACCGGCCGAGGTCGAGCGTCAGGCGGAACGGCTGCTCCCGGACGTACGGTACTGCCGGGTGCTGCCCCGCGGCGGCGCGGACGGAAGTCCCGAACTCGTCGCGTTCTGCGTGCCCGTACGGCCCGGCGACCCGCTGGAGGGCGCCCTCGCCGTGCTGCACGACTGCCTCGTCGCCTATCAGCGCCCCGCCGCCGTGGTGTCCGTCGAGGCGTTCCCGGTGACCGCGCGGGGCAAACTGGACGAGCGCGCGCTGCTGGCCCTGGCCCAGCCCTCCCCGGCCGGGCCGCCCGCCGTCGACGGGGCCCGCCCGCAGGACGTCCACGACCCGGTGCTGCGCGCCGTGGACGAGGCGTTCGCCGCCGTGCTCGGACGCGACGCCGTACCGCTCGACACGCCGTTCGTCCGTCTCGGCGGCACGTCCCTCGGCGCCGGCCGGCTGTGCGCCCGGCTGACCGCCCGGCTCGCGCGGCCCGTCCCGCTCTCCTGGCTCTACGCGCACCCGACGGCCGCCGCACTCGCCGCGCGGCTGACCGAGTCGGCCCCGCTGCCCGAGGCGTCCCGGCTGCCCGCGTCGGCCCCGCTGGCCGAGGCTGCTCGGCTGCCCGAGGCAGCCCGGCTGCCCGCGTCGGCCGGACCGCCTGAAGCGGCTGGGAAGCCCGAGGCCGCCGGGACGACTGGGGCCGCCGGGACGACTGGGGCCGCCGGGACGACCGGGGCCGCCGGGACGACCGGGGCGGCCTGGCCGACCGAGGCGGCGGCGGCCGCGGACCCGGACGACGTGCCGTTGACGCCCATGCAAGTGGTCTACCTGACCCGCCAGTTGCTCGATCCCGACGATCTGACCGCGCACTGCCTGCTCACCTGGGTGATCGAGGGCGACCTGGACGTCCGCGCCCTGGAGGAGGCCGTGGCCGCCGTCCACGAGCGGCACGAAGCACTGCGCTCCGCGTACGTGCTCGACCCGAGTCCGGCGTGCCGGCCCGGCGACATCCCCGCCCCGCCGCTGGAGGTCCTGCCCGAGGCCGACGGCACGGAGGAGGCGGTGGCCGCGCTGCGCGCCCACCTCGCCGAGCCCCTTTTCCCGGACCTGGCGGAGGTGTGGCGCACGGTCCTCGTCCCGGTCCGCGGCGCCGCGTCGGGGCCGCGAACCGCGGTGTTCGGCTGCGCGGTGCACCACGTCGCCTTCGACGGGTGGTCCGAGCAGGTCCTCGCCGCCGACCTCGCCGCCGCGTACCGGACCCACCGCCCGCCGCGGCGAGAACGGCCCGGCGCCCCGGCTGCGGCGCTCGGTCCGCGGCCGCCGCTCGCGGAGCTGCACCGCCTGCGGCGCGAACGCCGACAGCAGATCGACCTCGCGACTCAACGCGATGTCCTCAAGCAGGAGTTGACGGGCGTCCCGCCGCTGCGCTGGCCCGTCGCCCCTACCGTGCGCGGGGCGGGAGCGCCGGGCCGGGTCGAGCATCACCTGCCCGGTCCCGTGGTCGAGCGCGTCGACGCCGCGGCCAGGCAGGCGGGCGTGACCCGCTTCGCGGTCCTCCTCCAGTCCTGGGCCGCCGCCCTGGCCGAGGTGACCGGCCAGCGGGACTTCGCGGTGGGCGTCCCCGTCGCCCAGCGGGACGGACCGGAGCTGGAACACGCCGTCGGCTGCCACATCACCATGCTCTGCCTGCGCATGCGCGGTCCGGCGCTGGACAGCGGCGCCGCCGCCGTCGAGCACGCCGGGCGCATCGCGGCGCGCGCCTTCGCCGCCCAGGACGTGCCGCTCCCGGAGGTGCTGCCCCTCCTGGACGTGCCCCGCGACGGCCGCCCGCCGCTCTACCAGACGCTCTTCGCCTGCCAGGACAACGCCCCGCCCGCATGGGCCATACCGGGCGCACGCATCGCTTTCGTGCGCCAGCCCTACCTCGGCCTCCCCCTCGAACTGCACGCCGAACTGTGGCCGGCGGACGGCGGCGGGCTGCGCCTGGAGGTCGCCTTCCGGCCGGACGCCGTGGCCGAGAGCACGGCCCGGGACGCGGCCAAGCTCTTCCTGGAACGCGTGCACACGCTCGCCGCGGGAGTCCCGTCATGACCGCCCTCATCGAGTCGCCCGCACGACTCGACCACCCCGAACTCCACGCCACCGGCGACCCGCACGGGCACTGGGCATGGATGCGCGCGTACGCCCCCGTCCGCTGGCAGCCGCCCGGCGCCGTGCCCGGCTTCTGGTCGCCGACCCGCTACGAGGACGTCCGCGCCGTCTGCCGCGACGCCGCCGCGTTCAGCTCGGCGTACGGCGTGCTGCTCCGCGGCCTCGACCTCGGCGACGACCCGGGCGGCGGCCTCACCGTCGCCCGCACCGACGCCCCACGCCACCGGCGCCCCGCGCCACCGGCGCCCCGCGCCACCGGCGCCCCGCGCCACCGGCGCCCCGCGCCACCGGCGCCCCGCGCCACCGGCGCCCCGCGCCACCGGCGCCTGCGCTCTCTCGCCGTCAACGGACCGGAGAGGCCGCCGGTGCGCCTCATCGCCAGGTGAGGGCCGCTGCGGCCCGACGTCCGCCCCGCCACCCGTCCACCCCCGCACGGAGGAGTCCCGCCATGACGGAGCACCGCACGCTCGACCGGCTCACCCATCTCTCCGATCCCGAAGGGGTCGCCCCGAGTTCCGGCTACACCCACGTGGTCACCGGGACCGGACAGGTGGCCGCGATCTCCGGGCAGATGCCGTTCGACGCCTCCGGCGAGCTGATCGGCGCCGGCGATCCCACCGCGCAGGCGCGTCAGGTCTTCCAGAACATGGAACGCTGCCTCGCCGCCGTCGGCGCCGACTTCGCCCACGTCATGAAGCTCACCTACTTCGTCACCGACATCGCGCACGTCCCGCAGATCCTCGCCGCCCGCGACGAGTTCATCGACATCGCGCGCCCGCCCGCCAGCACCGTCGTCCAAGTGGTCGCCCTGTACCGCCCCGATCTCCTCCTGGAGGTCGACGCGCTCGCGCTGCTGAGCGCCGAGTGAGCGGGGCCCCCGCCTGACCGTGCCGGTCTGCCGCCCGGCGCCGCGAGCCGGCGCCGGCGTCTGCCTCAGACGGCGCCGCTGGGGTTGCGGTCCGTGCGCTCCAGGGCCTCGGCCAGCACACGCCAGACCTGGGCGGCCAGGTCCAGGTTGGAGTCCTGGTGGGCCTCCTCGCCGAGCTGCTTGAGCCGGGCGAGTCCCTGCTCGCGGTGGCCCTCCTCGATCAGCAGCAGGCTCTCCAGCAGGCTCAGCCGGACCTGGTCGCGGTAGCTCAGCGCGAGGCGGTCGAAGTCCCGCCGGTCCAAGATGTCCCTGGCGTCCGCGAAGCGCCCCTCCTCGAAGGCGAGGCGCGCGTTCAGCGACAGCAGCTCCTGCTGCTGGAGCGGCGTGCCGACGAGCGAGAGCGCTTTGTCGGCTTCGGCGAGGCACATCCGGGCGGAGTCCGTGAGCGGCGGCCGGGCGTGCAGGTACAGGGAGGCGGCCGCGAGCCGCAGCCGGGCCCAGAGCAGCGGATCGAGGCGGCTGTCCAGCGAGTCCATCGCCTGCTGCACGAGGGCCCGCGCGCCGTCGATCTCGCCCTGGCGGGAGCGGACGGTCGCCGCCGCCCACAGGGCCTCGGCGCGCAGCGCGTCCGAGCGGTCCGCCACCAGGGCGACCAGTTCGTCGACGTGGGCGCGGGCGTCGGGCAGCCGGCCGGCCTCCGCTTCGACGGAGACGAGCGTCAGCAGCGACCTGCCCAGATCGGCCGTGCCCACGCCGGACCCCTTGGCCATGCGGTAGGCGTCGACCGCCAGTTCCAGCGCCTCGGCGATGTCGCCGGTGGACCGCAGGCAGCGGGCCAGCTCGGTCCTGGAGCGGCACTGCAGAGCGGGCAGCGCCAGGCCGTCGGCGATCCGGACGGCCTCCTCCAGGCTGGCCCGCTCCTCGGCGTGCTCGCCGCGCCGGTGGCGGAACCGGGCGATCAGCCACAGCGCCTGCCAGCGCAGCAGAGGGTCCTCGTCCTGGCCGGAGGCGAGGGCCGACACCACCGCGTCGACGCCGTCGTCGCCGTCCGTGGACGTGGCGACGCTCATGGCCTCGCTCAGCGAGCTGCTCGGGCTCGGAGAGAAGAAGGCCGACCGGTCGACGTCCAGACGGTCGGCCAGGTAGGCGATGACGCGCTCGGTGGGCTGCCGGGTACCCGATTCGAGGCGGGACAGGTAGCCCGTGGACAGCTCATTGCCGGCCAGCGTCGCCTGGGAGAGTCCCCGCTTCAGCCTCAGTGCCTTGAGGCGGCCCCCGAACGACGTCTCTACTGGCATGTCGCACCCGCAATTCGTTCTTGGAAGTGCTCTAGCGGTCTGCTGGGGCACGCTGGCGATGCATTGCCCACATCCTAACGGGAGTGTGACCAGCTAGGGAACGCCGGGCGGGGGTCTGTCAGGCAGCGACTTGCCTCCTGCCGCCTCGCAGGATTGGCAAATTTGGCAAGTGATCTTGGCAATGTCCTTGTCATGCCGTCAAGGGGACCATAGATTGGCGTGCAGCAAGTCGGCACCAGGCGCCTGGTCCGCGGGGTCGCTTCCCGATCCCGCATCGCACTCCTTGATTCCCGCACCGAATCGTTATTGGAGCACTTATGCGCGTGCACGTCTTCGCCGCCACCGTTCTCGTCGCCACGGCCTTGGGGGCCGCCCTGCACGGCCCAGCGTCCATCGACTGGCCAGCGGCCGGGCACACGCTGTCCGCCTCCGTCGCCGCGCCGTCCCCGTCCGGCCTCCGCGCGTCGAGGGACGGGACCGATGACATCGACTGGCCGTGACGCGCGCGGTGACGCGCGCCGGAACGCGCGGCCGAGCCCCGGAGAGCCGGCGCGTCGCCGGCTGAGCGCTCGGAGTCGCCGTGGCGCCGGAGGCGGACGGCGGGCACGCCCGGACAAGGGCGCCCGCCGTCCGCTTCCGCGTGCGCCGGGCGCGGTCGCGCTCTGATCGAGCGGCCTCCGGCGTGACGCGGCTCGGCGGCCCGAACCCTGCCGACGCGATGCCCACCGAGGTTGTCACGGGTTTCCAAGTGAGGCAAAATGGGGGAAGAACTGGTGGTGACACCATAGAGAAGTCTGGGAAAGGAGCAGGCGCACGGCCGTGGCAATCGATCGTCGCCGCGTGCTCTTTGCGCGGAGGCAGGCTGACTGAGCCTGGCCCCGTGCTCGCCGGCGCAACGGGGGCAAGGCGCTGACCTGGATCGCCGTACACGGGACGTCGCCTGCCGTCGGCGGGCTCCCGCACCCCCCAAGAGACGGCCGGCGCGCTCCTGTCGAGAGCGTCGGCCCCAGGCCCCGAGGTTCAGATGCTGGAACAGCCGTATTTCGGGCAACGTCTGCGCGCACTCCGTCTGGGCCGCTCCCTGTCCCAGGCGGCCCTCGCCGGCGCCGAGATGTCCACCGGTTATCTGTCACGCCTGGAGTCCGGCGCCAGGCCGCCGAACGCCAGGATCGTGAGATATCTGGCCGAGCGGCTCGGGGTCCCCTTGGCCGCCTTCGAGCCCGATCAGGGCCCAGGGCTCGCGGAGGTCCTCGCGTCCGTCACCTCCGTCCCGGACGAGGACCTCGACGAGGGCCTCACCGGTCTGCTGGCAAAGGCGCTGAGCGCCGACGGGCGCCGCGATCCGGCGCTGCGCTGGCAGGCGCTCTGGCTGCTCGCCCGGATCCGCGGCAGGCAGGGCCAGTACGAGCAGGAGTTCGTGCTGCTCGCCGAACTGTCCGACCTCGCCGAGACCTTACGGGTGCCCGAGCTGCGAGCCCGCGCCTACGCCCGTCGCTCGCGGTGCGCGCTCAACCTGGGGCAGGTCGAGCAGGCCCGCGAGTACGCCGCCGACGCGGTGGCCGCCGCCTCCGGACTCACCCTGCCCGACCAGGCCGCCGCGCTGCTCACGCTGGTGTCCGCGGAGGCGGAGGCGGGCTGGCTGGCGCAGGCTCGGGCGCATGCGGAGCAGTTGTGCGGGCTCGCCGAGCCGGCCGGCGGCGCCGCCTTCACCACGGCCCTGTGGGCCGCGGCGACCGTGGCGATCCGGCAGGGCGCGTACGCGGAGGCGACCAAGCTGATGGACCGCGCCCTGGAGAACCTGGACAGCCACCAGGATCTGGCCCTGTGGCTTCGGCTGCGGCTTGCGTCGGCGTCCTTGCAGTTGCAGATCGTGCCGCCGCAGACGGACGACGCGCGGGCCGCGTTAGAGCACATCGGCCCGGCCCTGGAACTGATCGGCACTGAGGTGCACCGGCAGGAGGCGCTCGTGGTGCGGGCGCATCTGGCGTACGAGGAAGGCGACTTGGACCGGTCCCGGGAACTGTGCGCCGAGGCCGCGGCCTGGGACGTCAAGCTGTCCTTCCGGGACCGGACCAGACTCCAGATGCTGGAGGGAAAGCTCGACATCCTCGCCCACCGGACGGACCAGGGGGTCCAGCGCATGCGCGATCTGGCGGAGCAGGCCCACGCGGCCCGGCACGTCGAACTCGCGGCCGAGATCTGGCGCAGCCTCGCGGAGACGCTGGAGGAACGGCGCCGGAGCCGGTCATGACGACGACGGGCGGCCGCACCGCTCCGGCGCCGACCACACGACCTCCGCTTCAACTGTCCACGGTGCACCCCGGGGCGACGCGCCGCTACCGGCTGGCCGGGTTCACGCTCCACCCCCAGATGCGCATGGCGGGCGCGGTCGACCGGTCCGCGCTGCCCGCGGTCCGGGGACTCCGGGAGGGCGGGGCCGAGGACTTCGCGTGGATGGACCGGCTGGACGAGCGGCTCCGCGGCGGGGGCCACGGCCCGGACCACGCCTACATGCTCGACCGCCTGCGCCTCGTCGTCTCGGACGACCCCAAGCGCCCCGGGTACGTCTACATCGACGAGGAACTGGGGCAGGGCGTGCTGCTGGCCGCCGAGGAGGAGCGGACCTCGCAGGACCTGCTCTGGGAGGCCCTGGCCGCCGCCCGCGACGACACGCTGGTCAACTGCATCACGACCGCCGACCACTGGGCGGTGGGCGTCGGGCTGGCCGCCCGCCTGGACATCGGCCAGGAGGGCTATCTCGCGGTCCGGGGCATGGGGGAGCCGGCGCCCTATCTCGCCAGCGGGCACTTCCTCTGACGGCGGGCCCGCCCGCGGCGCCCCGCGCCGTCCCGGCTCACCGGCCTGCGCGCGCCGCCAGGGCGCCGCGTCCGACGGCGCCCTGGCGAGGCGGTCAGGACGCGTGGGACGGGCCGAAGAACTCGATCTCCGCGATGGCCACTTGCTTGGTCGGGGCCGGCAGGTAGGCCGACTTCAGGGTGAAGCGGACCGCGGTGACCTCGCCGACGCGGAACGGGACGCGCTGGGCGCCCGCGCCCTGGTCCAGGTTGAGCTCCCGGGTCGTCGTCTTGCCGTTCGCGCCGGTGACGCGCACCTCGACCCGGTGCGGGAGCGCGGACTTGGAGAGCTGGTCCGGGCGGGTCGACTCGCCGGGAGTGATCAACAGGTCCAGCAGCCGCGTCGGTTCGGCGAACCGCGCCTCGATCCACTGGCCCTGCGCGGACTCCGACACCCCCGGCCCCCACCAGGTGTTGTTCAGCTCGTCGAAGGCCAACTGCGGCCTGTGGCCCGGGAAGGAGCGGGAGGCGCCGTAACTGTCCGGGGCGACCGGGGAGCGCTTGGCGAAGTGGTCGCGGGTCGCCTGCACGCCCTGGGGAATGTGCACGACCAGATAGACGAGCAGACCCAGCGCCAGCGCGGCGCCCAGCCAGCCCAGGACGCGGTCGAAGACGCGGCGCAGGCGCGGCCGGTCACCGGCCCACGGGGTCTCCTGGGCGCCGAACCACCGCAGCCGCCGCCACCAGGGCAGTCGCCCGGCCACCGGGCCGTCGCCGGCCATGGGCATCGCGCAGCGCGCGCAGAAGTGCCGTTCGGGGCGGTTGGGCGTCGCGCACCACGGGCAGGGCGTGCCGCCGTGCGCGCCCAGCTCCTCCCCGGGCGCCCGCACGGTCTGCGGGCGCCGGTGCTCCGGGAGTCCGGGCAGCACCGGTTCGACGGAGCGAGGCGCGTCCGGCCGGGCCTCGGGGTCGGCGACGGGGACGAGGAGACGGCGGGCCCGGTCGGTCAGGCCGTCGTCACCGGCGTCGCCGCCGGAACCGGGTGCGGCGGGCGCGGCCGGGGACGGCGGCGTGGCGCGCTCGGCCGGGGACAGCGGTACGGCGCGCTCGGCCGGGGACAGCGGTGCGGTGGGCGCGGTCTCGGACAGGGCGCGGGCCGCCTGGCGCTGGTCGTCCGGCGTGGACGCGGGATCTCCGGTGCGGCCGGCGTGCGGCGTGCGCGAGGCGGGGGCGGCCGGATCCGGCGCCGTACCGGAGGACGTCGCCGCCCAGCCGCCGTGCCCGTCACCCCCGTTCGCGGAGCCCGAGGCGTCCGGGGCATCCGAGGAGCCCGAAGAGCCCGAAGAGCCCGAGGAGTCCGGTGCGTCTGAAGCGCCCGGCGCCTTCCGGGCATGCGAGGTCCCCCCGGTCGCCTTTCCGACGGCCCTGCCGGTCGCTTCCCCCGCCGCGGCGGGCGCCGTACGGCTCGCGTCCCCGTCCTGCCCTCGGCCCGCGGCCCCCGCCTCTCCCGGGTCGCCGGCGCCCGCGGTCCGCCCCGTCCGCGCGGCGGCCGGCGTCGCGTCCGCGGAGGCGGCGCGCGCCTGCGGCCGGCTCCCCGACGTCCGGGCGGACGCCTGGGCGGACACGCGGGCAGGGGCGTCCGCCCCCGTGCGGGCCGTCGTCCCGGCCGCCGGGGAGGCGGCCGCGGCGGCCGCCCGGTCCTTCCAGCCGAGCACCGCCCCGCAGGCGTCGCAGAACGACTGGCCCGGTTCCGCGCGGGCGCCGCATTCGGCGCAGTTCTGCGAGGTCGTCATCGCTCGGAGGTCCTTTCGGTGGGTACGGCGTCCTCGGCGTTCCCGGAGGCGCCGTCGGCGTCGGCGCGGTCCACGGCGATCACCCGGACCGTGTACGGCATGTGGGCGGGGCGGGCGGCGGCCACCAGGGCGTCCAGGCGGTGCCGGTCCGCGGGGGTCGGGTCGGGCAGGCGCAGACGCACGTGCAGCGCGGGCCGGGCTTCGCCGGGGAACGCGCCCAGCGGCCGGGCGCTCCAGGACGCCCCGCCGCTCTCGGTGATCTCCGGGCGCACCCCGAAGGCGAGGCGCACCGCCTCCGCCAGGCCGTGCCGCGTGCCGCGGATGCGGTGGAGACGGGCGGCGGCGGCCACGGCGGCCCGCAGCAGCGGCGCCCGCTCCACGCCCTCCGTCTCGGCCCCCACCCAGTCGCCCAGCCACTCGGCGAAGTCGAGCGGGGCGAGCGAGGGCCGGAAGTACGTGTCCAGACAGTCGAGAACGCTGAGCACAGGCGCCAGCACCTCGTCGAGTCCGCCGACGAAGCGCTGTGCGAGGTCGTCGTCGGCGAACACGGCGGGCAGCATCATGCCGATCGGCGCGGACGACGCCAGGCCGTCGATGGAGCCTCGCATCAGGAACCGTCCCCGATCACCCGGACGCGGTGGTCGTAGGAGAACACCACGGACGGCGCCGACAGGTCGATGCGGTCGGTCGCGTCGCCGCGCTTGCCGGTGAGCGGATCCGCCGGGTGCAGCCGCACCTCGTCGACGAGTTCCACGCCCGGCACCCGCTGGAGCACCGCGAACACCTCGCCGCTCTGGACCGGGCGGCCGAACGGCCAGCCCGCGCCGTCCGCGCCGCCGGTGAGCGGGTCCAGGTGCCGGTAGAGGGCGTCGTGCGCCTCCCGGCGGACCCGGTCGGCGTCCACCCCGCGGAACGCGTGCACCGTGGCCACCACCGTCACCCCCTGGTAGTACGGCGGGCCGACCGCCAACCGGGTCCCGATCAGCCGCCGTTCGTCCAGGTACCGGGTGATGCGCTCCAAGAGGCCGTCGCCGGGCACCAGTTGCTCGAAGCGGAGCCGGCCGCCCGGGTCGGCCACCGCCTGCGGCACCACCAGCACCCGGACCGCGTAGGCCCCGTGCTCGCTCTCCTCGCCCTCCAGGCAGGCGATCCGGGCGGTCTCCGGAGCGGCGCGGCGGGCCAGTTCCTCGTAGTCGCGCAGGGTCACCGCGCGTTCCTGGGCGCGCAGCGTGATCGGCGCCCGGACCTTCGCCTCCTCGACCGTCTCGCCGTCCACCCCGCCCCGCGCGGCCTCCCGGTTGACCACCCCCGCGACGTACGGGATGGAGGTGCGCAGGATCTGCACGGCGCCCCGGGCCACGTTGCCTGCCCGGCCGCCTCCGGTGCGGTAGCGGCGGGCCCTGATCGGGGTGCCCTTCGCGGCGACCGCCCCGAACTGGCGCAGTGAGCCGTCCGGTTCGCGCACCGCAGGACCGAAGGCGATCTCCCCGGTCGTGGCGTCCACGGTGACGTGCCGGTCGGAGGGCCGGGAGGCCGCGAAGTCGGGCACCACCCGCCAGTCCGCCCACCCCTCGTACTCGGCAGTCTGGAGCAGCACCGGCGGCTCGCCGCCGACCACCGGCGCGTGCGCGAGGCGCAGCCGCTGTCCCGGCAGCCCGGTCGACTCGCCCAGCGCCTCGTCGCGCACGGTCTCCGCGTGCACGGCGGTCGTGGTGCCGCCGACGGTGAACGCCTCGGCCGAGCGGATCGTCGGGGAGGTCGTGTAGAAGGGCTGCCCGGTCAGCGGCTCGGTGACCCGGCAGCGCAGCCAGCCCGCCTCCTGACCGGCGTTGCGGGACAGCAGGTGCCCGCCCGGGACGTGCAGGACCACCTCGCCCGGCCGGTTGAGGCCGCCGGTGCCGTCCCGGTCGACCTCGCAGAGCCGCCACCCGTCCGCCGTCCACGCCTCCCACGCCAGCGGGGGCTGGCGCGGGTCGACGCCGACGCCGTCCACCCGGCTGTCCAGGTCGAGAGCGACCGCGCAGTGCGGCACGGCGGCGGTCAGGCCCAGCAGCATGCTGTCGCCGGGGCTCGGCGACTCGGCGAAGCACAGCACGTCCTTGTCCTCGTCGGCGAGGTCGTGCGTGCGGTCGACGGCCGTCTCGCCGCGACGCTGCACCAGCAGGCGCCGCAACTGGCTGGGCACGATGGCCAGCTCGCGCTCGGTGGCGAAGACGACCGCCTCCTCGCTCTCGGTGCGCACGGTCGCCGTCTCGGCGCCGGCCGGCACCCGCACCGGCTCCGTCTGCGGGGCCGACAGCCAGAACGTCACGTCCGTGCGCGCGGCGGACGGCGGGAACAGGGTGATCCCCACCAGGTCCAGGAAGGCCAGATGGTTCTTCTCCGGCACCCGGTTGAGCCGGTACACGATCTGGTCGGCCATGTGCGCGACCGTCTCGATGAGGGTGACCCCCGGGTCGGAGACGTTGTGGTCGGTCCACTCCGGGGCGCGCTGCTGTATGTAGCGCTTGGCGTCGTCGACGAACTGCTGGAAACGGCGGTCGTCGAGATTCGGGGAGGGCAGGGCCATCAGCGATCGCTTTCCGGAGCCGGGGAGTCGCCGCCCGGCTCGTCGTGGGACGGAATGACGTAGAAGGGGAAGACCAGGCTGCGCGGGTTGTTGGTGCCGCGGATCGAGTAGCGGACGTCGATGTAGAGGACGCTCTGATCGCCGCCCGCCGTCACCTCGACGTCCTCGACCTCGATGCGCGGCTCCCACCGGTCCAGGCTGACGTAGACCTCGTGCTGGATGCGGCCCGCGGTCTGCTCGTTGACCGGCGCGAAGACCAGGTCGTGGATCGCGCAGCCGAAGTCCGGCCGCATCGGGCGCTCGCCCGGCGCGGTCGACAGCACCAGCCGGATCGCCTCCTCGACCTCCCGCTCGCCGCTGACCAGGGCGATGCCGCCGGTCGGGCCGATCCGCAGCGGGAACGACCAGCCGGAGCCCACGAACTGTTCGGCCATCAGCGACCTGCCCGCCTTTCCCGGCGGCCCGTGCGCGCGCTCATACCGGCACCACCATCACCTGCATGCCGTTGGACGTCAGCTCGCCGATGATCGGCACGGTGACGGCCCGGATGCCCACGTCGGCGACGGACGTGATCTGAACGGTCCCTTCCGCGGTGAGCGACGCCTCGGCCAGCGCCGCCAGGTTCAGGGCCTCTCCCGCGTCCACCGTGACCGCCCCGAGGGAGCTGACGTTGACCAGGCTCCTTCCCTGGATGGCGATCTCTCCGCCGCTCTTGATGGTCAGGTTCCGCCCCGCGCTCAGCGTCATGTCGGCGCCCGCCCTGACCGACACCGACCTGCCGCCCTCGATGCTCACGTCGCCCTTGCTGTCCACGGTGATCTTCGTTTCCGTCCGGTCCAGGTCGATCACCAGCTTGTCGTCGCCGGTGGCGAGCCGGACGCCCTGCTTGCGGCCCGCGGCGGTCCGCTGGCTCAGCAGGTCCAGACGGTTGCCGGTGCGGTCCGCGAGCGTGTGCCGGGTCGCCTTCTTCTGCACCCCGTCGTGCAGCGGCACATCGCTGACCCGGGTCGGCTTGTCCCGCCCGTTGTAGAGCCCGCCGATCACGAACGGGTGGTCCAGCGCGCCCCGGTCGAAGGCGACGAGCACCTCGTCCCCGACGTCCATCGGGAACACCCCGCCGCCGTCCAGACCGCCGAGCTGCACGGTCCGCGTCCAGTCGCTGACGTACACGTCGTCGAGCCAGGGGAAGCGGAGCTTGACCCGTCCCTGCTTCAGCGGGTCCCCGACGTCCGTGACGAGCGCGTTGGCCACGCTGGGCAGCCGGGGAGCGGTGTCCGCGCCGCCCGAGGACAGCCCGTACAGCGACCGCCACTGCCGGCCGCTGACCGTCACCCACGCCTCGTAGTGCATGCCGTCGCCGAACACGTGCCGCACCGAGGTGGCCGTGTACTTGCCCTCGAACGGAGTCCCCACGTCCGCCAGCGCCACCGGAACTCCCGGTCGCAGCTTGGGATTTCCCCGCACCACGACCTCCATCTCGGCGAACGAGGCGGTGACGTCGTCGGCGAGGGCGTCGGCCGCGAACCGCACCTCGTTCTGCTTGTCGTAGGGCGTGTCCGTGCCGACCAGGCGGGTCGGCTTGAACCTGCCCGCCGCGGCGCCCGGCGTCGCGCCGATCCCGATGCCCGGGTTGGCGCTCGCGGTCGCGGTGGCCGTCAGCTCCTTCTTGGTCGTCACGTCCCAGCCGCGCGCCTCGACCTTGCTCACCTGGTCGGCCGCGGTCACCGCGGACCGCAGCCGCAGGATGTCGTGCCCCGCCTGGAGCACGAACGGGCTCTTGTCGCCCTCGGTGTCCGGGGAGGGCGCCCCCGACGCCGAACGCGGCCGCGTGAACTGGAACTTCCCGTGCGCGTCGACGGACATGACCATCTCGTTCTCGTCCGCCAGCCGCGCCAGGAAGTCCCAGTCGGTCACGTTGGACTGGCTGATGAACTCGTAGACGGTCCGCGTCGACTCGATCCGGCCGATCGGCACCCCGTCGCTCGCGGCCAGCTTGCGGGCGATGTCGGACGCGCTCTGGTTGCGGTAGGCCGCGACCCGGCGCTGGCGCAGCAGCCGGTGACCGGCGTCGTAGCCGCGGATCACGGTGAACGTGCCGGTGCCGTCGTAGTCCGCCTCCAGGCCGGTGACCTCGCCGGTCAGCAGCGGATCGGAGGCGCCCTGCCCGTCGGCGACCGGCGCGATGACCACCTCGGTGCCGAAGGTGACGTTCATCTTGCCCAGCAGCAGCCGGTAGGGGTCGCGGAAGGTCAGACGGAACGCGGCCGGCACCCCGGCGCCCTGGTCGACGTAACTGTCCACGAGGGCACGGGCGAAGTCCGGCGGCGGCTTGGCGCCGCCGATCCGCACGTCGACGACGTTGGAGAAAGCGGTCTTCGGCATCAGGAACGCACCTCCTCGACGGCTGGCAGGACCAGTTCCGTGCCCGTCGGCAGATCCGCCGGGTCGTCGATGCCGTTGGCCTCGGCGATGGCCCGCCACACGGTCGAGTCGCCGTACTCCCGCCAGGCCAGCGACTGGAGCGAGTCGCCCGCCACCACCCGGTGGACCCGCTGCGCGGTCAGCGCGCCGGACGTCGGGTTCTGCCCCCTGGTCCGGCTGGGGATCTCGTGCAGTTGCAGTTGGCAGGTGGCGCGGATCGGCACGCCCGTCGTGCCGAACAGGGTGTAACTCGCCTGCACGGAACTCACGTACGCCGTGAACCGGGCCGTGGAGAACGAGCCCCACTGGAGCACCACCCAGGGCGGGGACGGCTGCTTGGCGGCGATGCTCTTCGCCGTCGTCTGACAGCAGTCGAGCAGCGCCTCGACCTTCTTCAGCACGGTGTTGGCGGTCGGCTCGTTCGACGAGTCGAGGAAGATCTCCAGACCCATCTCGCGCGGTTGCGCCCCCATGAACTCCGGCAGGGAGCCGTCCCGTTCGATCTGCGCGGGCGTGGCCTTCCACTCCGCGCGCCGGGTCAGCGAAAGCTGCGCCGGGTTGAAGTCGAACCCGAAGGTCTTGATGATCCCGCCCGGCGTGGTGCTCGTGCCCACCGGCGGCTCGTGGATCGCGAGACCGGCCCGTACGAGGCTCTTGCCCGCGCCGCCCCTGCTGCCCTTCGCCATGTCGTGCCCGTCCCCTTGTGTCCGTCTCAGTCGTCTCAGTTCGTCTCGGTCCGTCTCAGTCCGTGAATCCGTGGTGGGCGATCTCCAGCACCTCGGTCGCCACGGCGGGGCTCGCGGGGTCCAGCGTGGGGCCGGTCCAGCTCACCGGCAGCACCTCGATCAGGCCCCAGCGGGCGACCTCCGAGCCGTCCGCGCGCAGCGCCGCGATCTGCGCGGTGGGGCGCTTGATGCCGGTCTGCACCGACGAGATCCACTTGGCCACCTTGGCGGTGTCCGGGGTGAGCGGACGGGTCAGCCGGATCGTGGAGAAGGTGACCCGGGTGGGCAGGTGCCAGACGAAGCCGTTGTTGCCGCCCTCCTGGCGCTGTTCGACCTCCACCTGCGACGAGAGCCCCTCGCAGCCGTTGAAGTAGCCGAGGCTCTCGCCGTCGATGCTGAGGGTGAACCAGATGGTGGAGCCCGGATCCTGGCGGGACATCGCGGCGGGCCTTTCTGTCAGTGGCGGGGATCGCGGAGGCGGCCTATGCGTTCGCGGTCCATGCGCAGTTCGGTGCGGATCAGCCGGGTGACGCGGCCGATGATGCGGTGCACGAGTTCGTCGAGCTGGAAGTCGGTCAGCTCCCTCGGGTCGAAGGCGCCGCCGGGGATCTCGGTGTACGCGGGCGGTCCGGCGCCGTCCGGGGGCGCCGTGTACGCGGGCGGCGGCCCCGGCGGCGATCCGTGCGGCGGTGCGCTGTACGAGGGCGGCGGCGTCTCGGTGGGGCGGCCGCCGGCCGGTCCGTGATCTCGGCTCAGGTTGTCGGCGAGGGTGGCGGCGGCCGCCGAGGCCAGGGCGCCGACGCCCGAGTGACCGCTCGCGCGGTCGCCGCGGCGGCCCGACGACGAGGACGCGTGCCTGCGCCAGAACCGCTGGACGGGGAGGGGTTCCGCCGACGCGGCGGCGCCTGGCGACCGGGGAGTGGGAGCGGTTGCCGCGCCGGATCCGGTGCTGGTTACGGTGCTGGTTACGGGACCGGCTGCGGCGGTCGTGGGCGGGGGAGGCGGGGCGGTCGCGGCGCCCGGCGTCCGCGCCGCGTGGTCGACGGCCGCCGTGGGGGCGTTCTGGGGGCCGCGCGACGACCTCTTGACCGCCCGCTGCACGACCGGCGGACCTGCCGGTCCGGGCGCTGGGGGCGGCGGCGCGGCAGCTCGGCCGGGGCGCGCGGGCTGGACCGGGGCCACCGGTCCGAGGCTCGGCGCGGCCGAGGTGGGCGACACCGGTCCGGTGGTCCTCTGGACCAGGGGAGCGGCGGCGAAGGGGGGAACGGCTCCGTATGGCGGCGACGCAGCGGCTGAGGACCCGAGGGTGGACGCCGTAGGGAGGGCGACCTGGCGAACCGGGGGCGCCGGGGCAGCGGGCGGGGCGGCGTCGGCGGGGACGGTCCGGATCGGCGCACCGAGCGGGATCCGGCGGGGGGACACGGCCCGTTGCACGGCGGGGCTGGAGCTGGGGCTGGTGTTGGCGTCCCTGCTGGAGGTGGCGCCGGTGTCCGTGGTGGAGGAGTTCGTACGGCGCTGGACGGGGAGCCCCGCCGGTGCCCGGGTGGGCTGCGGCGCGGCCGCGGACGCGGAGGGCTGCATCGGGAGCGAGGCCGGGGCGGCGGACACGTCCGGGGCGGGCGTCGCCGTCTGCGGCGCCGACCGCGTCGACGGCGTGTCCGTGCCGGTCGGCGGGGTCAGCGGGGTCGGCCGGGACGACGCGGCCGGTTCGGTCCCTCCGGGGCGCCGGGTCGCTTCGGTCGATTCCTTCGGTCGGTTCACGGTACGTCGCTGGACAGGGGCGCCGGGCCGGGGAGCGGGGGCCGCTCCGGGGGCGGGCGACGAACTGTGCGGCTGCGGCTGCGGCTGCGGCTGCGGCTGCGGTTGCGGAACGGGCCGGGTCTGGCCTTGGCGACCCTGCTCGCCGCCGTCGCCGGCGGAGCGCGCGGGCTGGTGCTGAGAAGACGGTGTGGGACGGGGCGCCCGGGAGACGGCCCCGGACTCCGGCTGATGCGGGCGGGCGCCGGTCCCACCGCCCTGACCTGATGTGCTGACGGCACGTTGAACAGCGGTGAGAAACGGGGGAGTTACCCCCGGAGTCGGCTGGCCGGGCGGAGCGGTCGCCTGTGAGGAAGGGGAAGGCGCGGGCGAAGTCGACGACGGCGCCGGACGGGACGGAAGCGGCGCGCCGAGGCCCGAGCGCGGTGCCCTGCCGCCGGTGCTGCGTTGGACGCGGGGTGCGTCGGCGGAGGCGCCCGTGGCCGCCCGGCGACCCGGGGCGGCCGTCGGCTGGGGCGCGTCCGACCCTCGGTTCGGTCCGCCGGACGAGGGGGTGGGAGGGCTGAAGGGGGAGCTAGGTGAAGGGAGTTCGGGGTGCGGGGAGGAAGCGGGAGTGCCGGTGGCGCCAGCCGGGCGGACGTCGGGGGACGCCGCCGACGCGGGCCCCGCTGTCGTACGACTGCTCGCTGCCGGGGTGGGTGCGCCGGGGTCGGCCGGGCGTCGCTGCACGGTCGCCCGCGCCTCCGCACGGGACTGGCCGGTGCCGGTGGAGTGGGCAACATCAGTCTGAACCACACGGGTTGGCGCTTGATCGGCCCCCGGTGTTCCGTTGCCTGACCCCGCGCGGGCCGCCCCGGTGGTCGTTCCGGTCGTCTTGGCGGACCGCTGGACGGGCGAGGGCGCCGACGCGGGCGTGGCGGGGGTCGGAGCAGCGGTGCCGGATGAGCCGGGAGGCACGGCGCTGGCGTCGCGTCGACCTTCGCGCCCCGCCGCCCCGCTCGCGGGCTGCGCGGCGGCCGGGCGGGCGGCAGCCTCGCCGTCTGCCGACACGGGCAGCCGACGTGCCACGGGCAGGGCGCGGCGCTGCACCGCAGGCGCTGCGGTCCGGGCGCTGGTGAAGGAGCGCGAGAGGGGCGCCGGGTCCGTACCGGCGATCCGCACCCGGAGTCCGGAGGCGGGAGGCGGCGGTACGGCCATCGACGAGGCGACCGGCCGGGGCCGTACGACGGCCGAACCCCCGGCGGAGCCCGACATGTTCGGCACGTCGGACCCACCCGAGGCGCTCGGTGCGCTCGGTGCGCCCGGCACGTGAGGCGCGGCTGGTCCTTGGGCCTCGGACGCCGACCGCTGCACGACGGGCGCCGGACCGGTCGCGGCGGCGCTGGAGCCGGGGACGGCCGGGGAGAGGCCGCCGGAGCCCGTACGACCGCGCGCGGCCCCCGTCCCGGTGCCGAGCCCCGTTCCGGTCCCGGTCCCGGCGCCAGTTCCAGGACCGGCCAGGCGCGCTTCCTGCTGCGGCGCCGGGAGCATCCTGGGCCTCACGGGCCCCGCGACAGTGGCAGCTCCTGTAGCAGCGGCAGCTCCCGTGGCAGCGGCAGCCCCCGTGGCAGCGGCAGCCCCCGAGGGAGCGGCCGACCCGAGGCGCCTCCGCTGGACCCGAGTCGGACCCGCCGCCGCTGCGGACACCGTCCCGGTGCGCCCCTCCGCACGGGCACCCGTACCGGCGCCCGCACCCGGACCCGCACCCGGACCCGCGCCGGAACCCGCACCCGGACCCGCGCCGGAACCCGAGGCCGCACCCACACCCACACCCGCGCCCGAACCCGCACCCGCCGCCGGGGCGGCGGGACGCGGGCGGCTCGTGTGCGGCGTGACGCGGCGCTGCACCGACGGTGCGGCGGGGCCGGGCTGGACCGGACCCGTCGGCGGCAGCAGCCGTAGCGGCGCCGCCGGGGCCCGTTGGACCGCCGGGGCCGGACCCGCGAGGGGGAGCCCCCCGGACGGGAGTTCCAGGCCCGCCACCGGACGTGCCGCGGCGGGCCGGGGCGCGCTGCTGGTCAGTTCGCCGCCGGTACGGCCGTTCAGCACGGCGGGCGACGTCGCGGCGGTGAACGACGGGTTCTGCCACGTGGGCAGCCGCCCGCTGAAGGCCGCGTCGGACACGCCGGCGCCGCCCGCGGCCAGGCTGCGCTGGATCGGCGCCAGCCCCGGCCAGGCTGGTATCAGACCCGGCCGGGCAGAAGTCGTCCCGGCGGCCGGCACGCCGCCTCCAGCCCCGCCGATGCCGCCTGCCCCGCCGATGCCGCCGGTCCCAACGGTCCCGCCGGTCCCGAAGTCCCCGGACGACGCCCGCGCGGCGACAGCGGCCGTGCTGGCAGCCGTACGCGCAGTCACCGCCTGCGCGGGTGTCGCCGCCTCCGCCTCCGTGGGCGCAGCCGCCTTCCCCGCTCGGCCGGTCGCCGCGCCCGCGCGCAGCCGGTCCATGAGCCCCACGCGTCAGCCCTCCGACGCCGCGCGCGTCACCAGGGACGCGATCTCGCCCGTCCAGCGGCGGCGGTCGCGGTGTTCCAGGTCCAGGATGTCCTCCATGCTCCAGTGGAAGTGGTAGGCGATGTACGCGATCTCCTCGTGCAGCCGGTCGGTCGCGTACGTCACGATTCCCCCAGGCGGCTCCCGCCGAGTTCCACCTCGAAGGACTCGGAGCAGTGCGGGCACTGGACCGCCGCGCGGGTGTGGCCCTCGGCGTTGATCTGACGGTAGAAGTCCTGGAGGAACGCCAGGTCGGAGGCGAACATGTTCTCCACGATCCCGTCGTGCACCATCGGGAGCGTGCCGAGCCGGGTGATGACCCGGCCGAGCAGGACGACCGAGAGGAACGCCGGGTTCTCCTGGACCCGCACGTCCCGCAGCGGCACGAGTTCGTCGCGCGCCGTCGACAGCCGCATGACGCCGTCCCGGTGGACGGCGCCCGACTCGTCGACGTAGCCGCGCGGCAACTGGAACGGGAACTCGGTGCGCAACTCATCCTGACGGTAAGGGGCTTGCTGTGCGGCTGGCGCCGCCGCGGCGGCCGGGACCGGCGCCGCGGCGTCCGTTCCCGTGCCGCCCGGGTCCACGGCGTCCCCGTCGGAGGGGGCGGGCGCGCCGGACGCCCTGGAGGACGTGCGCCGCATTACTCGATGACCAGTTCTTCGAACGTGATGGTCACGGTCTCGGTGAGGGCGGCGGCCTCGCCCGCCTTGACCGTGCTCGCGTCGATCTTGCTGCACCAGGCGTTGCGCAGGTGGTAGCGCTTCACCGGGTTGTTCTGGAAGTCCATCATGATGATGGAGGCGTTCTTGCGGGCCGTGGACATCTGGCCGGTGATGGACTCGTTGATCCACTGGGTGAAGGACGCCGACTGGGTCATGCCCCGCACCACCGTGCAGGTGCCGTTCTTCTTCACGCCCGGCAGGTTCTTGACCACGTTCTGGCCGCCCGGGGTGTTCTGCTGGTAGGTGATGACGTCCTGCTCGATGCTGAGGCCGCTGACCTCGGCCAGATACTCGACCATCACGCCGTCGATCTGGAGGCCGAAGTTATGTGAGGTGAGGGCGTCACCCGGCTGGAGACTCATGCTGCTCGCTGTCCTTCTGGATCAGAGGTGATCAGAGGTGATCAGTGGTGGAAGTAGCGTGGGAGGGGGCGGAGTTCGGGGCCGCGGTGCGTCTCCTACTCCTCCAGCTCACTGCTCCCGCTGGAGAACTGGGCCAGCCGGAAGATCACGAACTCGGCGGGCTTGACCGGGGCGATGCCGATCTCGCACACCACCCGGCCGACGTCGACCGACTCCGGCGGGTTGGTCTCCTCGTCGCACTTGACGTAGTACGCCTCCTCGGGCCGCTGCCCGAACAGGGCGCCGGCCCGCCACTCGTTGACCAGGAACGCCGAGATGTTGCGCCGGATCCGGGCCCACAGGGCGTGGTCGTTCGGCTCGAAGACCACCCACTGGGTGCCGATCAGGATCGACTCCTCCAGGTAGTTGAAGTACCGGCGGATGTTCAGGTAACGCCAGGCCGGGTCAGAGGAGAGGGTGCGGGCCCCCCACACGCGGATGCCGCGGCCCGGGAAGGCGCGGATGCAGTTCACGCCGATCGGGTTGAGCAGGTCCTGCTCACCCCGGGTGATCTGGATCTCCAAGTCCACCGCACCGCGCACCACTTCGTTCGCGGGCGCCTTGTGCACGCCGCGCTCGGAGTCGTTGCGGGCCCAGACGCCGGCCACGTGTCCGCTCGGCGGCACCAGCCGGGTCTGGCCGCTGCTCGGGTCGAAGGTCTTGATCCACGGGTAGTACAGCGCCGCGTACTTCGAGTCGTAGCCGGCCGTCTCCTGCCGCCATACGCGGATCTGACGGGCGTTCATGCCGGGCGGCGGGTCGATGACGGCGACCCGGTCGCCCATCAGCTCGCAGTGCGCGATCAGACCGAGCTGGACCGCCTTGACGGACTCCAGGTCGATCGCCCCGCGCTGGTAGGCGGCCATCAGGTCGGGCACCGCGACCATGGAGATCTCGTCGACGGCCTCCAGGCCGCCGAAGCCGGTGCGGTCCGCGGAGTCGCCGAGGTAGTGGGCCGGTCCCGGGTGCGTGGTCTCCGCGGTGCGCGAGGGCGCCGCCGGGGTCGCGGCGGGAGCGGAGGGAGGGGTGGGGAGGGCGAGCGTCTGGTTGTCCGGCCGGGCGAGCTGCGCGGCCGGCGCGGCCTCGGTCACCGTGATGAGCCTGGAGCGCTCCTTGACCTGCGTGACGACGTAGTTGCGGCCGCCCTTCTTCGCCGTGACGTCGAAGGTCTCCACCGCCTTGTCGCCGTCCTTGACGATGAGCCGGAAGCGCTCCGCCGGGCCCTCGCCCTCCGGGTCGGCGACCTCGACGCTCAGCGTGCCCTCGGCGCCGGGGGCGACGGCCGTCACGGAGAACGTGCCGAGCTGGCGCGGCTCCGCCGCCGGAAGCTCGGCCGGGGCGGCGGACTCCACCGGCGTCGCGGCGGACCGGCCCGCCGAGCCGTTCTGCGCGGCGGCGTCCTCGGCCGAGCCGCCCACCCGGACCACGTAGGCCGCGGTGCCGCCGTTCTGGAAGAAGCCGTAAACGGACGGCGCGAGGTAGTACCCGTCGGTGAACTCACCGAAACTCGCGACGTACTGGCTCCAGTTGGTGACCAGCGTCGGCTCGTTCAGCGGGCCGGTCGGCGCGAGTCCCACGAAGGCCGCGACCGACGTGCCCACCCCCTCGATGGGGCGCGAGCCGCTGGCCACCTCCTCGACGTAGACGCCGGGCGACAGGTAGGACGGCATGCTCTGCTCTCCTCAGGGGTACGAGACAGGAATACGTCCAGCGTCACGCGCGTGAACCGGCGGCGGAACGCCCTCCGGGACCGGATCGGGGGCACATCCGTTGCCCCGAAGGGCAACGTGCCGTGTTCCGGGGGCCGGTGACCGTCCTCCTGCGCTGCTTCGACGCAGACGGAAGGGGCCGGTTTCACGGCGGTCCGCGCACCGGTTTCACGGCGGTGCGCGCACCGGTCCGCTCACCGCGCCCGGCGACTGTGCCCCTCCGGGCACGCACACTGCCCCGCGGTCCGCTGACCCGCCGCGCCGCCCCGGTCTAGCGTCGAGGGGTGACCCTGTGGACTTCTCTCGAACCCGCCTCGACGACCGTGGACGCGGGAAGCAGTACGACGGTGCGACTGCGGGTGCGCAACACCGGCGACGTGGTGGACGAGTACCGCTTCGAGCCGGTGGGGCCGCTGGCGCCGTGGACGACGGTCGAGCCTGCGACGCTGCGCCTGTATCCCGGCACCACGGGAGCGGTGGAGCTGCGCTTCGCGCCGCCGCGCTCCCCGGACGCGACGGCGGGACCCAACCCGTACGCGGTGCGGATCACGCCGACGGAGCACCCGGAGGCGGTGACCGTCCCCGAGGGCAACCTCACCATCACCCCGTTCACCGAGGTGCGGGCGGAACTGGTGCCGCCCACGGTGAAGGGACGCTTCAGGGGGCGCCCCCAACTCGCCGTGGACAACGTCGGCAACACCCGCCTGACGGCCTCGATCGCGGGCAGCGACAACGGCGACCAGCTCTCGTACGAGGTCCGCCCCGGCAGTGTGCAGATCGAGCCGGGCCGCGCGGCGTTCGTGAAGGCGACGCTGCGGCCCCGGCGGATCATCTGGTTCGGCGCGAAGCAGCAGCGCCCCTTCACCCTGTCGGTGCTGCGCTCGGGCGTCGAACCGCTTCCCGTCCAAGGCACTTACGTGCAGCGCGGGTTCCTGCCCCGCTGGCTGGCGACGTTCTTCGGCGTGCTGACCGGGCTGGCGGTGACGTTCGCCATGCTGTGGATCGCCTACAAACCGGGCGTGGACAGCGGCGCCACGGAGAAGGTCGCCGTCGGCGCGACCCTCGCGCCCAGCACCTCCCCGACGGTGACCCCGCCCCCGCCGCCCACCGCTGTCGCCCCCACCCCGCCGGCGCCGCCGCCGACGCAGAAGAGCGACGACGGGGGCGGCGGCAAGGGCGGGGGCGGCGGTCCGGCCCCCACCGTCACCAAGAAGGCGCCCGAGGACACCGCCGCGTCGGCCGTGCGGCGCCTCGCCGACGCCGACCCGGCCGGGCGGCACATCTGCTACCGCGCCTTCGTCAGCGGGAAGGGCTGGCAGAAACCGGTGTGCGACGGCACCACCGCGGGCACCGTCGGCCTCGGCCTCCCGATCAAGGCGATCAACATCGCGGTGGCCGGGGCGGGCGGCACGGCCGCCAACGCCTTCCTCCACAAGGACGGTTCGACGGGCGGCCAGGGGCAGTGGTCGCCGCGCTGGACGGCCGTCGTCGCCGACGGCAGGGACGACTACATCGGCAGCCCGAAGCCGGAGGACCCGTACATGTCGGGCTTCGCCGTCGACGTCGGCACCGGCGACGTGTGCGAGGACAACCTCGTGCACGGCCGCCAATGGGGCGGAAAGAAGTGCGCGAAGCAGCGGCCTGAGTTCATCTTCGGCGGCGCGCTGGAGAACGACGTGTGGCTGGAAGCCTTCAGGCTCAAGGTGTGAGAGGCCGGGCCGGCCGCTACCAGGAGCCCTCTCCCGGCAGCAGCCGGCCCGCCTTGCGGTACTCGCGCCGGGCCCCCTCCAGCAGGTCGGCCGCCGTGACCGCGTCGCCGCGGCCCGCCGCCAGATAGGCCGCGGTCACCACGGCGCTGCGGATGGACCCGCCGGCCAGCTCGAAGCCCTCGGCGGCCAGTCCGCAGTCGATGCCGTCCGCGCAGGGCACATGGGACAGGCTGTGCCGCCACAGGGCCCGGCGCTGCTCCGCGTCCGGGAACGGGAAGTCGACCACCAGGTCCAGGCGGCGGGTGAACGCCTCGTCGATGTTGGCGCGCAGATTGGTCGTCAGCAGGGCGATCCCGTCGAAGGACTCCAGCCGCTGGAGCAGATAGGCGCTCTCCATGTTGGCGTACCGGTCGTGCGCGTCCTTCACCTCCGAGCGCTTGCCGAAGACGGCGTCCGCCTCGTCGAAGAGGAGCACGGCGTCGGTGCGGTCGGCCTCGGTGAAGATGCGCTCCAGGTTCTTCTCGGTCTCCCCGACGTACTTGTCCACCACGGACGAGAGCTGCACCACGTAGAGGTCCAGGCCCAGTTCGGCGGCGACCACCTCGGCCGAGAGGGTCTTGCCGGTGCCCGACTCGCCGGCGAAGAGCCCGAGCACGCCCCGGCCCCGGCCGCCGCCCGCGCTGAGCCGCCAGTCGCCGAGGACCCGGCCGCGATGACGTGCGCGCAGCGCCAGTTCGCGGAGCTGCGTCAACGGCCGGTCGGGCAGCACCAGGTCCCGCCAGTCGACGGCCGGCCGGATGCGGCGGGCGTGCCGTTCCAGACCGGAGGCGGACTGCTGGCGGGCCGCCAGACGCAGATGGGCGGGGGAGAGGCGGACGTCCTCGAACCCGGCCAGGGCCTCGGCGGACCGCACGGCGCGGGCGACGCGCTCGCCGGGCAGCCGGTACGGGGCGACGGTGGCGGCGAGATCGAAGCCGGGGTCCTCGTCCAGAGCGGCCGACCAGTCGCCGACGGCGCCTGCCCGGCGCCGGGGCACGTCGAGGACGAGCGGGTCGTGGACGCACCAGTGCGGGTCGTACGGCACCGGGGTGGTGATGAGCACCGGTACGTCGGCGGCCTCCGTCAAGTCCCGCACCAGCGGACCGGGTTCGTCCGGCAGCTCGGTGACGACGACGGTGTCTCCTGTCAGCCTGGCCTCGCGCAGCAGGGGGGGCAGCAGGTCGCGGGGCCCGGAGTAGGACAGCGCGGGGCGGCCGGCCGCGCGCAGGGCCGCGGAGACCGCGGCGGAGCCGTCGCCCTCGTGGCTCTCGCGCAGGTACGCGGTGGGCGGCGCCCCGGCCGCGAGCCGCTTCGCCAGCCGCTCGGTGAACCGCCTGAACTCGCTCTCGCCCTCGTCCGGTCGCGGCGGCTCGGGGAGCGCGCGCAGATGCCCTGTCAGCGCCGGGTCCGGCGTGTCGTCGCCGAGCAGATGAGCCGCCAGCCGGTCCGGCGCCCGCAGGACGCGGCTGAGGAACGGGCGTTCGGGTTCCTCCACCTCCAGCAGCCCCAGGGCGCGCAGCGGCGCCGCGGGGTGCAGCCGCGCGCGGGCCGGCGCGGAGCCGGCCGGCACCGCGCACAGGTCCAGCGCGAGGCCCGTGGTCGCCCGGCGCCGGCTGACGTCGTCGTTGAGGTAGCCGTACAGCGGCTCGAACGAGCGGTCCAGGTCGGGCGCCAGCGCGATCAGCAGCAGCATGACGTCGAGGTCGGCGAGGCCGAGCCGCGCGGCCAGCGCGGTCAGCCGGTCCGCCGTCGGCGGCTGCGGCAGTCCGGGCGCCGCCGCCGTCGACGCCGCGGGTGGGCGCAGCAGGCGCCGCACCGCCTCGTCGGACAGATACAGCCCGCGCAGCGGGTCGCCCGCCGTGGGATCGCCCTCGGCGCGGTCCTCGACCAGCAGCGCGACCCGCTCCCGCAGGACGGCGAGACGGGCCAGCAGCGCTTCGGCGTCGGGGGACGGGGCCTCACCGGCCGCCCGGTCCGCCGGGACGGTCGGTGAGGCCGTCTCTTCCTGCGGCGCGGCGGGCTCGGCCTCGGTGGACGGCGCGGCGGGGGCGGCCGCGAGGCGGTGCGCGGCCGGCTCGGGCGCGGGACGGTGCGCGGCGGGCTCGGCCTCGGTGGGCGGCGCGGTGGGGTCGGGTGCGAGGTGGTGTGCGGCCGGTTCGGACGCGAGGCGGTGCGCGGCCAGCTCGGCCTCGGTGGGCGGTGCGGTGGGGTCGGGCGCGAGGTGGTGCGCGGTGGGCTCGGTCACGACGGGCCGCCCGTGCCGCGGCGGCGCAGGGCCTGCTTCCGGGCGTCCCGGGCCGCCGCCACCTGCCGCGGCCGGTGCGCGCGCTCCCCGTCCTGCCGGTCGGCGCGGTCCGTGTCGCGGACCCGCACCACCGCGCCCTCGGTGACCGGGGGACCGGCGTCGTACTCGGGGTAGGCCGGGAAGGGGGCGGTGACCACGAGGTCCAGGGAGGGCTTCAGCTCACCGCCCAGCGCCGACCAGATCTCCGCGAGCGAACGCGACTCCGTCTGGATCCCGGCCACCGACACCGGCACCGCCATGCCCAGCTTCCCCAGCGCGCCCGGCAGTTCCGAGGGCGGCAGCAGCTCACGGGGAATCAGGGTCGCCAACACAGCGGACAGCAGGCGATGTTCGTCCAGGGGCTGCCTCGTCCAGGCGGTCAGCAGGTACGACAGCCGGAACCAGCGGGGCGGTTGACGGCGCTTGACCACCACGTTCCGGTCGTCGACCACGGGCAGGTGACCGCGCTGGCGGCGGTGCACGTCCTCCCGGATGTCGTACAAGTAAGCGTTCACCACAGGGCCGTTGCGTCGCGCCGCCCAGTCGCGGGTGGGCGCCTCGAAGGCCACGTCGATGCCGGAACCGGCCAGGGCGCCCCCGTGGAGAAGGGTCTTGAGGATCTCGTCCACCTCGTGGATCACCGTTGTGCTCCCGCCCCGCCGTGCCTGCCGCCCATCGCATGCCATCCTGCCGCGCCGCGGCCCGTCCCCGCGAGCGGGCCGGGGGACGGCGGGCGGGCAGGAACCTTTGCCCCTGGGGGCGATCCGGACTGCCCCTCCGGTCAGATGTACCCTTCCTGAAGTGCATAAGCCACGGCATGGGCCCGGTTGCGCAGGTGCAGCCGGGTGGTCAGCCCGTGCATGACGTTTTTGACGGTACGTTCGGAGTACGACAGTTTCCTCGCGATCTCTCCGGTGTCGAACCCCTCGGCGATCAGCCGCAGTACGTCCACCTCACGCGGCGCCAGCCCCGAGGAACCGACGCCCGACCGGCCCGACGCGCTGCGGTGCAGCGTGCTCACCTGGTTGATGAGCCGGCCCAGCAGATCGGCGGGCAGGTCGCCGTCCCCGCGCGCGGCCGCCAGGACTGCCTGCACCAGACGGTGCGCGGTGGCCTCGTGGCGCCAGACGACGGCCCCCACCCCGCACTCGATCACGTCCAGCAGCTCGGCCTCCCGCAGCGAGCGCACCACGAGCACCGCCCGCGCGCCCTCGCCGCGCACCAGGCGGCGCAGCCGGGTCAGCGCGCCCTCCTCCAGCACGTCGTCGACGATCAGCGCCACCGTGCCCGGACCGCTCTCCTCGCGCAGCTCGATCCCGGGAAACGGGCGCAGTTGGGCGTGCACGCCCTCGCGCAGGATCGGGTCGGCGGCGTGCACGCTCACCCGTGTCCGCGGCGCGGGCTCGGCGCCGGTCCTGATGGTCCTCGATGAGCTGGGCAAGCCTCTCCTCCCACGTCCACGTGCCCGTGGCCTGCTCGGCCGACAGGCGGTGATCTCCACCCTCTGTTCGCGGCCCGGACCCGGGCAATCGTGGACCACCACGTGCACCACCACGAGAACACCCGTACGAGGACCACGAGCGCGACGGCCGCGATGGTTGCGCGGGAGCCGGGATTCGCCGACGTGGGAAGAGTCACGACACCTCCGCCCCGCTCTGATCGTCCTCGACGGTGCGGGAACCATGCCCGAACCGAGGAGGCAGGACATGTCCGGACCGCACCATGACAGGCCGAGCGCGCACCGTGAGGCGGTCGCGACGCTGGCCTCCGGCGTGGCTCGCGCCTGCTCGTACGCCGGGGGCCTGGTGCTGTTACGAGGCGCCACCGGCACCGGGCGCACCAGCGTGCTGGAGTCGGCGATCGAGGACGCCTCCGCGCACGGCATGCGCGTCCTGCGGGCGCGCTGCGCCCCCGGCGACGGCGACCTCCCCTTCGGAACGGTCCTGCAACTACTGGGCGTCGCACCCGGGTTCGAGCAGGCCCGTACCGAACGCGAACAGGGCGAGCTGCTCGGCCGGGAGCTGCTGCGGCAGGCGGAGGGGACGCCGCTGCTGATGGCCGTGGACGACGTCCACTTGGCCGACGCGCCCTCGCACCGCTGGCTGGTGGAGTCGGCCCGGCACACGGACCGGCTCTGCCTCCCCGTGCTGCTGGCCGTCACCGAGCGCGGCCAGTACGACGTCGACCCGCCCGCCCCGGGCTTCGCGCACACCCTCTCGCCCGCTCGCGTCCGCATCCACACCCTGCTGCCGCTCGCCCCCGCCGACGCCGCCGCCCTGGTGCGCGAACGCTTCCCCGAGGCACCCGCCGCCTGGGTCGACGACTGCGCCCGCGCCGGGGCCGGGAGCCCGCTCCTGCTGCGCGCCCTGCTGGACGACCTCCGCGGCCCCGGCCCGCACGGCGCCCTTCCGCACACCGTCGCGGCGCTCTACGCAGGCGCCTACGCCGCCGCCGTGGCCTGGTGGCTGGACAGCGCCGGCGCCGGCACGGCCGAGGTCGCCCGGGTGCTCGCCGCCCTGGACGCCGACCGGCACGGCGCGGGCCCGGCCGGACCGCCCGGCGGGCCCCTCGTCGACCTCGCGGGCCTGCTCGCCGAACTGACCGGAACCGACCGCGCCCGGGTGGCCGGCTGGCTCACCGCGATGACCGGCCTCGGCCTGCTCCGGGTCGACCGGGACGGCCGTCACCGCTACGCCCACCCGCTGCTGCGCGACGCCGTGCTCGCCGGTGTGCCCGAGTCCCGGCGCCGCGCCGCCCACCGGGGCGCCGCCGAACTCCTGCTGCACCGCGGCGCGTCCACCGAGGTGATGGCAGGCGAGTTGCTGAACTCCGGCCCGGTCGGCGCGGTCTGGGCGTCGAGCGTGCTGCACGACGCCGCCGCCCTCGCCGTCCGGGAGGGCAGGGTCGCCGAGGCCGTGCCGCTGCTGCGCAGGGCGCTCGACGAGCCGCTGCCGGACCACCGCAGACAGCGGCTGCTGACCGAACTGGGGTCCCTGGAGGCCGCCGACCGGGGCGCCGCGGCGGCCGTCCCCCTGCTCACCGAGGCCCTGCGCCTGGCGGCCGCGCCGCGCGAACGGGTACGGGCGGCCGTCGCCCTCGGCACCGCGCTGGCGGCGCTCGGCAAGACCGGCACGGCCGTCGAGGTGCTGACCAACGTCGACGATCAACTCGCCCACGACCGCCCGGACCTGTCCGGCGTGCTGCGCAGCGCCTCCGTGCTGCTGGCCGAGCGGGACCAGACGGTCCGCCGGGACGCCCACCGGCGGCTGTCGGAGACCGCGGAGCGCTCGTCCGAGCCGATCGGCCCGGCCGCCCATGCCGTCCTGATCCGGTACGCGGCGACCGCCGGACTCACCTCGGCGCGGGAGGCCATGCGGCGGATGCGCCTGCTGCTGGCCGAACCGTCCGACCCGCTCACGGAGCCGTTCCTGCTCGGGGCGGCCGCCGCGGTCGCCCAGTGGGCCGACGAACTCGACGAGGCGGAGAGGCTGGTGGACCGCGGACTGGCCGGTCAGCGCTCCGACCTGCTGCACCCGATGCACGACGCGCTGGTCGACACCCGCGCCGACATCGCCGCCGCCCGGGGCGTCCACGTCCGCCCGCCCGCCGAACCCCCGCTGCGCCCGGACGCGGGACCGGGCAACGTCCAAGCCCACGCGCTGCTCGGGCTGGTCGCCCAGGACAGGATCGCCGAGGCGCGGCGGCTGGCCGACGCCTTCGACCTGCGCGCGGCGGCGGACTCCTGGGAGCTGAACCGGTTCCTCTACGCCCGGGGAGTGCTGCGGGCCGCCGACGGCGACACCGTCGGCGCCCTGCACGACTTCCTGGAGTGCGGGCGCCGCCAACTCGCCCGCGAGGTCCGCAGTCCGGTCGTCACCCCGTGGCGGTCGGCGGCCGCGGAGTGCTGGCTCACCCTGGGCGCGCCCCGCGAGGCGATCACCCTGGCCGAGGAGGAACTGCGCCTCGCCCGCGTCTGGGACACCCCCCGCACGGTCGGCCGGGCCCTGCGGGCGCTCGGCGCCGTCACCGGCGGCCGCCGCGGCCTCGAACTCGCCGAGCGGGCCGTGCGGATGCTGCGGGACGCGCCCGAGGGCGCCGGTCCGGAACTGGCGCACGCGCTGCTGGCCCAGGGCCGGGCGCTGATCGCGGCGGGGGAGCGCGCCCAGGCCCGTAGCCGTCTCCGCGAGGCGGCCGAACTGGCCGAGCGCCTGGGCGCGTCGCGCCTGCGCGTCCTCGCCGAGACGGCCCTGCGAGCGGGCGGCGCCCGGCGGGCGACCGCCGCCCGCACCGGTTCGGGGTCGCTGACCGGCAGCGAACGGCGCATCGCCCAACTCGCCGCCGACGGACGCACCAACACGGAGATCGCCGCCCTGCTGCACCTCGCCCGGCGCACCGTGGAGACCCATCTCACCAGCACCTACAAGAAGCTGGGCATACGGCGGCGCGGCGAACTGCGCCGCGCGCTGACACCCGACGACGGTGTTCCGGCGGCCCTGCCCGAGCCGCCCCCGAGTCTGCTCGCGGGGTGCGACCAGGCGCCGGGCTGAGCGGGCGGAGCGGCGGACCGGGGCGGTCGGCCCCTCGGGAGCGGCCAGCCGCTCCAAGCGACTGCGGCCAGTCGCTCCAAGCGGCTGGTGGAGGTCGCCAAGCCGGCGTGGCCGCCCCGCGCGAGCTGGCAGCCGCTCCAAGCGGCTGGTGGAGGTCGCCAAGCCGACGCGGCCGCTCTGCGCGAGCGACCAGCCACTCGGCGGCTTGCCCGGCCACCGCCTGCGTGATCACGCGGTCCGCGTGCAGCGGCGGAAGCGGCCCGCGCCGCTCCAACGACCCGCCCGGCACCGGGACCAGAGCGTCTGGTGGCACGTCCGGCGTCAGGGCCAGGGCGTCCCGTAGCACGTCCGGCACCGGGACCAGGGGGTCCTGTGGCACGTCCGATGCCATGACCTGGGCGTCCGGTGGCACGTCCGGCCCTGCGGGCCCCGCCCGTTCGCGGGCGGCCGCGCGCTCCGCCTCGTCGCGTGCCAGGCCAAAAGCCTTTGCGGCCACGGCAGTAGAGGCCGCCGGTAGGGGGACGGGACCCCTCCCCAGGGGCCGCCACCCCTCCCCAGGGGCCGCCGCACGGCCGCTGGACACCGGCACCGCCCCCGGTGACACGCCTCCGCGTGCCGTGCCCGTGCCGCGGCGGCCTCGCCGGTCTCAGCGCCCCCCGCCGCCGAAGGCGTCCAGGATGGCTTCGGCCGCCAGGGTGGCGGTGAGTTCGCCGTTCCGGACCCGCTGCTCCAGGTCGGGGGCGAGGGCGCGGACCGCGGGGTCGGCGTGCAGGCGGCCCAGGAGTTCGTCGCGGACCATGGTCCAAGCCCAGCCGACCTGCTGGTCGCGGCGCCGGGCGGCCAGGCGGCCGGCGCCCTCCAGCAGGTCGCGGTGCTGCTCCAGCCGCTCCCACACCGTGTCCAGCCCGGTGGACTCACGGGCGCTGCAACTGAGCACCGGAGGCGTCCAGAAGGCGTCCTTGCCGTGCATCAGGCGCAGCGCGCCCGCCAGTTCGCGGGCGGCGCCGCGGGCGTCGCGCTCGTGCGGGCCGTCCGCCTTGTTGACGGCGATCACGTCGGCCAGCTCCAGGACGCCCTTCTTGATGCCCTGCAACTGGTCGCCGGTGCGGGCCAGGGTCAGCAGCAGGAAGGTGTCGACCATGTCGGCGACGGCCGTCTCGGACTGGCCCACGCCCACCGTCTCCACCAGCACCACGTCGTATCCCGCGGCCTCCATGACCACGATCGACTCGCGGGTGGCCTTGGCGACGCCGCCGAGCGTGCCCGCGGTGGGGGAGGGCCGCACGAAGGCCGCCGGGTCGACGGCCAGGCGCTCCATCCGGGTCTTGTCGCCGAGGATGGAGCCGCCGGTCCGGGTGGAGGAGGGGTCCACGGCGAGCACGGCCACCCGGCGCCCCAGCCCCGTCAGCAGCGTGCCGAAGGCGTCGATGAACGTCGACTTGCCCACCCCCGGCACCCCGCTCACCCCGATCCGCCGGGCCTTGCCGCTGTGCGGCAGCAGCTCGGTCAGCAGCTCCTGGGCCAGCGCCCGGTGCCCGGGACGGGTGGACTCGACCAGGGTGATCGCGCGGGCCACGACGGCCCGCCTGCCGTCGAGGACGCCCTTGACGTACGCGTCGAGGTCGATGGCCATGGAACTCACCGGCTCACAGGTCGTCGTGGCCGAGACCGGACGCCAGCCGCCCCACCAGGTCGTGGGCGGCGTCCGGGATCACCGTGCCGGGCGGGAACACCGCCGCGGCGCCCATCTCCAGCAGCACCGGCACGTCCTGCGGCGGGATCACCCCGCCGACCACGACCATGATGTCCTCGCGGCCCTCCTCGGCCAGCGCCTCGCGCAGCGCCGGCACCAGGGTGAGGTGCCCGGCGGCCAGCGAGGACACCCCGACGATGTGCACGTCCGCCTCGACGGCCTGCCGCGCCACCTCCGCCGGGGTCTGGAACAGCGGGCCGACGTCCACGTCGAAGCCCAGGTCGGCGAAGGCGGTCGCGATCACCTTCTGGCCGCGGTCGTGGCCGTCCTGGCCCATCTTCGCGACCAGGATGCGCGGACGGCGGCCTTCCGCGTCGGCGAAGGCGTCCACGAGAGCCCGGGTCCGGTCCACGTTCGGCGACTCACCTGCTTCGTTGCGGTACACACCGGAAATCGTACGGATCTGCCCCGCGTGCCGTCCGTACACCTTCTCCAGGGCGTACGAGATCTCCCCGACCGTCGCCTTCGCCCGCGCCGCGCGCACCGCCAGCTCCAGCAGGTTCCCCTCGCCGCCGGCCGCCCGCGTCAGGTCGTCCAGCGCGTCCCGCACGGTCCGCTCGTCCCGCTCCTCGCGCAGCCGCCGCAGCTTGGCGATCTGCCGGGCGCGCACCGAGGAGTTGTCGACCTTGAGCACCTCGATCTGCTCGTCGGAGTCCACCCGGTACTTGTTCACGCCGATCACCGGCTGCCGCCCGGAGTCGATGCGGGCCTGGGTGCGGGCCGCGGCCTCCTCCACGCGCAGCTTCGGGATGCCCGCGTCGATGGCCTGCGCCATGCCGCCCGCCTGCTCCACCTCCTGGATGTGCTGCCAGGCCCGGCGGGCGAGGTCGTAGGTCAGCCGCTCGACGTAGGCGCTGCCGCCCCACGGGTCGATCACGCGCGTCGTGCCCGACTCCTGCTGGATCAGGAGCTGGGTGTTGCGGGCGATGCGCGCGGAGAAGTCGGTGGGCAGCGCGAGGGCCTCGTCCAGGGCGTTGGTGTGCAGCGACTGGGTGTGGCCCTGGGTGGCCGCCATCGCCTCCACGCAGGTGCGGGTGACGTTGTTGAACACGTCCTGCGCCGTCAGCGACCAGCCGGAGGTCTGCGAATGGGTGCGCAGCGACAGCGACTTGGCGTTCTGCGGGTCGAACTGCCGGACCAGCTTGGCCCACAGCAGCCGGGCCGCGCGCAGCTTGGCGATCTCCATGAAGAAGTTCATGCCGATCGCCCAGAAGAAGGACAGCCGCGGCGCGAACGCGTCCACGTCCAGGCCCGCCTCCCGGCCCGCCCGGAGGTACTCCACGCCGTCCGCCAGCGTGTACGCCAGCTCCAGGTCGGCCGTCGCGCCCGCCTCCTGGATGTGGTACCCGGAGATGGAGATCGAGTTGTAGCGCGGCATCCGCTGCGAGGTGAACGCGAAGATGTCGGAGATGATCCGCATCGACGGCTTCGGCGGGTAGATGTAGGTGTTGCGGACCATGAACTCCTTGAGGATGTCGTTCTGGATGGTCCCCGCCAGCTTCTCCGGCGGCACGCCCTGCTCCTCCGCCGCCACGATGTACAGCGCGAGCACCGGCAGCACGGCGCCGTTCATCGTCATCGACACCGTCATCCGGTCCAGCGGGATGCCGTCGAACAACTGCCGCATGTCGTAGATCGAGTCGATCGCCACGCCCGCCATGCCGACGTCGCCGGTCACCCGCTCGTGGTCGCTGTCGTAGCCGCGGTGCGTGGGCAGGTCGAAGGCGACCGACAGGCCCTTCTGGCCGGCCGCGAGGTTGCGGCGGTAGAAGGCGTTGGACTCCTCGGCCGTGGAGAAGCCCGCGTACTGGCGGATCGTCCACGGCTGGTTGACGTACATCGTCGGGTACGGGCCGCGCAGGTACGGGGCGATGCCCGGGAAGGTCCCGAGGAAGTCCAGGCCCTCCAGGTCCTGCCCCGTGTACAGCGGTTTGACCTCGATGCCCTCGGGCGTCTGCCAGAGCAGGTCGTCGCCGTCCGCGGCCTTCTTCACCGCCGTGCGCCACTCGTCGGGGCCGGCCTCGGGGCTGGGCGCGCCCAGCCCGATCGCCGAGAACTCCGAGGGATCCGGGATGGACATCAGGACACTCCCATGCGGTCGAGCGTGGCGGAGAGCACGGCCACCGCGTCGCAGCCGGCGAAGACGTACGTGTCGGCGCCCTCGTACGGCCGGGGACGGCCCGCGAGGAACAGGTGCCCGGCGCCCGCCGCCCGCAGCCGGGACGCGACCTCCTCGGCCTGCTCCTCGTAGAGCGCGTCGCTGGAGCACAGGCACGCCTCGCGCGCTCCGCTCTCCTCGAAGGTGCCCGCGGTGACCGGTTCGATGCCGCCCGCCTGGAACAGGTTCGCGGCGAAGGACAGCCGGGCGGTGTGCGCGGCCGCCGGGCCGATCGCCTCCAGGTACACCCGGGGCCGGGAACCCGTCGCGGCGAGGTGGGCGTCGGAGCGGTCCCGCAGCGCCTCGAACGCCTCGTCGCGCCGCACCCGGGGCAGCCCGCCCGACGGCGGCTCGGGCGCCGGCTCGCGCACCACCGGCTTCTCGGCCAGGTGCGGGAACTCGCTGACGCCCGTCACCGGCTCGCGCCGCTCGGCGAGCTTCTGACGACGCGCGGCCCAGGTCGCGGCCAGCCGGTCGCGGACCAGACCCGAGCGCAGGGCCGCGCCCTGGCCGCCGGCTCGCTCGATCTCCTGGAAGAACTCCCAGCCCGCGTGCGCGAGTTCGTCGGTCAGCCGCTCTGCGTACCAGGATCCGCCCGCCGGGTCGATCACCCGCGACAGGTGCGACTCCTCGATGAGGATGGACGAGGTGTTGCGGGCGACGCGGCGCGCGAAGGCGTCGGGGAGGCCGAGCGCGTGGTCGAACGGCAGCACCGTCACCGCGTCGGCGCCGCCCACCCCGGCGGCCAGCGTCGCCACCGTGGCCCGCAGCATGTTCACCCACGGGTCGCGGCGGGTCGCCATCACCGGCGAGGTCACCGCGTGCTGGAGCTGCGCGCCCGCTCGGGGCGCCCCGCACACCTCCGCCACCCGCGCCCACAGCCGCCGCGCCGCGCGCAGCTTGGCTACGGTCAGGAACTGGTCGGCGGTCGCGGCGTAGCGGAACTCGAGCTGGCCGCACGCCTGCGCGACGTCGAGTCCGGCCCCGGTCAGCTCGCGCAGGTAGGCCACGCCGGTCGCCAGCGAGCAGCCCAGTTCCTGCGCCGCCGAGCCGCCGGCCTCGTGGTACGGCAGCGCGTCCACGGTCAGCGCCCGCAGCCCCGGGCGCTCCTCGGCGCAGAGCCGGGCCAGCTCGGTCACGGGGGCGACGTCGTAGGACTGGCCGGTGCGGGCCTCGTGGCCCAGCGGGTCGCCGCCCAGGTTGCCGCGCGCCGCGTCCGGGGCGACGCCCCGCTCCTCGTACAGCCGCAGCAGCCGGCGCGCGGCGGCCTCGAACTCGGCGCCCGCGTCCAGGACGACCGGCGCCAGGTCCAGGTAGACGCCGTCGAGGGTGCGCTCCAGCGCCTCCACCGGGATGCCGGTGCGCTCGCCGACGGTCAGCCAGAGCGAGGTGACGCCGTTCTCCAGATCGGCCAAGAGCACGCTGGCGTCCGCGACCGCGTGCCGCTGGCGGACGTCCCAGCCGCCGCCGGTGCTCCCCGCGGGCCTGCCCCCGCGCACGAACGGCGCGAAGCCCGGCAGCCCGGCGTCCGGCGCGGCGTCGCGCGCGGTGTACAGGGGCCGGATGCGCAGCCCGTCCTCCAGCGAGGCGGACAGGGCCTGCTCCGCCTCGGCGTCCGGGACCTCCTTGCCGGACTTGCGCAGCACACCCGCCACCAGGTGCTGCCACTGCTCAAGCGTCGCGTCAGGGAAGTCGGCCGCCAGGGAGAGCTCGTCGTCAGGCAGGACCGTCATGGTCGGATGCTAGGACAGGTCGTGCGGGAGCAGCAGGGGGAGCGATTGTGACCTTGTTCTCTCCGTGCGAGTGACCTGCGCCGCTCGGCGCCGCGGCGGCGCTCTCCTCCCTCGTCACGGGCGTGCCGGGCTCCGGTCGGCGCCCCGCGCGGGGGGCGTACGGGGCGCTCGCGGCCCGGGTCGCGCGTACGTCCGTTGGAGGGAGCGGAGGGGGAGGGGCGAGGGAGGACCAGGTGGCATGATCGTCGTCCGGGAGCCGGGAGCCGGGAGCCGGGAGCCGGGAGCCGGGAGCCGGGAGCCGGGAGCCGGGAGCCCGGAGCCCGGAGGAGGGAGCCCGGAGCCCGGAGGAGGGAGCCGGGAGCCCGGAGGAGGGGAGCGTCGGGCCGTCGGACGAGGAGGCAGGCGCCGGGGTGACCGGGCGACAAGCCGACAAGGCGACAGAGCGATGATGGGGCCAGGGATGTGCCCGGTGTGCCCGCCAGGCGGAGTGGGAAGGCGACCAGCGGTCCGGCGGCGTCCGGCGACGCGCCGGGCTCCCGAGCCGCCGGTGCGGCACGGTCCCCGGCGTCCGCGCCCCCGGCCCGCGTCCCCGCCCGCAAGGGACCGCGCGTCTGCCCCGCACGGACCCGCACGTCCGCACCGACGGACCCGCGCGTCCACCCGACCAGGAAGGAACCGACGAGATCATGCATGTCATCGCGGCCCGCGGTCTGCCGGAGGCGTTCGGATGACCGGCGGCGAGGCCCCCGTCCTGCTGCACACCGCCGGACGGGCCGCCCACATCGTCCTCAACCGGCCGAAGGCCCTCAACGCCCTCACCCACGAGATGGTCGCCCGCATCGACGAGGCGCTCACCGCCTGGGAGCACGACCCGGCGGTGCGCGCCGTGATCGTCACCGGCGCAGGCGAGCGCGGACTGTGCGCGGGCGGCGACATCCGCGCCATCCACGACGACGCCCGTGACGGCGACGGCGCCGCCGCGGCCGCGTTCTGGCGCGACGAGTACCGCCTCAACGCCAGGATCGCCCGCTATCCCAAGCCCTACGTCGCCGTGATGGACGGGATCGTGATGGGCGGCGGGGTCGGCCTCTCCGCGCACGGCGGCGTCCGGATCGCCACCGAGCGGTCCCGGATCGCCATGCCCGAGACCGGCATCGGCTTCGTCCCCGACGTCGGCGGCACCCACCTGCTCGCCGCCGCACCGGGTGAGCTGGGCACCCATCTCGGCCTGACCGGCGCGCAGATCGGCGCCGGCGACGCCCTGCTGTGCGGGCTCGCCGACCACTACGTGCCCTCCGCCGCACTCGGCGCCCTGCTCGACGACCTCGCCGAGCTGCCCGTGTCCGACGCGCTCGCCCGGCACGTGCAGCCGTCTCCCGAGGGCGAGTTGGCCGCTCAGCGGGAGTGGATCGACGCCTGCTACGGCGCGGACACGGCGGAGGAGATCGTCCGGCGACTGCTCGGCCACGGCGACCCGGCCGCGAAGGAGGCCGCCGAGACCTTGCTCAGCAGGTCGCCCACGGCGGTGAAGGTCACCCTGGCCGCCCTGCGGCGAGTCCGCCGACTCGGCTCGCTGGAAAGGGCGTTGAACCAGGAGTACCGGGTCTCCTGCGCGGCCCTGAGCAGCCCCGACCTGGTGGAGGGCATCCGCGCCCAGGTCATCGACAAGGACCGCGCTCCGCGTTGGTCGCCGTCGACCCTGGCCGAGGTCGCCGAGGCCGACGTCGAGCGCTTCTTCGCCCCGCTCGACGACCGCGAACTCGGGCTCCGGACGGACGACTTCGCGCAGGAGTGAGGCCGGGCCGTCGCGCGCCCGGCCTCGGGCGGCCCCGCGTTTCGCCGCGGCCGCCCGGCCACCGGGCCGCACGGCCGACCCGCCCGCGGCCCGGCGGCCGCCCGGCGGGAGAGGAAGATCACGCCGGGCGGCCGCGGTCTTGGCCGCGCTTCCCGCACGCGATACCGTCGATCCGGTATCGACGAGGGCAGGACGGAAGCCGGTGGGAATCCGGCACGGTCGCGCCACTGTGAACGAGCAGCCCCGCTGGGACGGGACGGCCCGTGAGTCAGACCCGTAGTCCTCGTCCAGTGCACCACCGAGATGGGACGCGAACTCCCAGAGGAGGCCCTGCCATGGCGCAGCACGTCGCCCAGCCGACCGCCACTGCCCCCGCCCTTCCCGCCAAGTTGCCGCTGAAGGCGATAGCTCCCTGGGCGGTCTTCTTCGGCATCCTGATGCTGGTCCTGCTCTACTTCGTCGGCGCCGAGCAGGGCGCCACCTCCGTGTTCAACGGCACGGACGTCCACGAGTGGGTGCACGACGCCCGCCACCTGCTCGGCTTTCCCTGCCACTGAGGCGAGGGACGCCACACGCCCATGAACTCCGCAACGGTAAGAAACCTGCTCGTCCGCGGCATGCTCGCCGGGCTGGCCGCGGGGGCGCTCTCCCTCGTCGTCGCCTACCTGCTCGGCGAGCCCACCGTCGACAGGGCGATCGGCTTCGAGGCCGCCCACTCCCACGAGCACGAAGCAGCGGTCGTCTCCCGCGCGTTGCAGTCCACCGCCGGCCTCGCCACCGGCGTCCTCGTCTACGGGGTCGCCTTCGGCGGGATCGCGGCGCTCGCCTTCTGCGTCGCGCTCGGCCGCGTGGGCCGGTTCTCGCCGCGGGCGACCGCGCTGCTGCTGTCCGGCTGCGCGCTGCTCGCCGTGTACGTCGTGCCGTTCCTCAAGTACCCGGCCAACCCGCCGTCGGTGGGCGACCCCGGCACCATCGGCAAGCGGACCGGCCTGTACTTCCTGATGATGGTGCTCAGCGTGCTCCTCGCCGTGGCCGCCGCGATCCTGGGCAAGCGCCTCGCGCCCGCCCTGGGCGCGTGGTGGGCGACCGTCGTCGCGGCGGCCGCGTTCGCCGTCGCGATCGGGCTGGCGTACGCCTTCCTCCCGGTCGTCAACGAGGTCCCGGGAGACTTCCCGGCCACCCTGCTGTGGCGGTTCCGGCTCTCCGCGCTGGCCGTCCAGGCCGTGCTGTGGGGGGCGTTCGGCCTCGCCTTCGGCGAACTGGCGGAACGGCTGCTCAGCCCCGAGCGCGCCCGGCCCGCCTCCGGCCGGGCGGTCGCGGCGGCCGACTGACGCGTCGTCCGGACGTCGACTGAGGTGTTGTCCGGACGCTGACTGAGGTGTTGTCCGGACGCCGAAGGGCCCGTCGGAATCGTCCGCGGGCCCTTCGGCGTTCCTGGGCGGCCGCGCGGGAAAGTCCCACCCGGCGCTCTCTGTCGGCCATGCAGGGAAGTCTCGCCCGGCGTTTCCGGGCGGCTGCGTGGAGGCGTCTCACCCGGCGTTCCCGGGCGACCGCGTGGGGGAGTCCCACCCGGCCGTTCCCGGGCGGCCGTGCGCGGAAGTCCCACCGGGCTTCGCGGGGCCGCGTCACCGCGGGCCGGAGCCGTCCTCGGCGCTCGACGCGAGCGGACGCCCCAGCCGCAGGTTCCAGCGTCCGGCCCGGCCGCTGAACTCCGTGACCGTCAGCGGGGGCACGTCCAGCCGCCAGAACGCCTCCTCCGGCAGGCCCACCGCGCAGACCGCGGCCGCCCGGATCACCTCCGGTTCGACCACGGCCAGCGTCCGGCCGTCAGTCCGCGCCAGCGCCTGGAGCCGACGCCCGACCCGGTCGCACAGATTCCGCACCGACTCCCCGCCGTGCGGCGCGGCGGCCGGGTCGGCCAACCAGCGCGCCAGCGCGTCCGGTTCGGCGGCGCCGACCTCGTCGAGCGTGCGACCCCGCCAGCGGCCCGCGTCGAGACCGGCCAGCTCTGGATCGGGGGCGGCGTCGAGACCGAGCGCCGCCGCCGTCTCCCGGCAGCGCCTCCCGGGCGAGGACGCGGTCCGCGCGGCCGACGGCAGCGACGCGGCCGCCGCGCGCGCCTGCGCCGCCCCCGCGGCGTCGATCGGATCGCCGTCGTCGAAGCGGGCCAGCCGCAGCGAACGGCTCGTCGCGGCCGAGAGGAACAGGACCCTGGCGGTCACGCCGTCGTGTCTCCCGTCTGTGCCGTCTGTGCCGTCTCTGTCGTCTGTGCCGCCCGCGATGTTCGCGCGAAGGGCGCGTTTCCCTCGTGCGTCCGTACCGGGTGGGACGGCACACAGGTCTGCCGGTCGGGGCGGGAGGCCGGCGGCCAGACGGCCGAGGGACGGCTCTGGCGCACGCCGTCGCGCCACTCGCCGGTCCTGAAGCCCACGGCGCACCCCCCCCATCGCCGCCGCTCGCACGCCCACACGTCCCGCGTGCGTCGGGCGGCTGCGAACATAGCATCCGCGCCGTCGGCGCCGTCCGCCGATGCTCAGCCGCGCGCTGGAGAGAACCCGCTGCGTACGGCAGGGGCGTGGCGGTGCGTCGGCGTACCCGCCGCACGCGGGCGCAGCACGCGGCCGAGACGCGCCGCCAGGCACTCAACCGCCCTGTCTCCTCCGGGACTTCGGTCACGCCCTCACGCGCTGGGGGCGCACACCGTGCACGCATGAGCCCTGTACGCGCCCACGCGCCTGCGGCGACAATCGCCGTACCGGCGGGCGTCCGGTCGGCCTCCGCCCACGCCCCGCGGTCCCTCATCCCACCACCCGTGGCCCTCGCGCCACGCCCTCGCGCCACGCTCATCGCCCCGCCGCCCCCCGTGCCATGCCCCGGAAAGGCAGGTCAGTCGCCGTGTTGCTGCGTTTTCCCACGTCCGTGTCCGAAGCGCAGGAGTGCCTGGCCGACGGCGCCGTGCCGATAGGCGGGGCGACGCTGGTGTGGGCCGCCTGGCAGCGTGACGGATTTCCCGTACGGGCTTTCTCACTGCGGGAGTTGCCGAGGGCCAACGTGATCGGGCCTACGGACCTGGGCGCCGCGGTGGTGCTGCACCGGATCGACGAGCGGGTGCCGGAGGCGATGCACCGGGCGGCGGCGAGCATCGGAACCGGGGCCGTGCGCCGGACGGCGACGGTCGGCGGCAACATCGTCGGCAGCAGCCTGCGTTGCCTGCTGCCCGCCGCCCTCGTGCTGGGCGCCCGCGCGACGGTGCTGGAGTCCGACGGCGTGCACGAGACCGACCTCGCGGAGGTGGTGGCCAAGCGGCCGCTCCTGCTCGGTCTGCACTGGACCGCGCCGCTCGTCAGCGCGCACCGCAAGCAGCCCGGCGCGGAGGGCGGAGGGCCGCCGCTCGTCGTCGCCGCCGCGGTGCACGCCGACGACCGCGGCGGCTTCCTGCTCCGGGTGGCCGTACGGGACGGTTACGACGTGCTCGCCGACAGCACCCTCTGCGACGCGGACGCCGACGCCGACGCCGGTACCAGCGCCAGCGCCGGTGCCGAACGGGCCCTCCGGGCGCTGCGCGGGACCGCTCTCAGTCATCTTCCCGCCACCGCATGGGAGACGGTCGCCCACCAGGTCACGGGCCTTCTGGGCCGCCTCGCCGACCCCCGCTGAGCGGGGCGGTGCGCAGGGGGACGCGAGACGACGTGACGCGGCCCCTGTGTCAACCGCGTCCCCGGGGGCAGGCGTGGCGACAGGGCGACGCCGCTCCGGCGTTCTCCGGCACTGCGAGAGCCCGCGTCGCTCGCCCGCACCGCGCGCCCGTACACACCCGTCGTCACGGGCGGACGGCTCGTCCCCGGACCCGGCGGCCGCCGTGTCGCTGTTAGGCCGAACAGGTGACATGACGTAAGAATTGGCAGGTGCAGACGATGAGTGCGAAGCAAGTCGGGTGGCGCCGGTGAACAGCCACGACGTCACCGATGAGCAGTGGGAGGGACTCGCCCAGGTCGTCCCGTTGCGGGGGCGCGACGCCTGGCCGTCCTCGGTGGGGCACCGGGCCATGCCGGAGGCGGAGACGGAGCTGCGGCGCCGCTTCGTCGTCCTGCGCGTCAACGTCTTCGCGGACGCCCGCGACGTGGCCGAGACGCTGATGGCGGGCATCCCGGTCCTTCTCGACTTGACCGGCGCCGAGACCGAAGTCGCCAAGCGGGTGCTGGACTTCAGCACCGGCGTCGTCTTCGGCCGGGCGAGCGGAATGCACCGCGTCGACCGCAACGTCTTCCTGCTCACCCCGGCCGGCACCGAGGTGAGCGGCCTGATGGCGGAGGGGGCGGCGGTCCCCGGGGCATGAGGCCCGAGGGCGCGTCGCCCGGGACGGGCGTCCCCCGATCGTAGGAAGGGAGCGCGGGCGGAACGGTTCGCCCACCCGCGCGGGCTCTACCGTCCGGGCATGCTCGTGTCTCCCGCCTCCGCCGTCACCCTGCCGCTGTCCTCGTCGCCGCTCTCGCCCCCGTCGCCGCCCTCCGCTGATTCCCGGCCGGAGCGGCCGTGCGTCGCCGAGCTGCGGCTGTCCGCCTTCGCCGGGCACCGCGGCGCCTGCTTCGCGTTCGGGCCGCTGACCTTCCTCGCCGGGCCCAGCGGGTCGGGCAAGACCAGCGTGCTGAGGGCGTTCGAGGCGCTGGCGCGGCTCGGCGGCGGGGCCGCGCTCGACGAGGTGTTCCGCGATCCGGCCGCCTGCGTGCCCGAACGCGCCCGTCCGGACGCCCAGGACCGCCGCGGCTTCCGCGTCGGCTGCACGGCGGACGGTCCGCACGGGCCGGTCCGGCTGGACCTCGCCGTGCAGACCGAGCCCGAACTGCGGGTCGTGGGGGAGCGGTTGACCGCGGGCGGCCGCGTGCTGCTGGAGACGGCCCTGCGCGATCCGCGGCGCCGTGTGGTCCAGGCGTCCTGGCACACGGCCGGGTCGACGGCGGTGACCCGGGCGTCCCTGCCCGACGACCGCCTCGGCACCGCGCTGCTGCCCCTGCGGGTGGCCGGGCGCACCGACGGGCAGCGGCAAGTGCTGGCCGCCGCCGAGCAGATGGTCGTCGCCCTGCGGTCCGTCTTCGCCTGTACGCCGCGACCGGACCGGATGCGGTCGCCCGCGCCCCGGGGCGAGGGGCGCCTGATGCGCGGCTGCGACAACCTCGCCGCCGTCCTGTGGCGCACCCGCACCGAGTGCGGGCGGCGGCACGGGCTGCTGGTGGAGGCGGCGCGCGCCGGATGCGCCGGGCCGGTGGCCGACGTGCTCGCCGAGCCGGCGGGCGACGGCCGGCTCCGGGCGGTGCTGGACCGCGGGGACGGGGTGCGCACCGGGTTCGAGCGCTTGGGCGACGGCGAACTGCGTTATCTCGCCATGGCGTTGGTGCTGCTGACCGGGCCGGGGGTGCTGGACGTCGACGCGGTGGGCGAGGTGCCGGCCGCTCTCCAGACGCTGACCGTGCTCGCCGACGACTTCGCGCTGGGACTGGACCCCGGTCAGCGGTCCGGCCTGCTGCGGCTGGCGGAGCGGATGTGCGAGCGGGGTCACATCCGGCTCGTCGGCGCGGTGAGCGACGCCGCGGGGGCGGTGAGCGGGGCGTCAGGGGCGGCCGGGGCGGCCGGGGCCGCGTCGGCGTGCGTGGTAGACCTGGCGCCGTGACCGATCACCACGCCCGTGAAGGATCCGGGGACTCCCCGGCGGAGGATCTGGCGGCCCTCCGGCGACGGCTCGCCGCCTTCGCCGCCGCCCGCGACTGGCAGCGGTTCCACACCCCGAAGAACCTCGTCGCCGCGCTCAGTGTGGAGGCGTCCGAGCTGGTCGAGATCTTCCAGTGGCTGACCCCGGAGGAGTCGGCGCGAGTGATGGCCGACCCGGAGACCGCTCACCGCGTGCGGGACGAGGTGGCGGACGTGCTCGCCTATCTGCTGCAACTGTGCGAGGTGCTGGAGGTGGACCCGCTCGCGGCCCTGTCGGCGAAGATCGACCGCAACGAGCACAGGTTCCCCGCCCCGCGTCCGCAGGACCCGGAGGACCCGCAGGATCCGCAGGGCAGTGATCCACAAGAGTGCTGATCGCCGGGGCCTTGATCGGCAAGGACCTGATCGCGAGACCGTTGTCGGGCGAGGGCCCCGCACGGTCTTCGGACGGGTGCCGCACGGTCTCCGGACGGGCCCGTACGGACTTCGTACGGGCTCCCGCGCCCGCCCTCCGAATGGGCGCGAGCGGACCGGTCGAGCCGGTGGAACGAACGGCTCCCATATCACTCTCCGGAGTCATTCACCCGGTCGAAATCGATTTGTTGTCCAGAGATTTCCGTCTTCCTCTGGCTTTTCGCGTGACCGGGTCTCACTCTGGGTAGTGAACAAGGGAGTCCAGCGGACGCGTGAGAAGCGGGCGCGCGGGGAGAGACGGGGGCAGCCCATGGATGCGGTGCGGCTCATCCAGGCCGGCAGACGCGCCCTCGCGGGGTGCGGCGGCGAGACCTCCGTCCTCCTGGTCGAGGTCTGGCAGGCGCAGGCCCTGTCCCAGGCGATCGGCAGCCGGCTCGCGGTCTCCGGACCGCCCGAGCTGCGCGGCGAGGCGCTGGGCCTGACCGAGTTGGCGGGCCGCGGGTGCGGGGTGCTGGATGCCCCGGTCCTGGACCCCGGCGACCTCTTGGCCGCCCAGCTCACCGAACTGGACGACCCTTTAGGGGCGTTGCACTCGCTGGACGATCTGCTCGGCGACGTGAGCATCGTCCTCCTGGGCATCGCCAGCTCGGCCGCCGAGGAGCGCACGTACTGGCAGTGCATGGAGGCGATCGACGCGGCCGACGAGTCCAGGGACAGAGTCCGCGAGATGCTGCGCAAGCTCGCCGCCCGCGAGGAGGCGGCACTCCCCGAGTGGGAGGCGGGCTGAGGCGGCTGACCGACTTCATCGTCTCCCGGCGCCGGGGCGCTGCCGTGTCCGGGCCGTCGGCGGGCAGGAGGGAACCATGGACCTTCGCATCTTCACCGAGCCCCAGCAAGGCGCGAGCTACGACACCCTGCTCACCGTGGCCAAGGCCACGGAGGACCTCGGCTTCGACGCCTTCTTCCGCTCAGATCATTTTCTCCGCATGGGCGACGTGGACGGTCGGCCCGGCCCCACCGACGCCTGGATCACCCTCGCCGGACTCGCCCGCGAGACCAGCCGCATCCGGCTCGGCACCCTGATGACGGCCGGCACCTTCCGGCTGCCCGGCGTGCTCGCCATCCAGGTCGCCCAGGTGGACCAGATGTCCGGCGGCCGGGTCGAGCTGGGCCTGGGCGCGGGCTGGTACGAGGAGGAGCACAAGGCGTACGGCATCCCCTTCCCCAAGGAGAAGTTCGGCCGCCTGGAGGAGCAACTGGCCATCGTGACCGGCCTGTGGGCGACCGAGGCCGGCAAGACCTTCGACTTCTCGGGCACGTACTACCAGCTCGCGGACTCGCCCGCGCTGCCCAAGCCCGCCCAGGCGAAGGTGCCCGTGCTCATCGGCGGCCACGGCGCGACCCGTACGCCGAGGCTCGCCGCGCGCTACGCCGACGAGTTCAACATCCCGTTCGCGTCCGTCGAGGACAGCGAGCGGCAGTTCGGCCGGGTGCGCGCCGCCGCGGAGGAGGCCGGCCGCGCCGCCGACGACCTCACCTACTCGAACGCGCTCATCGCCTGCGTCGGCCGGGACGACCAGGAGGTGGCCCGCCGCGCCGCCGCCATCGGCCGCGACGTGGACGATCTGAAGGCCAACGGCCTGGCCGGCACCCCGGCCGAGGTCGTGGAGAAGATCGGCCGCTACGCCGAGATCGGCGCCCAGCGGTTCTACCTCCAGATCCTCGACCTGGACGACCTGGACCACCTGGAGCTGATCTCCTCCCAGGTGCAGTCGCAACTGGGATAACCCCCGCCCGCGCGCGGCGCCGCAGGTCCGCCCGCCGCCCCCGCTCCCACCGCCGCGGGACCGCTCCTCCGGGCAAGCTCCCCCGGACAGCGGTCCCGTGGCCCCGTAGGCAGGGGCACACCCCCGACGACGCACCCCGACGACACCCCCCGAAACCGCCAACCCCCGGGTGAAACCGGGGTTGCGACGTCAGGATGGGGGCATGGGATTCCATGTCGACTCCGAGGCCGGGCGGCTTCGCCGCGTCATTTTGCACCGGCCCGATCTCGAACTCAAAAGGCTCACCCCGAGCAACAAGAACGCCCTCCTCTTCGACGACGTGCTGTGGGTGCGCCGGGCGCGGGCGGAGCACGACGGGTTCGCCGACGTGCTGCGCGACCGCGGCGTCGCCGTGCACCTCTTCGGGGACCTGCTGACCGAGACGCTGGAGATTCCGTCGGCCCGGTCCCTCGTCCTGGACCGCGTCTTCGACGAGAAGGAGTACGGCCCGCTGGCCACCGGCCACCTTCGGGACGCGTTCCAGACGCTGCCCGCGCAGGAGCTCACGGAGGCGCTGGTCGGCGGCATGACCAAGCGGGAGTTCCTTCAGGGGTACGCCGAGCCGACCTCCGTGCGCTTCCACGTGATGGAGCTGGACGACTTCCTGCTCGGTCCGCTGCCCAACCACCTCTTCACCCGGGACACCTCCGCCTGGATATACGACGGCGTCTCCATCAACGCGATGCGCTGGCCCGCCCGGCAGCGCGAGACCGTGCACTTCGAGGCGATCTACCGGCACCATCCGCTCTTCCGCGCCGAGTCGTTCCACGTCTGGTCCGAGGGGCAGGCCGACTACCCGTCCACCATCGAGGGCGGGGACGTGCTGGTCATCGGCAACGGCGCGGTGCTCATCGGGATGAGCGAGCGCACCACGCCGCAGGCCGTCGAGATGCTCGCGCACAAGCTGTTCGCCGCCGGTTCCGCCCAGACGATCGTCGCGCTCGACATGCCCAAGCGGCGCGCCTTCATGCACCTGGACACCGTGATGACCATGGTCGACGGCGGCACCTTCACCCAGTACGCCGGTCTCGGCATGCTCCGCTCGTACACCATCGAGCCGGGCGCCGGGGACACGGAGCTGAAGGTCACCGACCATCCGCCGGAGCACATGCACCGCGCCATCGCCGCCGCGCTCGGACTCGACGAGATCCGGGTGCTGACCGCCACCCAGGACGTGCACGCGGCCGAGCGCGAGCAGTGGGACGACGGCTGCAACGTCCTGGCCGTCGAGCCGGGCGTCGTCGTCGCCTACGAGCGCAACTTCACCACCAACACCCACCTGCGCAAGCAGGGCATCGAGGTGATCGAGATCCCGGGCAGCGAACTGGGCCGGGGCCGGGGCGGCCCGCGCTGCATGAGCTGCCCGGTGGAGCGCGAGGCGGTCGCATAGTAATTCTCTTCGTCGTATAGAATTCCAGGGTTCGTGTCCCTGATTCCTGGAGCGCCCCCATGGCGACAGTCCCGACCCCCCTCGCCGGCCGCAGCTTCCTCAAGGAGCTGGACGTCACGGGGGACGAGTTCCGCGGTCTGGTCGAGCTGGCCGCCCGGCTGAAGGCTGCCAAGCGGACCGGGACCGAGACGCGCCTGCTGACCGGCCGGAACATCGCGCTGATCTTCGAGAAGACCTCGACGCGCACCCGCTGCGCGTTCGAGGTCGCCGCCGCGGACCAGGGCGCCTCCACGACGTGTCTGGACCCCTCGGGATCGCAGATCGGGCACAAGGAGTCCATGAAGGACACCGCCCGCGTGCTCGGCCGGATGTTCGACGCGATCCAGTTCCGCGGCGACCGGCAGGCGGACGTCGAGGAGCTGGCCGCGCACGCCGGCGTGCCCGTCTACAACGGGCTCACCGACGACTGGCACCCCACCCAGATGCTCGCCGACGTGCTCACCATGACCGAGTACGGCCGCGCGCCCCTGGAGGAGACCGCGCTCGCCTATCTCGGCGACGCCCGCTTCAACATGGGCAACTCCTACCTGATCACCGGCGCGCTGCTCGGCATGGACGTGCGTCTGGTCGCGCCCAAGAGCTACTGGCCCGCTTCGGAGGTCGTCGACCGGGCGCGCGAACTGGCCGCGGCCAGCGGCGCGCGCCTCACCCTCACCGAGTCGGTCGCCGAGGGGGTGCGCGGCGCCGACTTCGTCGCCACCGACGTGTGGGTCTCCATGGGCGAGCCCAAGGAGGCGTGGGACGAGCGGATCGCCGCGCTCGCCCCGTACGCCGTGACCATGGACGTGCTGCGCGCCGCCGGCAATCCGGACGTGCGGTTCCTGCACTGCCTGCCGGCCTTCCACGACCTGGGCACGGAGGTCGGCCGCGAGATCCACGAGCGGCACGGCCTCACCTCGCTGGAGGTGACCGACGAGGTGTTCGAGTCGCCGCACTCGATCGTCTTCGACCAGGCCGAGAACCGGCTGCACACCATCAAGGCGCTGCTGGTCGCCACGCTGGCCTGAGCACGGACTCCCTGCTCGCCGCGCCGGCCGAGGCCGCGGCCGTCACGCCGGGCACGGCGGCGGAGGCGCCGCGGACAGTCTGAACCACACCGCCTTGCCGGTCTCGGTGCGCCGGTGTCCGCACGCGGAGCTGAGGGTCCGGATCAGCAGCAGGCCGCGCCCGTGCTCCTGCCAGGGGTCCGGCGCGCTGATCTCCGGACGGGTCAGGCCCTCGGGCGGCGCCGGGTCCGGGTCGTGCACCTCGACGTGGCAGCCGTTCGGCAGCAGCTCCACCACCAGCTCTATCGGGCCGCCGCCCGGGGTGTGATCCACCGCGTTGGCGACCAGCTCGGCGGTGAGCAGTTCCGCGGTGTCGCTGTCGGCCGTGTGCCGCAGCTCGGCCAGCGCCGTACGCACCAGGGCGCGGGCCACCGGCACGGCGGCGGCCGTGTGCGGCAGCGCGACGCGCCACGAGGAAGAGGCGGGTTCGTACACCACGGATCCGTTCATGGCGCGGGGCGTCCCGGTGGTCACCGTCGGACGGTCGTCCGTGCGACGTGAGGGCACATCGTACGGGGGCGGGCGCCGGTCTCTCCCGCGGCCCTCCCTCCCCGATCCGGCGCGAGCGCGGACGCGATCACTCCGGTCGCCGCCGCGTCGGAGCCCTGGGACGAACCCCCTCGTGAGGCGACCGGCCGCGGCGTCGGCGACCCCGTGACGAGACGGCGGGCACCGGCCGCGTCGACTCGTCTGCCCGCTCAATGGTATCGCGTACTCGTGACGACAGTCACGGATGAGTGATAACTTCGGGAGAGACCTGAGCGAGCACCGGCCGAGGCAGTCCCCCGAGGAGGCCGCACGTCATGAGTCCCTTCACCGGCTCCGCCGCCCGCACCGCCCAGTGGCGGCATCTGCGCGTGGAGCTGACCGACGGCGTCGCCGCGGTCACCCTCGCCCGCCCCGACAGGCTCAACGCGCTCACCTTCGCCGCCTACGCCGACCTGCGCGACCTGCTCGCGGAGCTGTCCCGCGAGCGGGCCGTGCGCGCGCTGGTGCTGGCCGGCGAGGGCCGCGGCTTCTGCTCGGGCGGCGACGTCGACGAGATCATCGGCACCACCCTGGGCATGGACACCGCCCAACTGCTGGACTTCAACCGGATGACCGGCCAGGTGGTCCGGGCCGTGCGGGAGTGCCCGTTCCCGGTCGTCGCGGCGGTGCACGGGGTGGCCGCCGGGGCCGGGGCCGTGCTGGCGCTGGCCGCCGACTTCCGGGTGGCCGACCCCTCCGCCCGCTTCGCCTTCCTGTTCACCCGGGTCGGCCTCTCCGGCGGCGACATGGGCGCCGCCTACCTGCTGCCCCGGGTGGTCGGCCTCGGCCACGCCACCCGCCTGCTGATGCTCGGGGAGCCGGTCCGGGCCCCCGAGGCCGAGCGCATCGGCCTGATCAGCGAACTCACCGACGAGGGCCGCGCCGACGAGGCGGCCCGCGCCCTCGCCCGCCGCCTGGCCGACGGGCCCGCCCTCGCCCTCGCCCAGACCAAGGCCCTGCTCACCGCCGAGCTGGACATGCCGCTGGCCGCCTCCGTCGAACTGGACGCCGCCACCCAGGCCCTGCTGATGAACGGCGAGGACTACGCCGAGTTCCACGCGGCCTTCACGGAGAAGCGCCCGCCGAAGTGGCGGGGGCGGTGAGCGCGCGATGAGCGGTCCCACGCGGGTCGCCGTCATCGGCGGCGGACCCGGCGGCCTGTACGCGGCGGCCCTGCTGAAGCGGCTCGACCCCTCCCGCGAGATCACCGTCTGGGAGCGCAACGCACCCGACGACACCTTCGGCTTCGGCGTCGTGCTCTCCGACGAGACGCTCGGCGGGATCGAGCACGCCGACCCGGCGGTGTACCGAGCGCTGAGCGAGGAGTTCGTGCGCTGGGACGACATCGACATCGTGCACCGGGGCGCCCGCTCCGCCTCCGGCGGCCACGGCTTCGCCGCGCTCGGCCGCCGGCGGCTGCTGGAGATCCTGCACGAACGCTGCCGCGCCCTCGGCGTGGAGCTGCGCTTCCGCGCCGAGGCCCCGCCCGCCGCCCGGCTGCGCACGGAATACGACCTGGTCGTGGCCGCCGACGGCGTGCACAGCGCCACCCGTGAGGCGTTCGCGGACGTGTTCCGCCCCCGGCTGACCGGCCACCGCTGCCGTTACGTCTGGCTCGCCGCCGACTTCGCCTTCGACGCCTTCCGCTTCGAGATCGCCGAGACCGAGCACGGCGCGATGCAGCTCCACGGCTACCCCTACGCGGCCGACGCCTCCACCGTCATCGTCGAGATGCGCGAAGAGGTCTGGCGGGCCGCCGGGTTCGACGAGCTGGACGAGGCGGAGTCCGCCGAGCGCTGCGCCAAGGTCTTCGCGGACGCGCTGGGCGGACGCCCGCTGCGCTCCCACAAGTCCGCCTGGACCGCCTTCCGCACGGTGGTCTGCGCACGCTGGTCGCACGGCAACCTGGTGCTGCTCGGGGACGCCGCCCACACCGCGCACTTCTCCATCGGCTCCGGCACCAAACTGGCCGTCGAGGACGCCCTCGCGCTCGCCGCGAACCTGGAGGAACAGCCCACGCTGGAGAAGGCGTTGGCGGCCTACGAAGAGGAGCGCAAGCCTGTCGTCGCCTCCACCCAGCGGGCGGCGCGGGCCAGCCTGGAATGGTTCGAGAACCTCGCCCAGTACGTCGACCAGCCGCCCCGCCAGTTCGCGTTCAACCTGCTCACCCGCAGCCGCCGCGTCACCCACGGCAACCTGCGGCTGCGCGACGCCGGCTTCACCGAGGCCGTGGAGCGGGAGTTCGGCTGCCCGCCCGGCACGCCCCCGATGTTCACGCCGTTCCGGCTGCGCGGCCTGACCCTGCGCAACCGGGTCGTCGTCTCCCCGATGGACGTGTACTCGGCCGTCGACGGCGTCCCCGGCGACTTCCACCTCGTCCACCTCGGGGCACGCGCGCTGGGCGGCGCGGGACTGGTGATGACCGAGATGGTGTGCGTCAGCCCCGAGGGGCGGATCACCCCGGGCTGCGCCGGGCTGTGGACCGGACGGCAGGCCGAGGCGTGGCGGCGGATCACCGACTTCGTGCACCGGCAGGCGCCGGGCGCCGCGATCGGCGTGCAGCTCGGCCACAGCGGGCGCAAGGGATCCACCCGGCTGATGTGGGAGGGCATGGACGAGCCGCTGCCCAAGGACAACTGGCCGCTGGTCGCCGCCTCCCCGCTGCCCCACCGGCCGGACGGGCAGGTCCCCCGCGAGCTGACCCGAGCGCAACTGACGGACGTCCGCGAGCAGTTCGCCTCCGCCGCCTGGCGCGCCGCCCGGTCCGGCTTCGACCTGCTGGAACTGCACTGCGCCCACGGCTATCTGCTGTCCGGCTTCCTCTCCCCGCTCACCAACCGCCGCACCGACGCCTACGGCGGCGACCTGGACCGGCGGCTGCGGTTCCCGCTGGAGGTGTTCGACGCCGTACGCTCCGTGTGGCCAGAGGAGCGTCCGATGACGGTGCGTGTCTCCGCCGCCGACTGGGCCGAGGGCGGCACGACCCCGGACGAGGCCGTGGCGACGGCCCGCGCCTTCGCCGCGCACGGCACCGACGCCGTCGACGTGTCGACCGGGCAGGTGGTCGCCGAGGAGCGCCCCGAGTTCGGGCGGTCCTACCAGACCCCGTACGCCGACCGCATCCGCAACGAGGCCGGCGTCCCGGTGATCGCGGTCGGCGCGATCTCCTCCTGGGACGACGTCAACTCCCTGATTCTGGCGGGCCGCACGGACCTGTGCGCGCTCGGCCGCCCGCACCTGTACGACCCGCACTGGACGCTGCACGCCGCCGCCGAACAGGACTACGCCGGCCCCGCCGTCTCCTGGCCGGCGCCCTACGGGGCGGGCAGCCGCCGCCCGCAGACCGGCCGCACCGACGCCCCGAAACCCCGCCTGAAGCTGCACAGTTGACGAGCTGCACAGTTGACGATTGCCCGAGGGCGAACCGCTGTTCGGCGCGAAGAGAAGAAGGGCGAACGCCTGCCCCGGCGTACGCGCTCAGGGCGGCGCAGGCGCTCGGGGCGGCGCAGGCATTTCGGGCGATGCGGGCGTTCCGGGCGGCGCGGGCAGCCGCTAGGGCGACCCGAGACCGGCCCCCCGTCAGCGTCCCGGGACGCCCGCGAAGACCGCGCCCGCGTCCCGCAGCCGCTCGTGCAGCCCACGGAAGACGGCGGCCGACCGCGCCCCCGGCCAGTCCCCGGGCAGCAGCCCGGCGGGCAGCCCGGGGTCCGCGTAGGGCAGGTGGCGCCAGGAGTCCAGGGCGAGCAGGTAGTCGCGGTAGGCGTCCTCGGGCGAAGTGCCGGTGCGCCGCTCCCAGGCGCGCAGCACGTCCGCGTGCCGTTTCAGGAACGCCTCGTGCTGCTCTGCGATCGCCGCCAGGTCCCACCAGCGCGCCACGGCCTCGGCGGTCGGCGTGAAGCCCAGGTGCTCGCCCCGGAAGAAGTCCACGTACCCGTCCAGGCGCAGCCGCTCCAGGGTGTGCCGGGTCTCCTCGTACAGCCGGGCCGGGGCGATCCACACCCCGGGGGCCGCCGTGCCGAAGCCGAGCCCGGCCAGCCGGGAGCGCAGCAGGTGCCGCTTCTGGCGCTCCGACTCCGGAACCGAGAACACCGCCAGCACCCAGCCCTCGTCGGCGGGCGGCGCGTCCGCGTAGACGCGGCGGTCGCCGTCGTCGAGCAACTGCCGTGCCTGCGGGGAGAGTTCGTAGCCCGCCGCGCCCTGCTCGGTGCGCGCCGGGACGAGCAGGCCGCGCCGTTTGAGCCGGGACACCGCGGACCGCACGGAGGGCGCGTCCACGCCCACCGCGGCCAGCAGCCGGATCAGCTCGGCCACCGGGACCGGCCCCGGCGCGAAGCGGCCGTACGCGCCGTACAGCGTGACGATGAGGGACCGGGGGGTGGGGTGCGCGGGGTGCGCGGGCTGTTCGGGCACGTTGATCATTTTAAGTCGTCGGCGTCACCGCCGGTCGCCGAGGCCGCGCAGCAGGAACCGCTGGAGCTTGCCGGTCGCCGTCCGCGGCAGCGCGTCCAGGAACACGATCTCCCGCGGGCACTTGTACGGCGCCAGCTCGGCCTTCACATGCGCCCGCAGCGCCTCCGCGTCCCGCGCCGCGCCCTCCTTCAGGACGACGTGGGCCACCGCGACCTGCCCCCGCGCCGCGTCCGGCCGTCCGACCACCGCGGCCTCCGCCACGTCCGGGTGCCGCAGCAGCGCGTCCTCGACCTCCGGCCCGGCGATGTTGTAACCCGCTGAGACGATCATGTCGTCGGCGCGGGCCACGTAGCGGAAGTAGCCGTCCGGATCGCGGACGTAGGTGTCGCCGGTGACGTTCCAGCCGTCGCGCACGTACACCCGCTGCCGGGAATCGGCGAGGTAGCGGCAGCCCACCGGGCCCTGCACGGCGAGCAGTCCGGGCGCCCCGTCGGGCACCGGCCGCCCCGCCTCGTCCTGCACCCGCGCGCGCCACCCGGGCACGGGGAGACCGGTGGCGCCCGGCCGGGCGGCGCCGTCCGCCGCCGAGATGAAGATGTGCAGCAGCTCGGTGGCGCCGATGCCGTTGACGAGGCTGAGCCCGGTGCGCTCGCGCCAGGCGTGCCAGACGGCCGCGGGCAGGTTCTCCCCGGCGGACACGCAGCGTCTGAGCGAGGAGACGTCGTACGCGTCCAGCTCGTCGAGCATCGCCCGGTACGCGGTGGGCGCCGTGAAGAGCACGGACACCCGGTGCTCGGCGACCGCCGCCAGCAACTGCCGGGGGCGGGCCTCTTCGAGCAGCAGGGCGCTCGCCCCCGCGCGCAGCGGGAAGACCACCAGCCCGCCGAGCCCGAAGGTGAAGCCGAGCGGGGGACTGCCCGCGAACACGTCGTCCCCGCGCGGCCGGAGCACATGCCGCGAGAAGGTGTCGGCGACCGCCAGCACGTCCCGGTGGAAGTGCACGCAGCCCTTGGGCCGCCCGGTGGTGCCCGAGGTGAACGCGATCAGCGCCACGTCGTCCGCCGCGGTGTCCACGGCCGTGAACGGCTCGGGCGGCGCCGGGCGGCGCAGCAGGTCGCCGGGGCCGGCGCCGCCGTAGGCCGTGACGGCGAGTCCTGGCACGTCCGCCCGGACCAGGTCCTCCAGCGCCCGGACGTCGCACAGCGCGTGCCGCGCCTGGGCGATCTCGCAGATCGTGCTCAGCTCGTGCGGGCGCTGCTGGGCGAGCACGGTGACGGCGACCGCGCCCGCCTTGAGCACGGCCAGCCAGCAGGCCGCGAGCCAGGGAGTGGTGGGGCCCCGCAGCAGCACCCGGTTGCCGGGGACCACGCCGAGGTCGCGGGTCAGGACGTGCGCGACGCGGTCGACCCGGGCCCGCAGCTCGCCGTACGTCCACCGCTCCCCGCCGCCGGTCAGGAACGCCGGGCGGTCGGCGCGGGCCCGGTCGTGGTCGGCCAGCAGTTCGGCGGCGCAGTTCAGCCGGTCGGGATAGCGCAACTCCGGTAAGTCGAAGCGCAGTTCGGGCCACTGGTCGGGGGGCGGGAGGCGGTCGCGCACGAACGTGTCGACGTGCGCCGTGGCCGGCCGGACGCCGTCTCTGTGGGGAGCCATCGGGTCCAAGGCGGTTCGCCCCCTCGTCATGGTGGGCTCGCCCCTGGAGCGTATCGTGTCGGTGACGACAGTCAACGGTACGCGATACGGTGGACGGAGCCCCGGTCACCACGGGGGAGGGAGGACCGGCGTGCCCGCTTTCTCACTCGCACCGGAACAGGTCTCCTGGTGCGCCGACCTGCGTGCCCTGGCCGTCGAACGGCTCCGCCCGCTCGCCGAGAAGGGCGAGCCGGGCCGCGTCAACCGCCCGCTCCTCGCCGAACTGGGCCGCCTCGGGCTGCTGGACCGCCTCTTCGCCTCCGGCGCCCTGGACCTGTGCCTGATGCGCGAGTCCCTGGCCCACGGCTGCACCGAGGCCGAGACCGCCCTCGCCCTCCAGGGCCTGGGCGCCCACCCGGTGCACGCCCACGGCACACCCGCCCAGCGCGCCCGCTGGCTGCCGCCGGTGACGCGGGGCGAGGCGGTGGCCGCCTTCGCCCTCAGCGAGCCGGGCGCGGGCTCGGACGCGGCGGCCCTGAGCCTGCGCGCGGAACCGGACGGCTCGGGGGCGGCGGCTGCGGACGGCCGGCGGGCGGAGCGGTACGACCTTCCGGCGGCACCGGGCGGACTCCGGGCGGCACCCGACTGGCCTCCGGCGGCACCAGACGGACTCCGGGCGGAACCGGATGAACTCCGGGGGGACCTGGGCGACCTCCGGGCGGAGCCGGGCGGACTCCAGGCGGAGCCGGGCGACCTCCGGGCGGAACCGGGCGGCGGTGTGCCCTCGACCGCGGGGCCTACGCCCGAGGCCCCGTCGCCCGAGGGCCTGTCCCCCAAGGGTCCGTCGCCCTCGGGCCCCGCGCCGCGCTCCGCCGCCGCCCTCGCCGCCGTACCCGAGGGCGCGCGGCGCTGGCGGCTCACCGGGGAGAAGTGCTGGATCTCCAACGCCCCCGAAGCCGACGTCTACACCGTCTTCGCGCGCACCACGCCCGGCGCCGGATCCCGCGGGGTCACCGCCTTCCTGGTCCCCGCCGACCGCCCCGGCCTCACCGGCAGCGCCCTGGACATGCTCTCCCCGCACCCCATCGGGGCCCTCGACTTCGACGGCGTCCCGGTCACGGCGGACGACGTGCTGGGCGAGCCGGACCGCGGCTTCCGGGTCGCGATGGGCACGCTCAACCTCTTCCGCCCCAGCGTCGGCGCCTTCGCGCTCGGCATGGCGCAGGCCGCGCTGGACGCCACCGTCGCCCACACCGCCCGCCGGGAGGCGTTCGGCGGCCGGCTGAGCGACCTCCAGACCGTGGCCCACCAGGTCGCCGAGATGGCCCTGCGCACCGAGGCCGCCCGGCTGATGGTGTACGCGGCGGCCACGGCGTACGATGAACGGGCCCCGGACGTCCCCCGCCGGGCCGCCATGGCCAAACTGCTCGCCACCGAGACCGCGCAGTACGTCGTCGACGCGGCCGTGCAACTGCACGGCGCCCGCGCCCTGCGCCGCGGCCACCTCCTGGAGCACCTGTACCGGGAGGTACGGGCGCCCCGCATCTACGAGGGCGCCAGCGAGGTGCAACGGGCCGTCATCGCCAAGGAGTTGTACGCGGCCTCGCGACCGCACGCCGCCGAGGAGGCCGAGTGAGCGCCGACCGCGTCAATCCCGCCGGGCTGTCACCGCCCACCGGCTTCTCGCACGCCGTCGTCGCCACCGGCTCCCGGGTGGTGTTCCTGGCCGGCCAGACGGCGCTCGACCCGGACGGCAAGGTCGCCGGCGCCACCCTGCCCGCGCAGTTCGAGCGAGCCCTGGCCAACCTCCTGACCGCCCTGCGCGCCGCCGGAGGCGCCCCCGCGGACCTGGCCCGCGTCACCGTCTACGCCACCGACCTCGCCGCCTACCGCCGCCACGCCCCCGAACTGGGCCGCATCTGGCGTGAGGCCGCGGGCCGCGACTACCCGGCGATGGCCGTCGTCCAGGTGGTCCGCCTCTGGGACGAGGAAGCCCTGGTGGAACTGGACGGCTTCGCGGTCCTGCCCTGAACGGCGGCCCCCGCCGCACCGGCAGACCGGGGCCACCGGCGGCGGACTCGCCGCCGCAGGGGTGAGGGTCACGGCCCCGGGCGCGCGCAGCCGGTACGAGTGGAGGACCTCTGCCCGTCCACCCGCCCCGGGAGGCCCCATGACCGCCACGTCCTTCACGCTCGCCCGCCCGGCCCGCCGTGCGCTCGGCGCCCTCGGCACGGCCGCCGCCGCGCTGCTGCTCACCGCCCCGGCCGCGCCCGCGAACGCGGCCGCCGTCGGCGCCGACGCCCTCACCGTCGACACCACGGCCCGCCTGGCGGCGGACGGCACGGTCGCCGTCTCCGGCACGTACCGCTGCACCGCGGCCGACGGCCCGGTCTTCGTCAGCGCGGACGTCCACCGGAACGACTCCGCCGTCCGCCACGGCCTCGGCGGCGCCCGCGCCGTCTGCGACGGCGCCGTGCACACCTGGACGACCACGGGCACGCCCTCCGACGCCCTGACGCCGGGACCGGCCCGCGCCGAGGCCGCTCTCGTGGAGCTGACCTCCCAGGGCGGCCTGCCGCTGCTGCCGCGCTTCCACGCGATCACCCACCAGGACGTGACCCTGACCAGGTCCTGACGCCCACGCCCAGCGGCCGGCCCCTCGGGGCCGCCGCCGGCTTCCGGCGGGCCCAGGGCGGGAGAGGAACCCCCGGGGCGGCGGGCGAAGTCTCCGGCTCCGCAGGACTTCTCCCGGCTCAAACACTTTGCAAAGTACACGCAGATCATTGGAGATCTGTCAGGTACACGTCATAGTTTGGATCTCGCAGCAGAGAGAGGAGAGAGACGTATGAGCCGTCTCATCGGCCTCGCCGAGGCTGACAGACACCGACCCGAGGGCGCTTCGCACGGCGGGACCGCAGCCGCCAAAGCCCCGGCCATGCCGACGTTCCCGGACCGCGACGGACCTCTGGGGGCGATCACCTCGTGACGCATACCCCCGACGAGCCGTTGCCCTACACCGCCTCGCCCCTGCCCGCACGCGTCGCCGTCACCGGCGCCGCCGGCGTGCTCGGCGTGCACTTAGTCGACCGCCTGCTGCGTTCCGGCTGCGAGGTCAGGACGCTCGACCTGCGGCCCGTACCGGCCGCCCCCGGACTCACCGCGGTCACGGGCGACATCCGCGATCCGGCGGCACTCGCCGAGGCGTTCCGGGGCGCCGAGGCCGTCGTCCACTCCGCGTCGGCGCTGCCCAGCTACTCGGCGGCCGACATCCGGTCGATCGTCGTCGAGGGCACCGCCGCCGTGTTGGCGGCGGCCCGCGAGGCGGCCGTGCCCCGCGTGCTGCACATCTCCTCGACCGCCGTCTACGGACTGCCCCGTACGGTGCCCACGCCCGAGCACTGCCCGCGGGCGCCCGTGGACCCCTACAGCTCCGCGAAGGCGACGGCGGAGGAGACGGCCGAGCGGTTCCGGGACGGAGGGACGGGCTGCCTGACGGTCCTGCGTCCCAAGACCTTCCTCGGCCCCGTCCGCATGGGCCTGTTCGACATGCTCTTCCAATGGGCCGAAGAGGGGAAGAACTTCCCCGTCCTCGGCACAGGGGACGTGCGCAGTCAGATGCTGGCCGTGGACGACCTGGTGGACGCGGTGCTGACGGTGCTGTGCGCTCCTTCGCGGATCGCGAACGACACGTACAACATCGCCGCGGCCGAATTCGGCACGCTGCGAGAGGACTTTCAGTGCGTCCTGGACGCCGCCGGGCACGGCAGGCGGGTCGTCTCGATACCGAGCGGGCCCGCGGTGGCCGTGCTGCGCACCCTGGCACGGCTCAAGTTGTCGCCGGTGTACGGCAGGCTGGTATCCAAGCTGCTCGCCGACTCCTACGTCAGCGTCGACAAGGCCCGCGACCGGCTCGGGTTCCGCCCCCGCCTGTCCAACCGGGACGCCATCTTGCAGACCTACGACTGGTGGCGCGGCCGACGAGCGGCCGCTGCCTCCGGGTCGGCCCCGGCCGGCGTCGGACGGACCAGCCGCGATCCCTGGCGGCAGGGAGCGCTGGCGCTGGCGAAGGCGTTCTTCTGACGTGGCGGGCGCCGACGCCGGAACACCGGAACCGGACGAGAAGCCCTCCTCGGCGCCGGCCGGGCAGCGGGGTGCGCTTGCGGACGAGCAGCGGGGTGCGCCTGCGGACGTCCCGTCGGATGCGCCTGCGGACGGCCCGCCGGAGCGGCCGGCGCCGAGGAAGAAGTGGAGCAGGCGAACCCGGCTGCTGGTGGCGGCCACGTCCGCCTGGACCGTGTTCCTCGTCCTGCTGGTCCTGCTCACCGGGCGCTGGTGGCCCTGGTACGTGGTCGAGATCGTCCCGCCTCTCGCCCTGGCGGCGGTCCCCCTGCTGCTGCTCGTCCTCGCGCCGCTGGCCCGGCCGGTGCGCGGCCGGCTCTGCGCCGCCCTGCTCGCCCCACTCGTGGTCGGGGCCTGCCTGGCGGGATACGGACCGGGCTGGGGGACCGCGACCGCGTCCGCCCGGGGCACGCCGATCAAGGTCTTCGCCTGGAACACCGACCACTGGCAGATGTCCGACGACAAGGACGCCTTCTACGCCTTCCTGCGCCGCCAGGACGCCGACGTGTACCTCCTCCAGGAGTATCTGTACACGCGGGGAGAGAAGCCGGTGCGCATCGACGACTCGGCGCGCCTGCACGCCGAGTTCCCCGGCTACCGGCTGCTCGTACAGGGTGAGTTGATCACCCTGTCCCGCCTGCCGGTCGTCGCGGCGCCCCGCCCGAAGACGCCTGGAGGCGGCGACTGGTACTGGCACGCGAGGAAGTTCCAGCGCACCGACGTCCGAGCCGGCGGCCGCACGGTCTCCCTCTACAACGTGCACCTGCCGGTGCCCTTCCACCTCGGCAACCCGGTGAAGGCCGACACCTACCGCTTCCTCAGAAGACGCGGAATCTGGTGGAACGGCGAACTGGACGCGCTCCGCGAGGACGTGGCCGCCGATCCCCATCCGGCGCTGCTGGCGGGCGACTTCAACTCGCCCTGGATGAGGCTGACCTCGTGGGGAGGCGACGTCCGGCTGCACAGTCCCGCCGGGTCCTGGCTGCCCGCCCGCTCCTGGCCGGCCGACGGCGGTCTGCTGCCGCGGCTGTGGCGGCTGGACTGGCTGTTCACCACGCACGACCTGACCGTTTCACGCTACCGCTTCGGCGGCGGCTCGGACTTCTCGGACCACGCGGCACAGGAGATCCGCGTAGTCGTCCCGGACACGGCGCCCTCGGGAGATCCCGGAGGACGCGCTCCCTGAGACCAGGAAGGGACATACGGTGAAGCAAACCGGCAGATTAGATTCCCAGGCGGCCGTCGCGCCCCGCGATCAGCCCGCCACCGGCAAGGTCCTGACGGCGCCCGCGGCGCCTGCGGCGACCGCGACACTCCCCGTCGTGCGCGGGGAGCGCCCCGCGCGGCGCTCCCGATGGCCGGCGCCGCTGGTGCTGCTGCGTCCTCGGCAATGGGTGAAGAACGTCTTCGTCCTCATCGTCCCGTTGGCCGTCGCCCCGGCGGCGCTCCTGCGCCACCTGGCGCCGGCCCTGACGACCGCGGCGGCGTTCACGGCGGCCTCCAGTGCCGTGTACGTCTTCAACGACTGGATCGACCGGGACCAGGACCGGCTGCATCCGACGAAGCGGCACCGGCCGCTGGCCAGCGGAGAGGTCGGCCCGCTCGGCGCACTGGCGCTCGGCGTGGGCTGCCTGGCGACGGCATGCGCCGCAGGAGGGCTGCTTCCCAAGGGAGTTCAGGCCGCCGTGGCCGGGTACGCGGTTCTCAATCTGGCCTACTGCCTGGCGTTGAAGCGTTATCCGCTCGTCGACGTCACCACGGTGTCCGTCGGCTTCGTCCTGCGGGCGGTGGCGGGCTGCCTGGCGGTGGCGGCGCCGTTCGACCCGATCCTGATCATGTGCGTCTACTGCACCTGTCTGCTGATGTCCCTCGGCAAGCGGCGGCACGAGCTGGCGACGGCGAGCCGTCCCGGGCAGGCGATGGCGAGACGGCCCGCCCTCACCGGCTATTCGCTGGCGCTCCTCGACCAGTTGACGGCCGTTCTGCTGGCCGCGACGTTGATCAGCTACGAATTGTTCGTGCTGTTCGCGCCGTACCCGCACGCCGCCGTGCTGGCCGTCGTCACGATGCCGTTCTCCGTGTTCGCGCTGTGCCGGTACACGCAGTTGGTCTCCCTGCACCGCAGCGGCGGGGAACCGGGCCGGGACGTGCTCACCGACCCGCAGTTGGCGGTCAACGCCCTTCTGTGGCTGGCCTGCCTGGCCGTCGGCCGCCTCGTGTGAGGTACGCCCCGGCGACGGGACCGACCGGGGCCCGGCGAGAACCGTCCAGGGGACGTCAGAGAACGCCAGAAAAAAACAGGAACAACAGGAACAACAGGAATAAGCAGTGCACTCGAAGACAACGCAATCGGTAGGTGAACTGTCGTGAGCGACAACGAATTCGACGTGGCCGTCATCCTCAACTACTACGCGCCCTACGTCAGCGGTCTGACGATCCACACGCAACGGCTCGCCGAGGGGCTGGCCCGGCGGGGCCGGCGCGTCGCGGTCGTCGCCGGTCAGCATGACGCGTCGCTGCCTCTTCGCGAAGTGCTGGGCGGCGTCGAGGTGTTCCGCGCACCGGTCCGCTGGACGATCGGACGGGGCCTGGTGAGTCCCCAGTTCGTGTCGCTGGCCCGCCGGGTGGCCCGCGCGTCCGCGATCGTCAACCCGCACGTGCCGATGCTCGAAGTGGCGCCCCTCGCCCTGGCGGTCCGGGACCGGCCGTTCGTGACGACGCATCACATGGACCTGTGGCTGCCCTCGGGCATCGTGAACACGGCCGCCAGGAGAGCGGTCGACGTCTCCACGTGGGCCGCGATGCGCAGGTCCGACGCCGTCGTGCTGAACAGCGCCGACCAGGCGCGCGGCTCCAAACTGTGGCCGCTGATCAAGCGGAGGAACTGGCGGGGGATAGCGCCGCCGTGCCTCGACCGGCGCGGCGGCAAGCCCCGCTACCGGGACGGGGGCGGCCTGCACATCGGCTTCCTCGGACGCATCGTCGAGGACAAGGGGATCGAGTACCTGATACGGGCCTTCCAGCAGCTCGCCGACCCGCGGGCCCGACTGCTGATCGGAGGCGACTGGGTCAACGTGGCGGGCGGCGGCATCGAAGACCGGCTTCGCCCGCTGATCGACGGCGACGAGCGCGTGCGCATGCTCGGCCTGCTCGGCGGAGACGAGATCGACGACTTCTACGCGTCGATCGACGTCTTCGCCCTGCCGTCGGTCGCCGAGTCCTTCGGCACCGTCCAGGCCGAGGCGATGATGGCCGACGTGCCCTCGGTCACCACGAACCTTCCCGGCGGCCGGTCGCCGGTCCTGGAGACGGGGTTCGGCCGCCGGGTCCCGCCGCGCGACCCGGCCGCGCTCGGCCGGGCGATCAGCGAGCTGGCGGCCCTGACCGCCTCCGAGCGGGCGGAGGGAGGCCGCAGAGCCCGGCAGCTCTACGGCGTCGACCGGTTCCTCGACTCCTACGAGGAGCTGTTCCGCCAGGTGACCCCCATGGACGACAGCTCCTCGGTGATCGGCGCCCGGCGCCGCGGCACCCTGATGCGATGACCCGGGGTCCGCGGAAGAACCGCCGCCGCATGCTCCACTTCGTCAGGACGACGCTCTATACCGGCATCGTCGTGTTCCTGTGCTGGCAGGTCTGGCGCATGCGCGACGGCCTGTACGGGGGAATCAGCTCGGTCGGCTGGAAAGCCGTCGGATGCGCCACGGTGTTCACCGTGCTGGCCAACTTTCCCGGCTTCTTCGGCTGGAGGGCGCTCGCCTCCGGTTCCGGCGTCCGGCTCGGCTTCTCCGACGCGGCCTGGATCTTCTTCGTGTCCGGGGTGACGCGGTACCTCCCGGGCGCGATCTGGCCCACCGTCACGCAGGCCGCGCTCGCCCGGAAGGTCGGAGCACCGCCGTCCACCCTCATGGCGACCGGACTGGTCTCCCAGATCCTCACCATGCTCAGCGGGGTCACCGTCGGCCTGTTGGCCCTGCCGAGCCTGGTGGCAGCCGACGCGAGATGGTGGCTGCTGCTGCCCGTACTGCTGTCCGCGGGCGTGCCCATGTTCGCGCCGCGCCTGCTGGAGCGGCTGATCGGCCTCGGGCAGCGCGTCCTGCGGAGCCAGGACCACCGGATCGCGTTGCCCCCGCGAAGGGCGTCCGCCGCGATGATCGCCCTGAGTGGCCTCGGCTGGTGCTGTAGCGGCCTGCACGCGGCGATCCTCGCCATAGCCCTCGGCGCGCATCCACTGGCCGCGATGACGCTCGGCGTGGGCGGCTTCACGCTGAGCGCGGTCGCCGGAGCGCTGTCGCTGGCCCCCGGCGGGATCGGCGTGCGCGAAGCAGTGCTCGGCCTCACCCTCGGCGTCCTGATCAGCGGCCCGAGTCTGGTCACGCTGCTGCTCCTGAGCCGGATCCTCACCGTCCTCGGCCACGCCGTGGCGACGCTGGGCGTCCTCGGATGCCTGATGGGAAAGCGCGCCCTCCAACGGCGGCGGGACGAGCGCGAGACACCCCCCGACGCGCCGCCGGAAGCGCCGGAGGCAGCGGTGGCCCTGGAAGCCGACCTGCGACGGCACGGCGAGCGGCCCGAAGAGACCGAGTCGGCGGGAGCGAGCCGCCTGACGCACACCTCATCGACGAAAGGCAGCGGCACGTGCGCATCGTCATGATCTCCACCGGTTCCCCGCCCGATCCCTTCGGCGGCATCGGCACCTACATCGAAGGACTGCTCGGCGGCCTCGCCTCGCACGGCGCCGAGATCCACCTGGTGGGCGCCTCCCGGCACCGCGACCTGCCGCGGGTGTACCCGTACCGCGGGACGACCGTGCGCCGGGTACCCGTCACCGCGCCGTGGGCGCGCACCCCGCTGCCGCGCTCGCGCCTCGGGATGATGGCGGCGGTCGCCCGGCTGAACGTCGTCGGCGCCTGGTACGCGCGCCGCCTGCACGCCCGAGGCGGAGTCGACCTGGTGGCGGTGCACGACTGGATGTGCGCGCCGGCCGGCCTGATCTGCGCCGTCCTGTTCCGGATGCCGGTCTGCTACCACGTCCACTCCGCCGAGATCTTCCGCGGAGACCGTGGCCGGGGGTGGGTCTCCGCGCTCGGACGGGCGCTGAACCGAGCGCTGAGCCGCCGGGCCCGGCTGGTCATGGCCCCCTCGAAGGGCACCGTCTCCGAGGTCCCGCACCTGGCCGGCCGCGCCGACGTGGCCGTGGTGTCGCACGGCGCGGGGAAGGCATGGCGGATGGACTGCCCCGACGACGCCGAACGCGCCGCCCTGCGCGACAAGGTCCGACAGCTCTACGGACTTCCCGACGGGCGGCGACTGCTGGTGTACGCCGGACGGTACGCGCCGCAGAAGGGAGTCGCCGAACTCATCGACGCGGTCCGCCTGATGCTCGACGACGGCGCCGACGCCTCCCTGGTCATGGCCGGTACGGGCTGGCCCGACGACGTCTCCTTCGAGAACCGGCTGCGCGCGCGGGTGGCGGACCTGGAACTGGGCGAGCGGGTGCACGTGATCGGGCGGTACCTCGACACGGACGAGCTGCGCGAGCACTTCGCGGCGGCGGACGCCTGCGTGTTCCCGTCCGCGTACGAGCCCTTCGGCTTCGTCGCCCTGGAGGCCATGGCGCTGGGCGCCCGTACCGTCGTCGGGCCCGGGTTCGACCCGGGCGTCGTCGGCAGCGCCGAGGGCGCCTCCCTGCGGACTGCCACGACGGACCCCGCCGAACTGGCGGACGCGCTGACCCAGGTGATCGGGGACGTCGACCCCCGACTGGGCGAGCGGGCCCGCGGGTACGTGCTCGACCGGCACACCTGGGACGCGGCGGCCTCCCGCACGCTGGAGGCGTACGCGGCGGCGGTCCACCGCTGAACCGGCCGTACGACGACGCCCGAGCCCCACGCCCGAGCCCCACGGCCGCGACGCCGCGCCCGCGGCCGTGGGGCTCGGCCGTGGCCGCGCCGGTGACCGCGCGTGGGTCCATGGCCGTCGCCTCGTGCGCGGCGGCGGACATCGCCCGCCGCCTTCGGGGCGACCCCGCGCGGCGGGAGCGGAAGGAGCGGCGGCGAGACCGGCCGCGTGATCGGACACGCCGTCGCACCCCGAGCTGTCGAGCCACGCCGTAGCGACCCGAGCCATGCCGTCGAGCCGCGCCGTCGTGTCCCGAGCCACGCCGTCACGCCCCGCGCCGTCGAGCCACGCCGTAGGGCTCAGAGCCGTCGAGCCACGCCGTAGGATCCAGAGCCGTCGAGTCACGCCCCGCGTCGTCGAGCCGCGCCGTCGCGCCCCGCGCCGCGCCGCCGTCCGGGTACGCCCCGACGCGGCGGCGCCTCGCGTCATCGGGGGCGCGGCCAGGCGCGTACGGCGGTCAGGGTCGCCGCCGCGGCGGTGAAGCCGAGGAGCGCCCCGGCCGCCACGTCGCCGGGGTAGTGCACGCCGGTGTGGACGCGGGAGTAGCCGACGGCGAGGGCCAGTGCGCCTAACGGCGCGGCGGCCGGAGGCAGCGCCACCCCCACGGCGGTGGCGAAGGCGGTGGCGGAGGCCGTGTGGCCGGACGGGAACGACGCCGACTCCGGCATCGGCACGTGCCGGTCCACGGCCACCTGGGCCTTCTCCCGGTCCGGGCGGCGCCGGCGTACCACCCGCTTGCCGAACAGGTTCGCCGCCGCCGAGGCCAGCGCGACCGAGGCGACCCCGGCCGCCGCCGCGCGGCGCGGGCGGCCGGGCAGCAGGGACAGGCCCGCCGCGACGGCCAGCGAGATCTTCGAGTGGTCGGCCGTGTGCGACAGCCGCCGCAGCGCGCGGTCCAGCGCGGGCGTGGGGGTGGCCGCCACGGCCGCGTACAGCGCTCCGTCGATCGCCCGGAGGTCGCTGAGCACGGCGGCCAGGGCGGAGCGGCGCCCGCTCGCGCTCCGGAGGGCGGCGGGGACGGCGCTGCGGTCAGGCACGTGTCACTCCAGGGGAAGTCCGCTCGGCGGGTCCGGAGGCGAGGGCGACGAGCCGCCGCCGCTGCACGGGCGGTGCGGCAGGCGTGGCGCCGGAGCGGGGGCGCGCCGCCAGCACCCGCAGGGCGCAGGGGCGCAGCGAGCACACCGCGGGCGGGCGCATCGGCGGCGAGCACACCGCCGACGGGCGCATCGGCGGCGAGCACACCGCCGACGGGCGCATCGGCGGCGAGCACACTGCGGGCGGCCGCATCGGCAACGAGCACACCGCCGACGGCCGCATCCGCAGCGAGCACACCGCCGACGGCCGCATCGGCGGCGAGCACACCGCCGACGGCCGCATCCGCAGCGCCTCGCCGTCTGCCTCCGCCGCCACGGGGATCTTGTCCTCGTCGGAGGAGGCCGCCGCGACCCGCCGCGCGGTCGTCGCGGTCAGCCCCGACGCCCGCGAGCCCAGCACGCCCAGCTCGCCGCTGTCCAGCCGGGGTCGGCAGCCGCCGCTCAAGTCGTCGGGGGAGACGCAGGGGTGGTCGCTGACCAGCGGCGCCAGCGGCGCCTGTCGGGAGGAGAGCGCCGTCCGGTCGGCCCGCGCGTCGCGGCGCCCCGCTCGCTCCGCGCTCATCCCGGCGGCGCCGCCTGCGTCGCCTGCGTCGTCGGTGTGCTGGATGGCGTCCTCCCGGCATGGTGTCGCGGCCTGCTCGACCTCGTCCGCCGTTCCAGCCTGCGCACTCGCCGCGCGGAGGGCGTTCCGGCCGGGCTGTACGGGTGAGCGCGCGGGCTGCTTCCGGGGGCCGCCGGGGGAGTGCGACAGCGCCGCCGGGGGCGCCCGCGGGCGGGCCGCCCCGCCTCGCACAGGTCGTAGGTGTTCGTCCAGGTGCTGCCGCCCGCGGGGACCGTGCTCTGGTTG
>NZ_JBEYWK010000026.1:0-87549 GCF_040644415.1 Streptomyces sp. NPDC046985
GCGTTGACTTTTGGCACGCTGTTGAGTTCTCAAGGAACGGACGCTTCCTTCGTACTCACCCTCTCGGGCTTTCCTCCGGGCGCTTCCCTTCGGTGATCCAAACTCTATCAGGCTTTTCCGGTCTCTCTGACCACCGTCCCGCAGGCATGCGGAAGTGATCCGGAGATAGGATCTGATTTGTTGGATGCCGCCAGAGCCGAGACGCTGAGTCGCGCCGTTCGGCCTCAAGCAGAAGAACGACAGTACACGGACTGCGGAGCTGATGCAAACCTCCGGGCTCGGTGGTCTAGACCACTAGGGTGAGCTGTCGTAAGCTCGCGCCCGGATCCGGTGCTTACCGTGACATGCGCTGCTGCGCAGCGCGCCGTCCGGGACACGCAGCGACGGCCCACACCCATCTCCACTCCTGGGAGGCTTCCCATGACCACCGTGACGTCCCCGATCGCCGGACGCGCCATCGGACTGGCGGCAGTGCCGGACCCGGTGTTCTCCGGCGCCATGGTCGGACCGGGCACGGCCATCGACCCGGTGCGCGAGCCCTCCGAGGCGGTCGCCCCCGTGGACGGCGTCATCGTCTCGCTGCATCCTCACGCCTTCGTCGTCGTCGACGCCCACGGCCACGGTGTGCTCGTCCACCTCGGCATCGACACCGTGCAGCTCAACGGCGAAGGCTTCGAGCTGCTCGCGAGCAAGGGCGACACGGTGACGCGCGGCCAGGCCGTGGTGCGCTGGAACCCCGTCGCCGTCGAGGCCGCCGGCAAGTCCCCCGTGTGCCCGGTCGTGGCGCTGGAGGCCACCGCCGAGTCCCTCTCCGAGCTGCGCGAAGACGGCGACGTGAAATCCGGCGACAGCCTCTTCGGCTGGCAGTAGCACTTCCGCCGCTCTGAGCACGGCGCACAGAACGACCACCGCGGCGGCCGGGTCCGCCGCACTACCGGAGACGGGTGACATGGAGACAACGCTGCGAGGCGTCGGTGTGAGCCACGGCGTGGCGATCGGCGAGGTTCGGCACATGGGGACGGCGGTGCTGGAGCCGCCCGCCAAGCAGATATCCGCGGAGGAGGCCGAACGCGAGCAGGGACGGGCCCGCCAGGCCGTGGACGCGGTGGCCGCCGATCTGACGGCGCGCGGCCATCTCGCCGGCGGGGAGGCCCAGGCCGTGCTCGAGGCGCAGGCCATGATGGCGCAGGACCCGGAGCTGATCGCGGACGTGGACCGGCGCATCGTCGCGGGCAGCACCGCCGAGCGTGCGGTGTACGACGCCTTCGCGGCGTACCGGGACCTGCTGGCCGGTGCGGGCGAGTATCTGGCGGGGCGGGTGGCGGATCTCGACGACGTGCGCAATCGCATCGTCGCGCGTCTGCTCGGCGTGCCGATGCCGGGCGTGCCGGACAGCGACGAGCCCTATGTACTGGTCGCCCGGGACCTGGCCCCGGCGGACACGGCGCTGCTCGACCCGGCTCTGGTGCTGGGCTTCGTCACCGAGGAGGGCGGGCCGACCAGCCACAGCGCGATTCTGGCGCGGGCGCTCGGCGTGCCGGCGATCGTGGCGCTGCCCGGCGCGGGTGAGCTGGCCGAGAGCACGGTGGTCGCCGTGGACGGGAGCACCGGCGAGGTCTTCGTGAATCCCACGGCCGAGAAGCGGGCCGAGCTGGAGGCCGCGGCGGCCGAGCGGAAGGCGGCGCTGGCCGGGTCCACGGGTCCGGGGGCCACCTCCGACGGTCACAAGGTGCCGCTGCTGGCGAACATCGGCGGCCCCGCGGACGTGGCTGCCGCGCTGGAGGCCGGCGCCGAGGGCGTGGGCCTGTTCCGGACCGAGTTCCTGTTCCTGGACGACGCTGAGAACGCGCCGTCCGAGGAGCGGCAGGTCGCGGCTTACCGGCAGGTCCTGGAGGCCTTCCCGGAGGCCCGGGTGGTCGTGCGGGTGCTGGACGCGGGTGCGGACAAGCCGCTCGGCTTCCTGACACCGTCCGACGAGCCGAACCCGGCTCTGGGCGTGCGGGGGCTGCGGAGCCTGCTCGATCACCCGGAGGTGCTGCGCACACAGCTCACAGCGCTCGCCAAGGCGGCCGAGGGCTTGCCGGTGTACCTGGAGGTCATGGCGCCGATGGTCGCGGACCGGGCCGACGCCAGGGCGTTCGCCGACGCGTGCCGTGCGGCGGGGCTGCGGGCGAAGTTCGGTGCGATGGTCGAGATCCCGTCGGCGGCGCTGCGGGCGCGTTCGGTGCTTCAGGAGGTCGAGTTCCTGTCGCTGGGGACCAATGACCTGGCGCAGTACACGTTCGCGGCCGACCGGCAGGTGGGCGCGGTGTCCCGGCTCCAGGACCCGTGGCAGCCCGCGCTGCTCGACCTGGTCGCGCTGGCCGCCGAGGCGGCGAGGGCCGAGGGCAAGAGCTGCGGCGTCTGCGGTGAGGCGGCGTCCGATCCGCTGCTGGCGTGTGTGCTGACGGGTCTGGGGGTCACCTCTCTGTCGATGGGTGCGGCGTCGCTTCCCTATGTGCGGGCGACACTGGCCAAGCACACGCTGGCGCAGTGCGAGCGGGCCGCCGCCGCGGCGCGGGCCGCGGACAGCGCGGACGAGGCGCGCGGTGCGGCGCAGGCGGTGCTGTCGGGCGCGTGACGGCCGGTCGGGCGGTCGGCTGGTTCGCGAGGGGCGCTCCACCGGTGGGTGGGGCGCCCCTCGCGTGTGGCAGTGCGCGTGCCCGTGGGTCGGTTTTCAGTGCGGGTGTCCGTGGGTCGGTCCGGCGTCGCCGAGGTCGGGCGGGGTGCTGTAGTCGACGTCGGACTCGGGTCCGATCAGGTCGCCGGATTCCATGTCGGTGCAGTAGGCGTCGAAGACCTCGCCGGCGGTGAGGGGTTCCAGGCCGTCACCGCGCAGCCGCCAGCCGTAGACACGGTCCGGGGCGCCGGGCGCGGTGGTGCGCATGACGAGTCCGCCGGGGCTGCGGGTGGCGATGCCGAGGGCGAGGACGGTGGTGAATCCGAGCGCTTCGGTCTCGTCGAGCCGGGTCACGCCGGTGTCCGGGGCGGGGAGGCCGGAGTGCGCGCCGCGGTCGCCTTCGGGTGGGTCGTCGTCCGCGTGCAGGGCGGCGACGAGGGGCTGGGGCACGGTGGTGACGCTGCACACGAGGTGCCGTTCGCCCGGTGGGGCCGTGTCGAGGACGCGGGCGACGAGGTCGGCGGCGCGGGCGAACGCGGCGCGGCCGATGTCCTCGCCGCAGGTGGCGCAGGGGCCGAGCCGGGCGAGGAGTGTGGTGGCGTACTCCCAGGCGGCCTGGCGGGCGGCCTCGTCGACGAGGTCGGGGACGAGTTCGGCGAGCGGCCTGCCGTCGTAGGGGACGGCGGGGCCGGTGGTCGCCAGCTCCGCGGTGTAGCGGGCGCGGCTGGCGGAGGCGTCGGGGTCGAGTCCGGCGCCGGCGCACCAGGCCGCGTACTCCTCGGGGTCGAAGAGGGCGACGGTGGTGTGGCTGCCTTGGGCGGCCAGGGTCTTGAGGAGGGCCTCGACCTGTTGGAGGTAGACGGCGTGGTCGTGGAAGGCGAAGCTCCGGTAGCGCCGCATGGCGCGGAAGTCGTGTTCGTCGGCGAGCAGGCCGATGGTGCCGACGATCTCCCGGCGCAGGACGCGTCGCATGGTCCGGTGGTCGGTGTGCGCCATGTTCTCCCCCTGTGTGCACAGTCGGTCAATGCTCACTCACAGTAACCGGGGGCACTGACAACGGGGCGGCGAGGCAAGGGGGGCGGCCGGGACGGGGCCGCCCTCGGACCGCGCCTGGGTCGTCGGCGGGTCCGGGGCCGGCTTCGGCGGCTGACCGCTGGGCTGCGGCCGGCCTCGGGGTCAGGCGCGCTCGCGGGCCAGGTTCTCGTAGAAGCGCAGCAGGTCGAGGTCGTCGACGGAGCCGGGGTTGACCGCCTGTTCCAGCGGGGCGCCCTGGAGCAGGCGCTTGACCGGGACCTCGATGCGCTTGCCGGTGAGGGTGTGCGGGATGCCCGGCACCTGGATGATCTCGTCGGGGATGTGCCGCGGGGAGAGCTGTTCGCGGATGGTCTGCTTGATCTTGCGCACGAGCGCGTCGTCCAGGACGGCGCCGGGGGCGAGGTGCACGAACAGCGGCATCCAGTAGCCCCCATCGGACTGCTCGATGCCGATGACCAGGGATTCCTTGATCTCGGGGAGCCGTTCGACGGCTTCGTAGATGTCGGCGGAGCCCATGCGGACGCCCTGGCGGTTGAGCGTGGAGTCGGAGCGGCCGTGGATGACGACCGAGCCGCGGGAGGTGAGCGTGATCCAGTCGCCGTGCCGCCACACGCCGGGATACATGGCGAAGTAACTGTCGTGGTAGCGACTGCCGTCGGGGTCGTTCCAGAAGTGGATCGGCATCGAGGGCATCGGGTTGGCGACCACCAGCTCGCCGACCTCGTCGATGAGCGGCGCGCCGCTCGGATCCCAGGACTGGAGGTCGGTGCCCAGGCAGGGGGCCTGGAGTTCGCCGATGTGGACGGGGAGCGTCGGCACGGCGCCCGCGAAGCAGGAGCACACGTCGGTGCCGCCGCTGACGGAGGCGATCCACAGGTCGTCGCGGACCTCGTCGTGCAGCCAGCGGAATCCGTCGGGGGGCAGCGGGGAGCCGGTGGTGGCGACGCACTGCACGCGGGAGAGGTCGTAGTCGCGGCCGGGGTGGACCCCGGCCTTGCGGCAGGCCATGACGTAGGCGGCGGAGGTGCCGAAGAGGGTGGCGCCGGTGCGTTCGGCGATCCGCCACTGGGCCCCGGTGTCGGGGTGGCCGGGGCTGCCGTCGTACAGGATGACCGTCGTGCCGGTGAGCAGGCCGGAGACGAGGAAGTTCCACATCATCCAGCCGGTCGAGGTGTACCAGAAGAAGCGGTCCTCGGGGCCGAGGTCGCAGTGCAGGCCGAGCTGCTTGAGGTGCTCGACGAGGATGCCGCCCTGGGACTGGACGATGGCCTTGGGCAGGCCGGTGGTGCCGGAGGAGTACAGGACCCACAGCGGGTGCTCGAAGGGCACCTGCTCGAAGACGGGTTCGGTGTCCCCGGCCGTGAGCGCCGCCCATTCGAGGGCGCCGTCGGGGGCCGGGGCGCCGAGCAGCGGGATGTGCACGACCGCCCGCAGGGTGGGCAGCTCGCGTCGCAGCTCGGCGACGACGTCGGCGCGGTCGTGCTCCTTGCCGCCGTAGCAGTAGCCGTCCACGGTGAACAGGACGACGGGTTCGACCTGCTGGAAGCGGTCCAGGACGCTGCGGGCGCCGAAGTCGGGCGCGCAGGAGGTCCAGACGGCGCCGACGGCGGCCGTGGCCAGGAGAGCGACGACGGCCTGCGGGATGTTCGGCAGGTAGCCGCTGACGCGGTCTCCCGGGCGCACGCCCAGGGCGCGCAGTTCGGCGGCGAGCGAGCCCACCTGGCGGCGCAGCTCGGCCCAGGTGACGGGACGCGGTTCGCAGCTCTCGTCGACGTACAGGAGCGCGGCGTCGTCCGGCCGGGCGGCGGCCGCGCGCAGGGCGTGTTCGGCGTAGTTCAGGGTCGCCCCGGGGAACCAGCGCGCGCCCGGCATCGTGCGGTCGCCGAGCACTTGTGCGGGGGGCGTGTCGAACCGTACGTCGAACCACTGCGTGACGGCCGTCCAGAAGGCCTCCGGCTCGTCGACGGACCAGCGGTGCAGGGCGGCGTACCCGCCCCCGGACGGTGCTCCGCAGTGCTCGGCCGCCCATGCCTGGAAGGCGGTGATCCGGGCCCGCGCGATGCGCTGCGGGTCGGGCTGCCAGAGCGGCAGAGGGTTCGCGGTCGGCATGGGGGCGGCTCCCGGACTGTGCGCGTCGTGTGCGTCGGACCGCGCACGGGCTGGGGTGTGCGCGTGACGCGGCTGACAGCGACGATGCCACGTGATCGACTTCAGCACCAGGGCGGAGCCCACACAGTCCGGGTCGGGAAAGTGTGGTCCGGCACTCGGTGAACGGCAGTTGAACGACGGGCGCGGGCGGCGCCGTCAGTGGCAGGGTGAACAGCATGGACGGTCGTGACCTGGTGCGTGCGGTGAAGGCGGTCGGCTCCGCGGGGGCGGCGCAGGGACTGCGGACCGTACGGGCCGCCTGGCGCACGCGGCGCGCCGACGCCAGGGACCTGCCGCGGCGGGGGGCCGAGCGGGCGCGGACGCCCGGCGCGGTCCAGGACGCGGCGCCGGAGCCGGGCGGCGGGATCGTCCGGTTCAGCCGGTCGGAGCTGCGCGTCCTGGTCGCGGTCAACGGCGCGGTCTTCTGGGGCTGGGACGGCGCGGCGCCCGAGCCTTCGTACGCGCTGGCCGGCCGGTGTCCGGACCCGGACCCGCGCGCGGTGCTGGAGCCGGACAAGGACGGCGGCTGGCGCGTCGTGGCCGAGCGGGTCACCGTCGCCGTGTCCCGGCAGGGCGCGGTCGAGGTGCGCACGCCCGGGGGCGTGCCCCTGCGCCGCGATCTGCCGCCGCGGTGGTGGGAACCGGTCGGCGGGGGCCCGGGACGCTGGATGCAGCGCTCGGAGGTGGCGCCCGACGCGAGGTTCTACGGGCTCGGCGGGCGAGCCGCGGGAGTCCGGCTGCGCGACGGCGTCTACCGGCTGTGGAACACCGATCCCGGCCGGCCCTTCGCACCGGGTGACGACCCGCCGCACCTGACCATGCCGGTGCAGTGGGCGGTGGCCGACGCGGGCACGCATCTGGCGTTCCACGACAACTCCGGGGACGGCGCGGTCATGCTGCGCGAGGGCGAGGAGGGCGCCGGGTCGGGCCATGACCGGGCCGGGGTGAGCGAACTGCGGATGGACGGCGGCCCGCTGCGCTGCTGGGTGGTCGTCGGCACTCCCGCGCGGGTGGCGCACGTCTGGGCCTCGCTCACCGGGGCGGCGGCGCTGCCGCCCGCCTGGGCGCTCGGACACCACCACGCGCGCCGGCGCTTCGGCGTCGAGCAGGAGGTGCGGCGGACCGTGGCGGGCTACCAGGAGCACGATCTGCCCCTCGACGCGGTGCATCTGGACGTCGAGCACCTAGACGCGCACCAGGTGTTCACCGTCGACCAGGACCGCTTCCCGAAGCTCCCGGTGCTGGCCGAGGAACTGCGCCGGGACGGGATACGCCTGGTGTCGGTGATCGGCCCAGGGGTGCGGGCCGCGCCGGGCGGCGCGGTGCGCGACGAGGGAGCGGCGCGGGACGTCTTCGTGCGCGACGCATCGGGCGAGGTCGTCCGGGGGGTGGGATGGCCCGGGGAGACGGTCTTCCCCGACTTCACGGACCCGCGCGTGCGCGCGTGGTGGGGCGCTCTGCACGAGGAGCGGCTGGACCAGGGGTTCGCGGGGGTCTGGCACGCCATGGACGCGCCGACCTCCTTCGCCGCCTTCGGCGAGCCGACGCTGCCCCGGTCGGCCCGGCACGCCCTGGAGGGTCGCGGCGGCGACCACCGCGAGGCGCACAACGTGTACGCCCTGTGCATGGCCCGCGCCGGGTACGAGGGGCTGCGCGCCCTGGCCCCCGGTGAGCGGCCGTTCGTGCTCTCCCGCTCCGGCTGGGCGGGCACGCAGCGCTACGGCGGCGCCTGGTCGGGGGACGTGGCGCCGGACTGGCCGGGGCTGCGGGCGTCGCTGTCGCTGGTGCTGGGGCTGGGTCTGTGCGGGGTGCCCTACACGGGTCCGGACGTCAGCCAGCCGGACGCGAGCGCCTCGCCCGAGCTGTATCTGCGCTGGTTGCAGATGAGCGCCTATCTGCCTCTGTTCCGCACCCGGACGGACGGGCCGGAGGGGTGCCGGGAGCCGTGGGAGTTCGGGCCGGACGTGCTCCGGCACGCGCGCGGGACGCTGATGGAGCGGCGGCGGCTGCTGCCGTACTTCGTGACGCTGGCGCGTCTGGCGCGGCAGACGGGGGCGCCGTACGCGCGCCCGCTGTGGTGGGGCGCGCCGGAGGACCGTGCCCTGCGGGACTGCGAGGACGCCTTCCTGCTCGGCGACGGTCTGCTGGTGGCCCCGGTGCTCCACCCGGGCGCGGACGGCCGCACGGTGCGGCTGCCGCCGGGGCGCTGGTACGACACGGCGACGGAGCGGGCGTACGAGGGGCCGGGGCCGGTGCGGGTGGACGCCCCCCTGGGGCGGATTCCGCTGCTCGCGCGCGCGGGCGCCCTGATACCCGTGCGGGGCGACGGAGGCGGGCTGGAGCTGGAGGCCTGGGCGCCGGCCCCGGGGCGCACCGGCGGCGGGCTGGTGGCGCCGGACGCGGGCGACGGCTGGGACGAACCGGAGTTCGAGCGTTACGCGGTGCGCTGGGCGGGCGGCCGGGTGGTCGTGGACCGAGAGGGCACCGACGGTGCGGCCGGGGCGGGTGGGCCGTCCCGTCCGGTCCGGGTGCGCGGGCTCGGCGGGCCCGACGAGCGTTGAGGCAGGGAGACGGCGGCCCTCCCCCTTTTTGGAAGACCGGCGCCCTTCAGGTACACCAGCGTCCTTCGGGGACACCGGCCCTGTTCAGTACCGGCCCTCGAACCAGGCGCGTACGGCCAGGGTGTGCAGCGGGAAAGCGAGTTCCTCGGCCCGGCGGAGCAGGCGCCAGCCCTCGGTCTCGTCCGTGGCGGCGGACGGCGGCAGTTGCCCGGCCGGGCGTTCCGGCAGGAGCCCGAAGAGCAGCAGGTGACCGTCCGGGGAGCTCATGGCGTCGGCGAGGCGCACGTCGCGCGCCGCCGCCTCGATGCCGGTCTCCTCGCCGAGTTCGCGGACGACGGCGTGCCGCCAGTCCTCCCGGTCGTCGACGTAGCCGCCGGGCAGAGCCGTGCCCCCGCGCGCGGGAGCGACAGTGCGGGTGATCACGATCAGGGCGGCGCCCCGGGTGTCGTACACCGGCTGGAGGGCCACCGCGACCGGCAGCGGGTTGCGGTAGGCCGTGGTCCCGCAGGCGGGGCAGGTGCGGGGCCAGCCGGAGACGCCCTCTCCGTACGAGGCTCCGCAGGCCGAACAGTGCGAGTTCGGAGCGGAGTTGACAGGCGGGTGCTGGTTTTCGGACACGCGCGGACTGTATCCGATCGCGACACGGTCACCGGCAGCCTGGGTCTCCGCCTGCGTCGGCCGCTCGCGCGCCTGCCGTGCCGGGCGAGGTCCGTGAGGCGCGCGCCTGCTCTGCCGGGTGGTCGGCGCCGCGGCCCGCGCGTGCGCCCTGCCGGGTCAGCGCCGTGGCCGCCGCCGTAGGAGCTATCGCCGCCGTCGCCGCTGCCCTTACTGTCGGCTGCCTTGACGCTCTGTGTGCGCGGGTGAACACTTCCCGTGTCGGTCAGTCGAGGTCGGCTCCCGGCCCGGCGCTTCCGGCCTGCGGTGCCGTGGGGCCCGCCCGCGCTCGTACGCCCGCTCGCGGACGGCCTCTCCCCCGGCGGGGGCGGCGTCCGTCGCTCCTGCCGAGCAGGTTCCCGCGCGTGAGGGACAAACTGATAGCAGTGAGGACAGAAGGGCTGCCGCGGCCCCTCGGTCCTCCGCCTCTTCTCCGCCCCTGGAGACGCGGCTACGTGATCCAGCGGTCCGCGGCCGGGCCGGGCGCCGACTCCGCGGAGCGGAGGAGCGTTCGCGGGCGCCGGCCACCAGGCAGCCAGAGGACCCTCGTGACCAAGGGGTAGCCATGACGGACAACGCCGTGAAGGCCCGCAAGGCCGAGAAGTACGTGGCCGCAATCGACCAGGGCACCACCTCCAGCCGCTGCATCGTCTTCGACCGCAGCGGCTCCATCGTCGCCGTCGACCAGCGGGAGCACCGGCAGATCTTTCCCAAGCCGGGCTGGGTGGAGCACGACGCCATCGAGATCTGGTCCAAGGTGCAGGCGGTGGTCGCGGGAGCGCTGGCCAAGGCGGGACTGCGCGCCGAGCAGCTCAGCGCGCTGGGGATCACCAATCAGCGCGAGACCACCGTCCTGTGGGACCGCGCCACCGGCAAGCCCGTGCACAACGCGATCGTCTGGCAGGACACCCGCACGGCGGCCCTGTGCGACGAGCTGGGCGGCGCAGCCGGGCCGGACCGGTTCCGTGAGCAGACCGGTCTGCCGCTCGCCAGCTACTTCGCCGGCCCGAAGGCCGCCTGGCTGCTGGACAACGTGCCCGGCCTGCGCGACCGCGCCGAACGCGGGGAGATCGCCTTCGGCACGATCGACTCCTGGCTGATCTGGAACCTCACCGGCGGCGTCGACGGCGGGCGGCACGTCACCGACGTGACCAACGCCAGCCGCACCATGCTGATGAACCTGCTGACCCTCCAGTGGGACGAGGCCATCCTGTCCGCCATGGGCATCCCGGAGGCGATCCTGCCCGAGATCAAGTCCTCCTCCGAGGTGTACGGGACGGCCGTGGGGCAGCTCAGGGGCGTGCCGGTGGCCTCGTCCCTGGGCGACCAGCAGGCGGCCGTGTTCGGCCAGGCCTGCTACGACGTCGGCGACGCCAAGAACACCTACGGCACCGGGAGCTTCCTGCTGCTGAACACCGGCGACCGGCCCGTGCCGTCGAAGTCCGGGCTGCTCACCACCATGGGCTACCAGATCGGCGGCGAGGCGCCCGTGTACTGCCTGGAGGGGGCCATCGCGATCACGGGCGCGCTGGTGCAGTGGTTCCGGGACCAGCTCGGCATCATCCGCCACGCGGACGAGATCGAGTCGTTGGCGGCGAGCGTGGAGGACAACGGCGGCGCCTACATCGTGCCCGCGTTCTCCGGTCTGTTCGCGCCCTACTGGCGTGCGGACGCGCGGGGCGTGGTCACCGGGCTGACCCGGTACGTCACCAAGGCGCACCTCGCGCGGGCGGTGCTGGAGGCGACGAGCTGGCAGACGCGCGAGGTCGTGGACGCCATGTACCAGGACTCCGGCGTAAAGCTGACCACGCTGAAGGTGGACGGCGGCATGACGAAGAACGACCTGCTCATGCAGCACCAGGCGGACGTGCTGGACGTCCCGGTGATCCGGCCCCGGATCTCGGAGACTACCTGCCTGGGCGCCGCGTACGCGGCCGGGCTCGCCACCGGGGTGTGGAGCGACCTGGAGGAGCTGAGGTCGCACTGGAAGACGGACGCCGAGTGGACTCCGTCCATGGAAGCCGCCGTGCGGGACCGCGAGTTCCGTCGCTGGCGGCGGGCCGTGGAGAAGAGCTTCGGCTGGATGGAGGACGGCGACGAGTGAGCGCGGGCGCCCGGCTGCGGACGGCTCCGCAGCCCCTGGACGCGGCCCGTGCCCCGGTCGGCGGGGCGCGGGCCGTGCGCCGTCCGGGGGCGGGCGTCGGGCGAACGCGGTCGGCGGGCACGGGCGCTCAGCGGTGGGCGCGGGCGCTGAGCGTCGGGCATGGGCGCTGAGCATCGGTCGCCGGTGCGGGCACGGTGCCGCGGGCGGTTGCCGCCTCGTCCGCCGGGCGCGGGTGGGGGCGCGAGTGCGGGTCAGTTGGTGAGGGCGCGGCGGCGGCTCGCGGTGTGCGCCATCGCGTGCCGGACGACTCCGATGAGGACCTCCTTGACCGACTCCCGGTCGCGTGCGTCGCACAGCACGACGGGCGTCCCGGCGTCGAGGTCGAGGGCCTGGCGGATCGTCTCCTCCGGGTACCGGACGGCGCCCTCGAAGCAGTTGACGCCGACCAGGAACGGTATGGAGCGGCGCTCGAAGTAGTCGACGGCGGCGAAGCAGTCCTCGAGGCGGCGGGTGTCGGCCAGCACCACGGCGCCGAGCGAGCCCTCGGACAACTCGTCCCACATGAACCAGAAGCGCTCCTGGCCGGGCGTCCCGAAGAGGTACAGCACCAGGTCCTCGCGCAGCGTGATGCGGCCGAAGTCCATGGCCACGGTGGTGGTGCCCTTGGCCTCCACCCCGCTGAGGTCGTCGACCGGGCGGCCCGCCTCGGTGAGCACCTCCTCCGTGCGCAGCGGCCTGATCTCGCTGACCGCGCCGACGAGGGTCGTCTTGCCCACGCCGAAGCCGCCGGCCACCAGGATCTTGAGCGTGACGGGCTCGACCGGGGGCTTGCCGCGCTCAGAGCGCCCGAAGATCATCGCTTTCCTCTCCTGCTCGACAGGGGTCGGGCGGCGGGACGAGGTCGGTGACGGCGTTGCCGCGGTCGGCCCAGAACTGCCGGCCGGTCATGCCGTCACCCCGCTTCCGCGCCGTTCACAGCGCCCGCAGGCCGTTGATCACATCGCGCAGAATACTCTCGTCGGGCAGTTCCGCGGGCGGCACCGGACGGCTCACGTGGACGTATTCCTCGTCCACGAGGTCACCGATCAGCACGCGCACCACGCCGACCGGAAGATCGAGTTCGGCGGCGAGTTCGGCGACCGACTGCGGGGCGTCGCGGCACAGGTCGACGATGTCCACGTGCTCCGGCGACAGCGCGTGGTCCGGGTCCTCCACGCGGTACTCCGCGACGACCAGCGCGATCAGGTCGAGGCGGTGCTGGGCCGCATGGCTGGTGCGGCCCCTCGTCATGGCATACGGACGGACCACCGGACCGGCTTCGTCGTCGAACCAGTGGCTTGCCGCCTGGCCGTCTCCGCTCATGTCCTCTCACTACCCGCCGGCGGGCAGGTCGGTGCGCGGAGCGGCCCCCAGATGCACGCCGACCCGTTTGACGAGCAGCGTCATCTCGTAGGCGACCATCCCGACGTCGGAGTCGGCCTCGGACAGCACGGCGAGGCAGCTCCCGTCGCCGGCGGCGGTCACGAACAGGAAGGCGTCGTCGAGTTCGACCACCGTCTGCCGGACGCTGCCCGCCTCGAAGTGCCGGCCCACGCCCTTGGCGAGGCTGTGGAAGCCCGAGGCCACCGCGGCCAGGTGCTCGCTGTCCTCCCTGGTCAGGTCCTTGGATATCCCCGTGGGCAGGCCGTCTCCGGAGAGCACGATGGCCTTGCGGACGCAGGCGATCCGGTCCACGAGGTCGTCGAGGAGCCAGTTCAGCCCCCCGCGGTCGGTCGCGGTGTGGCCGGTCGCCTTCGGTGCGGTCATCGACCGTCCCCCTTAGTCGTTCCTGGCGCTGTGCCAGTGGTTCCTGGTGCTGCGGCGCCGCGGGCGGCGTCGTCCGCGGCGTTCTCCTCCCGGCCGCGCTGCCAGCCGCGCTGGAGCGAGGCCATACGGCTGCGTACCTCGTCGGCGTCCCGTTCGGCCGGGTGGGTCCGGTCCCGGGCAGGCCGCTCGGGAGTCTCTTTGAGCTGCGGGGCGAGGCTCGCTTGCCGCACGCGGCGGGGCAGTGCCGCCGCGTCGGGTGCGGGCTGCTCCGGGGCGGGGGGCGCGGGCTGCCCTGGTGCGGCGGGCGCGGGCTCGCCGACGGCGCCGGTCGCGGGCTCGCCCGGGATGGCGTGGTCGCGGTCCGGGGCGGCGGTAGCGGGCTCGCCCGGGGCGGCGGGGTCGCGGTCCGGGCTGTCCGGTCCGCCGCGCGCCGGGGCGGCTCGGCGGCGCTGGGGCAGCGCGGGTGGCTCGGCCGCGGCCCCGGAGCGCCCCGTCGCCGGGCTGCCTCCGCGCGCGTGGGGGCGGCCCGCGGCGTCAGCGGCGCGGTCGTCCCCAGGGCCGCCTGCGTCTCGGGCGGCGCGTACGTCTCGGGCGGCACCTGCGCCTCGGGCGGCACCTGCGTCCCGGGTGCCGCTGGCGTCCGCCGCGGGGGCGGACCGGCCGAGCGGCGTCTCGCCGCGGCGGCGGGTGGGCAGCGGGGCGGCGACCTCCGTCTCCGGGCCGTCGCCGCCCGCTGCGGAGGAGTGCTCGGCGCTCTGCGCACGAGAGCGCGGCTGGCCGACCGGGCGGCCATGGGAGCTGACGAGCTTGGGGGTGTGGCGGCGAGGCAGGGGGATCGGAGAGCCGTCGCCCTCTTCGCCCCTGGCGCCGCGTTCCGGAGCGCCCAGCAGCCCGGCGCTCTGCCGGGGCGCCGTGCGGCCAGGCGTCTCGCCGGTCTGCGGACGACCTCCGGGACGGTGCTGGCGGAACAGTCCGCCGTGTGCACCGTCCTCGCCGTCTTCGTCGTCAAGGGCGTCCAGCACGTCCGGGAACGCCTCGACCGGCTCGAGTTCGACGGACGACCCTAGCTCCACCGGCCCGTCCAGCAGCGAGACCGGCAGGCCCGGGAGCTGCACCGGTGACGAGGACAGGGCCGCCCTGCGGCCGTCCTCGCGCTCGGTCCTCCGGGCGGCCCGCCCCCGGTCCAGGCGGAAGCCGACGCCGTTGGTGTCGGCGGCGTCGTCGGTGAGCAGCGCGTCGGGGAGGAACACCACCGCGGTGGTGCCGCCGTACGGGGAGGGCTGAAGCGAGACGCGCACGTTCTGCCGCTGGGCGAGCCGGCTGATCACGAACAGTCCGAGCCGGTCGGTGTCGGACAGTTCGAACTCGGGCGTCTCCGCGAGCCGGAGATTGGCGTCCAGCAGCGTCTCGGCCGCCATGCCGAGGCCGCGGTCGTGGATCTCCAGGGTGAAGCCGTTGGCGACGCGTTCGCCGACGACCTGCACGGCGGTGTGCGGCGGGGAGAACACCGTGGCGTTCTCCAGGAGTTCGGCGATCAGGTGGGTGAGGTCGGCGACGGCGGGGCCGGTCAGGGCGACCCCGGGCAGCCGGCGCACCTCGACGCGCTCGTAGTCCTCGACCTCGGCGACGGCGGCGCGTACGACGTCCATCAGCCGGACGGGTCTGCGCCACTGCCGGGACGGTGCAGCGCCGGAGAGGATCACCAGGCCCTCGGCGTGCCGGCGCATGCGGGTGGTCAGGTGGTCCAGACGGAAGAGGTCCGCGAGTTCCTCGGTGTCCTCGGTGCGGCGCTCCATGGCGTCGAGGAGGGTGAGCTGCTTGTGCAGCAGGACCTGGCTGCGGCGGGCGAGGTTGACGAAGACCTCGGAGACGCCGGCGCGGAGTTCGGCCTGCTTGACGGCGGCCTCGACGGCGGCGCGCTGGAGGGTGTTGAGCGCTTGGCCGACCTCGCCGATCTCGTTCTTGTCGTACTCCAGGCGCGGAACCTCGGTCTCTACGTCGACCTTTTCGCCGGCCGACAGGCGACGCATCACGCCGGGCAGGCGGACGCCGGACGCCTCGTGGGCCTCCAGCCGCAACTGCCGCAGGTCGCGGATGAGCGCCCGGCCGACGCGCACCGACAGGAAGAGCGAGAAGAGCACGGCGATCAGGCCGAGGACGCCTGCGACGGCCGCCTGGAGGATGACGTTCATCGCGACCGGGCGGACTTGATCCTGGTAGTGGTCGCGGGCCTGGTCGTCGAGGGCAGCCAGGCCGTCGAGCGCTCCCGCGGAGGCGGCGCCCCAGCTCTCCGCGGTGACGCCTCGGGGGGCGCCGGACGCCGTGGAGGCGGCGGCCTGTTCGGCGGCGCGCAGCGAGACGGAGGACGCGTTCGCCCAGAAGCCGTAGTAGCGGCTCCGTTCGGGGGCGGGCAGCATCGGGAGGCTGATGTCGTACAGCATGGACCGCTGGGCGACCAGGTCGGAGAGGGCGCGGCTCTCCTCGTGGGTGACGGCGCCGACGACGAGCGAGGAGCCGAGCAACGCGTCTTCGCGGGAGAGGAGTTCGCGGGCTCGGGCCAGGTTGACCAGGGCGCGGTACTGCTTGTCCAGGTTCGCGTCGTCGATGACGTGGAGGCTGGCGAGCAGGACGTAGCAGGGGTCGACGAGGTGGTCGTAGAGGCTGAGCGCCTCGGCCCGGTCGACGGTGCGGTCCTCGACGCTGCGGCGCAGCGAGTCCAGGGCGCCGAGGGCGTCCAGCACGGCGCCCAGCCGGCCGCCGGATCCGGCGTCGAGCGCCTCACGGACGTCGCCGCTCTGCGCGTCGCGGCGCAGCGCGGCCACGCTGCGGTCGGTGGCGGTACGGCTGCGCCGCAGTGCGGCGAGGCCGTCGGCGTCGCGCGGGTCGGCGAGGTGGACGAGGCTCTGGCGCCGCTCCTGCTGGAGCGCGCGGACGACGTCCTCGGCCGGATAGGCGACCTTCTCGGCCACGGACCGCGCCTGGAAGAGCTGGCTCGCCTGGCGTCCCGTGATCACCGTGGCGAACGCCCAGATCGCGGCCAGCGACAGCAGCGGCACGAGAAGCAACGCCACGATCTTCCGGCGGATGGACTTCCCGCGAAAGCGCATGGACTCCCCCAGCTCGTCCCCCCACCGACCGGGGGTGCACATGTGCGTCAACAAACGGCGCGAGCCTACTACCGACACACAGTCAACTCGAAGGCCCGACCGGAGTGTGAACTTCCGTTCTAGCGACGAGAGATGATGAGTTGTCCGGGCATGGCGGGAGATGGCGGCACGGAACGGGGAGGGGGCAGGATATGCGAAATCGGCCACGGGTGCGCTCTGGTTGGCCGATTCTTTTCGCTCGCCGGGAATCTTCGCGCTCCTCCGCTCGTCTTATGCGTAGGGCTTCGGGGCGGAATCGGCCACTGGAGCCGCATCCCGCAACTGGGCGGCGTAAAGCAGCGCAAGCCGGGCAGCCACTGGGAAGCCGGTTTTTCGAGCACCGGGGGGCGAGCGGTCTGCTGTCGGTGGGGAGTGACATGTTGATGGGCACGGCGGGGCGACGCGAGAGGACCACCGGCGAGGGAGTGGGGCCGTCAAGAGCGCTATGGGCGCCGCAGGCCCCGGTTCACGACATTCCGGCGGCCGACGGCCGACGGGAGCCGACAGCGGGGGCACGGGGCGCGGCAGACGTGGCGGAAGAGGTCGAAGCCGCCGGGCAGACCGGCTATCGGACGCTGTGGATCGAGGAGCCCGCGCGTCGGCGCAGGCTGCCGGATCCGGTGCGCAGAGCGGCCGTGCGGGCGTTGCTGATCATCTCCGTGACGCTCATCCAGACCGTGGTGGCCTTCCTGTGCACCCTGGCCGGCACCTGGCCCGCCCTGCCCCTGGGGCTCAGCAGTGTGGCGAGCATCGTGGTGGCCACCTGGGCGGCGCTGGACGTCTGGGTGACCCGCCAGGCGTGGAGCCAGCGCAACGGCGTGGTCTCGGCGCCGAACAGCACGGCGCGCTCCCTGCGGCGCGAGCGACGGTCGTCCCGGCGCGAACAGCGGACGACGCGGCGCTCCCAGGAGCGCATACACCGGCGGCGGAGCGGCGCGGGGCGGCTGTCCCACTCCTAGGGGGCGTGCGCTGTCGCACTTCGCCCCCAGCCCCAGGGCCGCGTGCGGGTCGTGCGTACAGCGTCGCCCTCTCAGCCGTGCGCGGGTCATGCGCGCGCTGTCGCATCCCAGGCCGCGCGCGGGCACGTACGCGGCCGTCGCACTCCCCGGCGGGTCGCGAGAGGTGCGGAGTCGGCGCGCGGAACCGGCGCGCCCCTTTCCCAACCGTCAGCGCGCTCCTTCCCGGGTCACGGGCGGTGCGCGGGCCTGCGTAAAGGAATCCTTGACAGCATCTTCGTGTCAAGGCAACCTTGACATGTGGCCGACTCTTCGATGTCCCTCGCCGCCCTGAGCGCTCTGCTGGCCGAACGGGCCGCAGCCCTGTCCGCGGCGGTGGGCAGCCCGCTGACGCCGCCCGCCTACCTGGATCTGGTGCGGCGTTCTCAGAGCGTCGACGACGTGGCGGGGCAGGTGCTCAAGCTGTGCGTGCAGCAGGCTCGGGACGCCGGTCACACCTGGCAGGAGATCGGGGACCTGCTCGGAGTCACCCGCCAAGCCGCTTTCCAGCGGTTCGGCAAGCCCATCGACCCCCGAACGGGAGAACCCATGGACAAGACGGTGCGCATGACCGACGCCGCCGAACGCGCCACCGCCGTCGTGACGCACGTCCTGGAAGGCCGGATGGAGGAAGCCAGGCGGTCGTTCAACGCCGAGGTGCTGGCGGCGTTCACCGACAAGGCGCGGGGCGACGGCCTCGCCGCGGTCACCGGCCTGGTCGGCGCGTTCGAGGGCTTCGGGCAGGACGACCCGTTCGTCCGGCGCATCGGCGACCACACGGTCGTCGACGTCCCGCTGCGCTACGAGGCCGGCGACATGAAGGCCCGGGTCGCGTTCGACGGGGACGAGAAGGTCGCCGGAATCTTCATCCTGCCGCCCGAGACGCCGTAACCGTCGCCGTAGGGACGCGGTAAGCGCCCCGCTCCCCCTCGTCGAGAGAAGAGACTTCCGTGCTGGCCGACTCCCTCAGCCCGTCGCCGTCCGCGTCCGCACCGTGGGTCGCGCTCGTGCCGCTCGTCGCGCTCCTGCCCGCCCTCCTCTGCATGGTCGACGTCGTGCGCCACCAGAACACTCGGAGCCTGACGCCGCAGACCTGGCTCGCGATCTGCGCGTTCGGGAACGTCTTCGGCCTCGTCGCGTACCTGAAGTTCGGCCGGTCCGAGGATCGTTAGCCCGGTCAGGCCGCCAGCGCGCGCTCTAGTTGTCTCCTGCTCGGACGTCCTGCGATCATCCGCACATGCTCGTTCTCAAAGATGATCTCGGACACCTGTCCTACGACATAGCCGGCGACGGACCGCCCGTCGTGCTCGTGCACGCCGGTGTCGCCGACCACCGCATGTGGGACGCGGTCGTGCCCGCTCTCGCGGAACGCCACACCGTGATCCGGTACGACCTGCGCGGCTTCGGCGAGTCCGCGCCTCCCACCGGCGCGTTCCGCGAGACCGACGACCTGAGCCGTCTCCTGGACCACCTCGGCCATGAACGTGTCCAGCTCGTGGGCGCGTCCTGGGGCGGGCGCGTGGCCGTGGACTTCGCGCTCACGCACCCGGAGCGGGTACGGCGCCTGGCGATGCTCGCCGCACCGTGGCCGCGCTACGCCTGGTCTTCGGAGATGATCGCGTACGACGAGGCCGAGACGGCGGCCTTGGAGGCGGGCGATCTGGACGCCGCCGTGCAGGTCAACCTGGACATGTGGCTGCGCGGGCCCGTCCGCGAGTGGGACGACGTGGCCGACGGGCTGTCCGAGCGGCTCCGCGGCCCGCTGCGGACGTCGCTGGTGAACCAGGCCCTGGTGGGGCAGCACTCCCAGGGTCCCGCGACCGGCGACCTCGCCGCCGTCTCCGTCCCCACCCTGGTGGGCGTCGGGAAGCTCGACGTCGCGGACTTCCAGGACATCGCCCGCCGCTACGCCGCCGAGATCCCCGGCGCCGCCCTGGTCGAGTTCGCCGGCGCGGCTCACCTCATCGCCATGGACGCGCCCGCCGAACTCACCGCGGCACTGCGTCCGTTCCTCACCGAGAGCAGTTGAGGACCGCGGTCAGGCCGGGCGCCTGAACATCCGGGTGGCCGTGATCTCGCTGTGCACCGCCTCGCCGTCCGGGGCCTGCTGGGGCAGTCCCGGACGGAGGTGTTCCTCCACGCTGATGTACTTCAGCCCCGCCCGGAGGTCCGCGTCGTTGCGCATGCGGATGACGAGCGGGAACTCCGCCAGTGCCGTCGTGTCGAACAGGCCGGTGGTGTAGAGCAGTTGGACGCCCAGGGCGTCGGAGACGGCCCGCTGGAGTTCCAGCAGGTAGGTGGCGTTGGCGCGGCCGATGGGGTTGTCCAGGAACAGCGTGCCCGCGTGGCGGTGCCTGTCCCGGCCCCGGTCGTTCGACCGCAGGGCCGCCATCGTGCAGTACAGGGCGATGGCGGCGGTGAGCAACTGGCCGCCGGAGAACACGTCGCCCATCTGGCCGACGGGCACGCGCTCGGCGCGCAGCACGGCGTCCGGCTTCAGGATCTCCACCGCGACGCCCTTGGGCTGGAGCGCGGCGCCCACTCCGCGCAGCAGCAGGGACATGCCGTCGCGGCGCAGGTCGGAGTTCTTCTTGACGGCGGCGCGGGTCGCCTCGTCGATGACCTCGCCCAGCCGCTCGGTGAGGGCGGCCTGGTCGGGCTCCTCGAACCGGATGCGCAGGAACTCCTGCCCGGACCACTCGCCGAGCCCCTCCGGCAGGCGCGACAGGCGCTGGGCGGAGCGGAGCGTGGCGAGCGCGGACTCGACGAGGCCGCGCAGCCGGTCCACGATCGAGTCGCGGTTGCGCTCCAACTGGGCCAGTTCGTCGGTGAGGACGCGCAGCCGGGGCGCGAAGGCGTCGGCCCACTTCTGGGCGTGCTCGGGGAGCGCGGAGGCGGGCAGCTCCCGGATCTGCTGCCGGGCGGGGGTGCGCACCTGCTCGTAGCGGGTGGAGTTGGCGTGCCGGACCAGGACGTCGCTCGCCTCGCGCACGGCGGCCTCGGCGGCGGACAGGTCGGCGGCGCAGCCGCGCAGCGAGCGGCGGGCCTCGGCTGCCGCCTGCCGGGCCGCGTCCAGAGCGCCCGGGTACGGCGCCGGCTCCTCCTGGTCCTCCTCGCCGGTGTGCTCGCGCAGCAGGTCGCGGAGCAGGGCGGCGGTCTCGTCGAAGCCCCCGGCGGCGTCCTCGGCGGCGCGGTGGGTGTCCAGCAGCTCCGCGTGCGCCTCCCGGGACTGGGCCAACGCCCCGGTGCGGGAGGCGAGTTCGGCGGCAGCCGTGCGGAGCAGGGCCTGCGCGTGCTCGGCGTCGCGCGGCAGCAGCTCCTCGGGCAGCGCGGTGTGCGCCTCGGCGTCCTCGGGCGCCAGCCGCTCGGCCTCGCCGCGCAGCCGCCCGAGCTGTTCGCTGGCGGTCGACATCCGGGTCTCCAGGAGCTGCACCAGTTCCTCGGCGCGGGCCGCCGCGGCCTGCCGGGACGGCCCGTCGGATCCGTCGGGCGAGGACAGGAGCTGCTCCGCGCGGGTGCGGACCTTGTTGGTGAGCCGGTCGAGTTCGGCGCGGGCCGCGCTCTCGTCGCTCTCGGCGCGTGCCTGTTCGGCGCGCAGGTCGGCGCCGACGCCGACCTTCTCGTACACCTGGGACGCGGCCCGGTACGCCTCGCGGAGGGCGGGCAGGGACGTGCTCGGCGCGGTCCCGTCGGCGTCGGGCACCTCGTCGGGGGCGCCGGCGATCTCGGAGCGCTCGGCGCGCAGGGCGCGGGCGGTCCGGCGGGCGTCGTCGGCGGCGCGCTGAGCGGCGCGCCGGTCCTCGTCGGCCGCTCGGGCGCGGTCCAGGCAGGACTGGGCGCGGGCCTCCGACTCCGCGCCCTCGTCGGCCAGTTCGCGCAGCCTGGCCTGCCAGCCCGCCCGCTCGCGCAGCCGGTAGGCGAGTCCGGCGAGGGCGTCGGCGGCGCGCCGGGCCTTCTGCGCGGCCTCCTGCCGCTCGTCGCGCAGCGCGGCGGTCTCGGCGGCGCCCTCCTCGGCTTCCGCCCGCGCGGTCCGCGCCTCGGCCCGCTCGGCTTCCCTCTCCCCGGCGAACGCGCGGGCCTCGGCCGCGGCCGCGGCGAGTTCCCGCAGGCGTCCGGCGGGACAGCCGGTGCGCCAGGAGCCGAGACGGGCGGTCAGTTCCCGGTCCTTGCCGAGCCGGGCGGCGAGGCGCCGGATCTCCTCGTCCCGCTCGGCGGCCCGTGCGCGCAGCGTCTGCCGCTCCTCGTCGGCGGCCTGCTCGTCGTGCATGGCGGGGTTCGGGGGAACCAGAAAGACGCCGAAGACGCCGGTGGGCGCCGCGTCCGCGGGCGGGGTGGGCGCGAGCAGGGCGGCGGCGGTGCCGACGGCCACGGCGGACCGGGGCAGCAGGGCCGCCTCGGCGAGCGTGTCGCGGGCGCGGGCGTGCGTGTCCGGGTCGGTGATGATCACGCCGTCGACCAGTTCGGGCCGGGCGGCCAGCACGCGCGCGTGGTCGGCGGGGTCGACGGCCTGGGCGAGATAGCGCCACCCGGGCAGCGCGGGGATGCCGTGCTCGCCCAGGAACTCGACGGTGGCCAGCACGTCGGGGCCGGGCGGGAGGAGCCCGCCGTCGCCGAGCGCGCCGAGGATGCGGGAGTCGTCGGCGGCGGCCGTGCGCAGCTCGAACAGGTGCCGTTCGGCGGAGGAGACGGCGTCGTCGAGGAGTCCGCGCAGCTCGTCCGCGTAGCGGTCCAAGTCCTCCGGGGCGAGGACTCCGTCACTGGCCTGGGCGTCGCCTGCGGGGTGCGGGTCGCCGCCGGCGCCGGGCGCGGGCGTCCGGTCCTGCGGCCCCCGGCCGGCGCCGGCGTCCTCGGCGCCGGTACGCGGCGCCGGTACGCCGGGCCGTGCGGCGGTACGGGCGCCGGGCAGGCTCAGCAGCTCCGCCAGCCGTTCTTCGGCGGCCAGCGCCTCGGCGATCCGCCGTTCGGCCTGGTGGGAGCGTTCGGCGGCCGTCGCCGCGTCGGCCGCGCGGGCCGCGGTGAGTTCGGCGCGGGACTCGGCGGAGGCCGCCTCGCGGGCGCGCTCCGCCGCCCTGCGGGCGGCGTCGCGGGCCTCGTCCCAGGCGGCGACGGCGGTCTTCTCCGCGTCGGCGGCGGCCAGGGCGGCGCGCGCGGGGTTCGCGTCGGGGGCGCTGTCGTCGAGCCAGCCGGCGCGGACGGCCTCGGCGGTCTCCTGCTCGACCTCGGTCAGCCGCTGGCGCAGGTGGCCGGTCTCGCTGCGGGCGCGCTGCGCCTCGGTGGCGGCGGCGGTGGCGTCCCGGTGGGCGGTCTCGCCGACTTCCTGGAGCTGCGCGGACCGCTCCTCCCCCTCGTTGGCGAGGGCTTCGGCGTTCTGCGCGGCGGCGTGCAGTGCCCGTACGAGGTCGACGGCGGCCTTGGCGCGGGCGGCGAGCGCCGGGGCCGCGTCGCGCTCGGCCTCCTGGATGGCGGCGGAGACGCGGGCCGCCCGGTCGGCGGCGGCGCGGTGGCGCAGCGCGGCCTCGGCGGCCTGCCAGGCGGAGTGCAGGGTGCGGGCGTCGGCCAGCTCCCGCTTCTGCGCGGCGGCGGACTTCTCGGCGGCGGCCAGCGCCAATGAGGCGTGGCGGTAGGCGAGTTCGGCGGCGATCAGCGCGCCGCGCTCGCGGGCGCTCGCGGAGTGCGTCACGGCGGAGGCGGCGGCGGTCACGCGCTGGGCGAGGTCGGCGGCCCGGACGCGCTCCTGGACGGCGCGGGCGGACAGCCGCCGGGCCAGGGTCCGGGTGCGCCGTTCGGCGCCGGTGTGCACGTCGCGGGCGTGGGCACGGCTCTGGGCGGCGTCGACGATCCGGCCGAGCAGGTCGACCGAGCCCGCGGTGAAGTCCCGTTCGGCGATCAGTTCGGCGCGGCGGCCCAGCTTGTCGCCGAAGCCGCTGACCAGGTCGGCCAGTCCGTCGGTGTCGCGGGTGTCGGTGACGGCGCGCAGCAGCAGGTCGGTGAAGTCGGAGTCCCTCTTCACGGCGAACAGGCCGGCCGCCTCGCCCTCGTCGGCGTTCATCTCCCGCTGGTAGCGGAAGAGTTCGGGGTCCAGACCGAGGTCGCCCAGGTGCTCGATCCACCGGTCGTGGATCTCCTCCCAGTGCACCTCCAGATGCGGATACGCCTTGCCTGCCTCGGTGATCGCGTCGCGGAAGCCCTTCATGGTGCGCCGACGGCCCTGGGCGCCGGACTGGCCCTCGGCGGGCGGCCGGACGGAGGTGGCCTCGGCGACGGGGAGGCCGTCCAGGCTCAGCCCGGGACCGGGCCGGAAGGAGTACCACGCCTCGGCGAACTTGCGCGGGTCGTTGGACACCTGGCGCCCGCGCCACTCGCTGACCTTGCCGACGACCAGGCACTCGCCGGTCTGCACGTGCTGCCATTCCAGCGCCACGTGCCCGCAGTCGTCGGCGAGCAGGAACTTGCGCAGCACGCCGGAGCTGGCGCCGCCGAGGGTGTTGCGGTGGCCCGGCAGCATCACGGAGAAGATCAGCTTGAGCAGGACCGACTTGCCGCCGCCGTTCTCCAGGAACAGCACTCCGGCGGGCGCGGGCCTGCGCGGCGGGCCCACCGGCTCCTCCTCGAAGAACTCCGCCTGGGCGGGCGCGGGGTCGGGCACCGGCTCGCCCACGCCCCGCAGGTCAAGCACGGTGTCGGCGTAACGCGCACCGGCGGGCCCGATGGAGTAGAGGCGGACCCGGGACAGCTCGTACATGGCGGACTCTCGTCAGTCTTCTCGCGGATCGGGGGTGTTCGGGCGGTTGCGGCGGTCGGTCGGGGAGACAGGGCCGGGCGGGAGGGCTCAGGGCGCTCAGGGCTGGGAGGGGGCCGAGGGGGTCGCGGCGGAGTAGAAGGGCAGCCCGGCGTCGGGCGCCAGCTCCAGGTCGTCGGTGTCGTCGGCGGGCAGCAGGCTCGGGGCGCCGTCGGTCACCGGGACGACGCCCAGGTCCAGGAGTTCGGCCATCGCGGCGCCGGACGCCATGTCGCGGACTTGGAGCTGGTAGCGGGCAGTGGTGCGGTAAGTGCCGCCGCTGTCGTCGCCGGTGCGCTGGAGGAACCCGGAGTCGGTGAGGAAGGCCAGGGCCTTGGCGACGATGCCGGTGGTCGAGGCGGACGGACGGCGGGCGTCCTTGGTCGCGCCGGTCGCGCTGCGTCTGGCCCAGATGCGCCAGGCGGCCTCCAGGCCGGGCGCGTCGCTGGCCGGGTCGGTGTTCTCGCCCTGCTCCTCGGCGCGCTCCTCCAGACGGCGGCACGCCTGCCGTACGAAGGCGTCGACGCCGTTGACCGTCACACGCCCGATGTAGGCGTCGTCGGCCAGGTCCTCGGGCCGCGGGAAGGCCAGGGAGGCGACGGCGAGATGGGCGAGCCCGTGCAGGAAGCGGTCGCCCGAGTCGGCCGCCGTCCGGCGGGCGTAGTCGCCCATGCGGACGGCGAAGACCGAGTCCTCGGCCGCGGTCACCGCCATCCCCGCGCGCGCGGAGACCTCCAGCACGACCAGTCCCAGACCGGCGGCGACGGCGTCGGCGAGCCGGGCAAACGCCGGGTCGTCGCGATGGCGGCGCAGCAGCTCGGCGTACTCCTGGTCCCGGGCGGGCTGGAGTCTGGGCTGGAGGCCGAAGGCGACGAGCCGCGCCGCGTCGGCGGCGTCGGCGGGGGTGACGGCGGCCGTCGTGGGCGCGCCGCCGGATTCCGGCTCACTCCGGTCGACGTGCTCGGTCACGGGCGATGCTCCTTGCTGGGGTGGTGCGCGTCGCGGGGACGGTGGTCGGGGCGGGATCGGTGGTTATGACGGGGTTGGTGGTCGAGGCGAGGTCGGTCGTCGGGACGAGGTTGGTGGTCGAGGCAAGGTCGGCGGTCGTGACGGGGTCGGTCGTCGGGGCGAGGTCGGTGCTCGGAGTCGGGGCGGTGCCCGGGGACGGGGGTGCGCCCCAGGACGGACGTGCGCCCCAGGACGGGGGTGCGCCCGGCGCCGCTCGGGCGGCGGTCACCGGCGCGGTGCTCGTGGCGCGGGCGGCGCCCGGCTCCTCCAGGAGCGGGCGCGGGCCGGGCGGGGTTCACGCCGCCTCCGTCCGGTCGGCGGCCATGCCGGCCGCGTCCAGCAGGGCCGTGCCGACGATCAGGTCGGCGCCGCCGAACTCCGCGTCGTCCAGCTCGGCGCCGTCGTCCACGGCGAACAGCAGCTTCTCCTCGCCCTGCCGGTAGGCGGTGCCGACCGGCGGGCTGGCCGCGTGCACGGCGAGGAGGGCGACCAGGTAGGGCAGTTCGGCGTCCTTGCGGCGGGCCTCGGCGAGCAGGCCGGAGAGCCTGCGGGGAGCGTCGGCGGGCAGGTCCAGCAGCTCCTTGGCGGCCGCCAACTGCTCCTCGCTGAACCGGCTGTCGTCCGGGGTCGCGATCAGGTCGGGCTCGGGCATCTCCGCGCCCAGGTGCTCCCGTTCCGCAGGCGGCGTCAGCAGGATGTCGATCAGGTCGCCGACCCGCACGGAGACCGGGGTGCGCAGACCGGCGCCGTGCGCGAAGAAGGCGTCCGTGACGCCGATCGCGTCCTGGAGCGGAAGCGGCAGCACGGGCGCGAGCAGGTGGCCGTACAGGTCCGTGCCGGAGGCAGTCAGGGGGGTGGCGAACGCCTGCCGGTCCTGTTCGGCGCGGAAGAGGGGGCCGGCCTCCAGCAGCCGCGCCTGGAGCTGGGTGTGCCGGCGGATGCAGTCCTTGACGATGTCGACGAGTTCGGCGGCCCGCCGCTTGTTCTCGGGCTCCTCGGTCTCGTCGCGGGCCTTGCGGATGTTGGTGAGGATCGCGTTCTCGTGCCGGTAGCGGTCGGCGACGTGGTCCAGGGCCTCGGCGATCATGTCCGGCACGGCGTCGAGCCAGTCCACCGCGCGCACGTTGCGGCGGGTGGCCTCCAGGGCCCGGCGCAGGGTCTCGGAGTACTGCACGGTCCGGTAGCGGGCCTGCTCGGCGGCGAGTTGGGCGTCGGCGAGCCGGCCGCGCCTGATGAGCACCTCCAACTTCACCTCGGCGGCGATCTGCGCGCTGGTGACGTCGGTGTCCAGGGCCCCGACCAGGACGTTGACCGCTTCGTCCGTCGTGCGCAGGTACACGGCGCCGCCCGGTCCCGGCACCTCTTCGAGGAGCTTGAAGTCGTAGTCGCGCCGGACATAGGCGCCGTCGGGGGCGAACGTGCCGTACACCGCGCGGAAGCCGCGGTCGGCGCTGCCGACGTTGATCAGGTTCTCCAGGACCCAGCGGGCCACGCGCTCGTGCTCGGCGGCGGGGCGGCCCGGGGCCTGGGCGGCGACGCGCGGGACGAGCCGGGCCACGATCTGGTCGTGGTCGGCCCCGGTGTCGAAGTCCATGTGGAGCGTGACGAGGTCGATGGCGGCGAGCGCGACCTCCGCCATGCCGTAGACCGAGTACTCGCCCGCCAGGTTGGCCTTGCGCGCGTCGAGGTCGTGCAGCGGCGCGGTGCAGGCGAGCGCGCGCAGCCGCCGCGCCAGCCCCTCGTCGGCGGCCGGCCCCGGTGCGGGGCGCGGCGCCGCGCTGAGCTGGGCCGGAACACGGTCCGTCGGTGCAGGCGAAGTCACGGTGCACAGACTAGGTCCTCGGTCTGACATCGACCCAAACGGCCCAGACGCACCCCGTGGCCGGACGGCCGGACCGTGGCGTGGCGGCCGTGCTCCCCGCACGGAGGCCGCGACCGGCCTCGTCGTCACCTCGGCCCCGGTGGGACGGAGTTCGGCAGGACGGGAAGGAAATCGGCCGACTTCGAAGGAGTTCGGAAGACCTGAAGTGAAGAACCCGAAGAGGGGGATCTAGCCCTCCTCGCCGACCCTCCGCCGGTACACCTCCACCACCTTCTCCAGCGAGTCGTCCAGGTAGACCGCGAGCATCCGCTCCGCCCCGTCCAGGTCGCCGGCCTCCAGCGCCCGCAGGAGCTGCCGGTTGCGGGTGAAGTAGGGCTCGTGCAGCCGCTGCGGATCGTCCACCACGTGGAAGGCGAGGCGCAGTTCGGCGAAGACGGAGCGCATCAGCTCGTCGGTGCGCTCGCTGCCGGCCAGCGCGACCAGTTCGCGGTGGAAGTGGATGTTGGCGGTGCCCAGGTCCTTCCAGTCGCCCTGGTCGGCCGCCCGCCGCCCCTGCTCGACGGCCGCGGCGAGCCCGTCGAGCGCGTACGGCGGCCGGCCGAGGCCGCGCACGACGGCGCACTCGACGAGGCGCCGGGTGCGGTAGATGTCCTCGACGTCCTCGACGGCCAGCACCCGGACGAAGACGCCCCGGTTCAACTCGTGGACGAGCAGACGCTCGTGGGTGAGCAGGCGGAACGCCTCGCGCAGGGTGTTGCGGGAGACGCCGAGCGCGCCGCCGATGTCGTCCTCCGGCAGCCGGGCGCCGGGCGGGAAGTAGCCGTCGGCGATGCGGCTTCGGAGGATGTCCGAGACCCGCTCGGCGGTGCTGGTGCGGCCCAGCAGGGCGCGGTCGTCGGCCAGTGTCCTGAGCTGCTCTGCCATGCCCGGATTCAATCGCATACGCAAGAAGGGAACAACAGAGGTATTGAGGGATCGTTCAACGATCCTCTACCATGCTGGATAAAGGTGCCGCCCGGTCCCCAGCACGACTCCCCCGCCCCGGTCCCCGGCCTCCGTTCCCGTTCGCCCTCACCCCCGAACCGGGGCATATGTTCGTGACTGACGCCCGCGACGAGCGGTACCGCGTGGCCTGAGCAGAAACGCGAGGGACCGGCCCATGGCCTCCATCGATCTCAACGCCGATCTCGGCGAGGGCTTCGGCCGCTGGCGGCTGACCGACGACGAGGGGCTGCTGTCCGTCGTCACCAGCGCGAACGTGGCCTGCGGCTTCCACGCCGGGGACCCGGTCACCATGCGCCGGGTGTGCGAGACGGCGGCCGAGCGCGGCGTGCGGATCGGCGCGCAGGTCTCCTACCGGGACCTCGCCGGGTTCGGGCGGCGGGCGATGGACGTGCCGCGCGCCGAACTGGCCGCCGAGGTCGCCTACCAGATCGGCGCCCTGGAAGTGTTCGCGCGCGCGGCGGGCGCCCGCGTGTCGTACGTCAAACCGCACGGCGCGCTCTACCACCGGGTGGTGCGCGACGAGGAGCAGGCGGGCGCGGTCGTCGAGGGCGTGCTGCTCGCCGGCACCGCCCTTCCGGTGCTCGGGCTGCCCGGCTCGCGTCTGCTGGAGCTGGCGGGGGAGGCCGGACTCGGCGCGGTCGCCGAGGCGTTCGCGGACCGTGCCTACACCGACGAGGGCACGCTGGTGCCGCGCGACCGGGACGGCGCGGTGGTCGCCGACCCGGAGTCGGTCGTCGAGCGCTCGCTGGGCCTGGCCAGCTCGGGGACGGTCCGCTCGCACACGGGAGCGGTGGTCGGGGTGCGGGCCCGCTCGCTGTGCCTGCACGGGGACACGCCGGGCGCGGTGGAGCTGGCCCGCCGGGTCCGGGAGCGGCTGACGGCGTCCGGTGTGCGGGTGGAGGCGTTCGCATGAGGGCGCTGCCGGTCGGCGACGACGCGCTGCTCGTCGAGGTCTCCTCCGGCGGGCAGGCGCAGGCGCTGCACGCGGAGCTGGTGCGCCGCCGCGCCGAGGGCCTGCTGGCGGTCCGGGAGATCGTGCCCGCCGCCCGGACGGTCCTCCTGGACGGCCTGGCCGAACCGGACCGGGTGGCCCGCGAACTGACCGCCTGGGACGTGCCCCCGGCGCCTCCGCGCGGCGACCGGACGGTGGAGCTGCCGGTGCGGTACGACGGCCCCGACCTCGCCGCCGTCGCGGCGCACTGGAACGTCGGCGAAGCGGAGGTCGGCCGTCTCCACGCGGCCACCGAGTTCCGCGTCGCGTTCTGCGGGTTCGCGCCGGGCTTCGGCTATCTCACCGGGCTCCCGGCCCGCTGCCACGTCCCGCGCCGGGCCGCTCCGCGCACCGCGGTCCCGGCCGGATCGGTGGCGCTGGCCGGCCCGTACACCGGCGTATACCCGCGCTCCTCGCCGGGCGGCTGGCAGTTGATCGGCACGACGGACGCGGTGCTCTGGGACCCCGCGCGCGTGCCGCCCGCACTGCTGTCGCCGGGCACGCGCGTGCGGTTCGTCCCGGTCGGGCCGGAGGAACCGGTCGACGCGGGACGTGCGGCAGACGATGCGCGGCGTGCTGCCGGGGCAGGCGCCGCGGAAGAGACCGACGAGTCCCCTGCGGACGAACAGGCCAAAAGGGACGTTGCGGCGGGACGGCCTAGAGAGGACGGTGCGACGGGACGGCCCGGAGAGGCGGGTGCGGCGGGATGACGGACCGTGGTGTCGCCGTCGTCCGGGCCGGTGCGCTGACCACCGTGCAGGACGAGGGGCGCGTCGGCTGCGCGCACCTCGGCGTTCCCCGGTCGGGGGCGCTGGACGCGCCCGCCGCCGCCCTCGCCAACCGGCTGGTGGGCAACCCTGTCGGCGCGGCCGTCCTGGAGACGACGCTCGACGGGTGCGCGCTGCGCCCCCGCTCGGAGGTCGTCGTCGCGGTCACCGGCGCGTTCTGCCCCGTGACGGTGGACGGGCGGCCCGCCGCCTGGGGAGCGCCCGTACGGGTGCCGTCCGGGGCCCTGCTGGAGGTGGGCGCGGCGACCGCGGGCGTACGCGGATACGTGGCCCTGTCCGGCGGGGTCGCCGTGGAGCCGGTCCTGGGCAGCCGCTCCACGGACCTGCTGTCCGGACTCGGACCCGCGCCGCTCGCCGTCGGCGCGCTGCTCCCCCTGGGACCGTCGACCGGGCCGCCCGCGCGCGTGGACGTCGCCCCGCAGCCGCGGCCGCCGGCCGAGCTGGTCCTGCACGTGGTCCTCGGGCCGCGCGGGGACTGGTTCACCGGTGAGGCCCTGCGGCGCTTCACCTCCCGCCCGTACCGCGTGTCGCCGCACTCCAACCGGATCGGGCTGCGCATCGAGGGCCCCGCGCTGGCCCGTGCCCGGGAGGGCGAGCTGCCCAGCGAGGGCATGGTGCTGGGCGCGGTCCAAGTGCCGCCGGACGGCGGGCCGGTGGTCTTCCTCGCCGACCACCCCACCACAGGCGGCTATCCGGTCATCGGCGTGGTCCGCGCCCGCGACCTCCCAGCCGCCGCCCAGGCCGCCCCGGGCACTCCGGTCCGCTTCGCGGCGGTCCGGCGGCGGCGCTGAGCGGCCCGACCGGCCTGCCCCTGCCGCCCGGCAGGGGCCTCGGCCTCGCCCCGGGCCGCAGACCGCCGGGACCGCACGGCCGCGGCGACGCAGGCCCGCGCGCGTTCAGACCGTCGGCAAGTCAGGGTTGATCCGGCTGCGGACCGCCGTCTGGACCTCGGCCTCCTCGGCCGGATCGGCGGCCAGTCGGCGCAGTCGCTCGACGACGCGCGTGTCCCCCGTCTCGGCGTGCCGGGCGGCGAGTTCGCGGGTGGTCTCCTCGCAGTCCCACAGGCACTCGACGGCGAGGCCGGCGGGGAAGGACGGGTCCGTGGCGGCCAGGGCGCGGGCGGCGCGGCCCCGCAGGTGGGAGGAGGCGGTCTCGCGGTAGACGTGGCGCAGCACGGGCGCGGCGCATGCGATGCCGAGCCGTCCGGCCCCGTCCACGAGGGTCCACAGGGCAGGGGCGTCGGGCCCCTCGCCCCGGACGGCCTCCCGGAGGGCGGCGAGCACGAGGTCGCGGTCGCGGGCTTCGCCGCGGCAGGCGAGCACGCGGCCGGCGGCGGCGCCGAGCGGGTCGGGGCGGTTGACCCAGCCGCGCGCCCGGTCCACGGCCCCCGCGCCGCGCATGCGTTCGAAAGCGGCGACGGCGGCCTCGGCCACGGGGGCGGAGCCGTCGCAGACGGCCGCCTCGATCAGGTCGAGGGCGCCGGAATCGCCCGCGTCGGCGAGGTAGCGCAGAGCGGTGCAGCGCGCGCCGTCGTCGCCCTGTCGCGCGGCCAGCAGGATCTCGGTCCGGTCCGCGGGCCCGGCGACGGCGGCCAGGCAGCGGGCGGCCGGCACGTCGAGCGCGGCGCCGCGGTCCAGGCCCTGCTGGGCCCATTCGAAGACGGCCCGCACGCTCCAGCCGGGCCGCGGCCCGGTGGGGCGGAGCTGTCGCTGCCAGCGGTCGAAGCTGCCGGTCTCCTGAGCGGCCCGTACGCGTGCGGCGATCGACGGGCGCGGGTCCTGGGCCCACAGCCGCCAGGGCCGCGGCTCGAAGGCGTCGCGCACGGCGACGGCAAGTCCGGCGTCGCCCTCGGCGTCGGCGGCGAAGCGCGCGAGGACCGGCGCGGCGAGGGCGCGCAGCCCGGAGTCGTCGTCCCGCAGCGCCAGCTCGTCCAGGGCCCAGGCCCAGTTGGCGCCCGTGGCCGCGTACCGGCGCAGCAGGGCGAGCGCGTCCCGGCGGCCGTAGGAGGCGAGGTGGCCGAGGACGGCGAGGGCGAGCCCGGTACGGGACTCGTCGGCGTCCAGGGCGTCCTCGGGGTCGAAGAGGTGGGCCGCGACGTCGTCCAGCTCGCCTCCGAGATCGAGGAAGAGCCGGGCGTAGTACAGGGAGCGGTTCTCCACCTGCCAGTCGCGGCGGGGGTCGCTCAGCACGCAGTGGTTGAGCGCCGCGAGCGCTTCGGCACGGGGCGCGGTGAGCGCGTGCAGCGTTCCGTCGCCGCGGCCCCGCTGGAGCAGGCCGAGCAGCGTGCCGCTGGGCGCTATGACCGGATCGAACATGGAAGACAGCCTCACATCAAGCGTCGACGCAACCGGGGGACGCGCACTACCTGGCCGCGCGACAACACGTCGGGGCGCCCGCCGTCTCTTGCTTGCTGTTGACCATCTTCCTCTGCCTCTCGTCGGTGACCCGTACGGGCCGCATCACGGGCCGCGCGGCGCGGCAACGCCTGCCCAGCCGTCGCGTCCGTGAATCACGACGTCATGATGACCCCGGCGTCCGCGCGACCGCGACCGATATTTCCGGCGGCCCGCCGTCGCCCGGCCCGATCCCGCGCCGCGCCGGACGCGCAGGGGGCCAGCGCGTGGACGGCGTGCGGACGGCGCCGGGGTCACTGCTCGCCGAAGAGTTCCAGCAGTTCGGCCCGGCCGAACATGCGGGCCGTGTCGAGAGCCGACGGCGTGCCCGCGGAGGGGTCGGCGCCGCCTTCGAGGAGGGCCCTGATCACTTCCTGCTCGCCCTTGAACACGGCGCCCGCGAGGGGGGTCTGGCCCCGGTCGTTGACGCGGTCGGCGTCGGCGCCGCGGGCAAGCAGGGCGCGTACGGCGTCGGCGTGGCCGTGGTAGGCGGCGAGCATCACGAGGCAGTCGCCGCGGTCGTTGGTGAGGTTGGCCGGGACGCCGGCGTCCACGTAGGCCGTGAGCGCCTCGGTGCGCCCCTGCCGGGCCAGATCGAAGATCTTGGTCGCCAGCTCCACGACCTCGGGGTCGGGGGCTTCGCTCATGGGCCGGACCGCCTCTCACTGCGCGTGTCGGGTGACTGTCGGTCATGCTGGGACTACCGGGATGCGCGACGGGGACCGCATGACCGGCGCCGCGCACGGCCGCGGGCGCGACAGTGCCGTACCGGCGAATCGCCAGCGTACTGGCTCCGTCGCCCCGCGGGCGGGGGCGCCCGGGGCGGCCGGTCGTGCGCCGGCCGGCCCGCGCACGACCGGTCGTGCGGGCCGACCGTTCGGCCCCCCTCGGCCGGGTGAGTGGATTCGAACGGAAATCACCCGGTTGCACCTTTTGTCATATGGATTCATGCTGTGATGTTGGAAGGACTCAGGGTGACCGTCCCCCTCGACACCAGGAGATTTACATGATCCTCTCCATCTCAGGCGTCGTCCTGTTCGGCGTCATCGGCTTCGTCTTCTTCCGCAAGGACGGACTGAAGCCCTCGCACGCGTGCGTGTCGACGCTGTTCGGCTTCTACCTGTCGAGCACCGCCATCGCGCCGAGCATCCGGGCCGGCGGCGAGAGCCTGGCCAGCCTGCTCGGCGGGATGAGGTTCTGACGCCGCCCCGAGGACTTTCCACACCACCGGTTCAGGGGACCCGTCCCCGTAGCACTCACTGGAGGCAGCAGTGGCCCGGCGGCCCCTCCCCCGCATTCTGAGCACAGGCGGCGCGCAGCTCGCCCGGAGCCGGGAGCTGGCCCGGACGGCGGCCGACGGCGCCACCGACGTCCTCCACCCGCTGGTCGCCATCGCCCGCGGTCTGGGCAGGCTCGCCGTGGCCGGCCGGCGCAGATTCGCCGACACCCCGAAGGACCGGCGCGGGCCGCTGCTGTTCCTGGCGGTCTCGGTGACCCTGGTCGTCGCCCTGGTGCCCTACGGTCCGCTGCTCGCCGCCCTCACCGTGATGGCGGCGGCGGGCTGGGTGGGCCGCGACCGCACCCCGTCCGAGCCCCGGAGCGACGAGGGCCCCCGCATCGAGCGCCTGTCCTCGCTCTACGAGGCGCTGGTCCCGTACTTCTTCGCCGCCGAGGACCCGGCGCCGCTGTACGCGCACGGCGGCGAGTGGCAGAAGGCGTTCACCGCGCACGCCTTCGACGACTCCGGCCGCCTCTCCCACCTGCTGGTCCGCTACCCCGCGTACTTCGCCGACGGCGAGCCCGCGGTCCGCGCGCGGATCGAACACCTGCTCACCGCCAAGGCGGGGCGGGGCCGCGAGTACCTCTTCGCCTGGGACGAGTCGGCCAACGAACTCACCGTCACCGCGCTCGCGCCGCTGCCGACGGACGTCCCGGCCCAGCGCTTCGTCACCGCGCCCAGCGAGACCGTGCTCGGCTTCACCGACCCCAGCGAGGTCCAGCGCACGCTCCCGCTGTCCTTCGGCGAGGAGCACCGCGACGTGCCGCCGGTCGTCTGGCGCACCGGCCTGCGCTCCACCGAGCCGCACCTGCTGGCCTTGGGCCAGCCCGGCAGCGGCGCCTCCACCCTGCTGCGCTCCCTCGCGCTCCAGGCCCTCCAGTACGGCGACGTCCTCGTGGTCGACGGCGGCGGCACCGGCGAATACGCCTGCCTGACCGGCCGGGACGGGGTGCTCGGCGTGGAGTGCGGGCTCGCCGGGGTGCTGGCGAGCCTGGACTGGGCCGCCGCCGAGACCGAGCGACGGCTCCTCGCCGTCAACCACGCGCGGCAAGCCGGCCATCCGCCTCCGGAGGACACCAAGCGGCCGCTGTGGCTGCTGCTCGACCGGCCCACCGTGTTCACCCATCTGGCCGACTCCACCGGCCACAAGGACCCCCAAGCGCTGCTTCAGGCGCCGCTGCGACACGGCCGCGCCGTCGGCGTCACGGTCGTCGTGGCCGAGCAGTTCGACGGCGCGGAGGCCCTGAGCGACGCGCTGCGGCAGCACACGCGCGCGCGGGTCGTGCTCGGCCCCGCCACGGCGGAGCAGCTCAAGGCGGTGCTGGGCGCGCCGCCGCACACCTCTCCGCCGCCCGTCGTCCCGCCCGGACGCGGCTACGCCCGGCTGGGCACGGGCGCCGTGCTGCGCCTTCAGGTCCCGGCGACGCCCGATCCCTACGACGACTCGGCGGACGCGGCGCACCGCAAGGCCGTCGGGGACCTGCTGCCGCCGAAGACGACCCCCGCGGACGGCGGGACGGCGCCGGACGGCGGCGCGACGGCCGCCGGAGAGCCCTGCGACCTCACGAAGGCGGCGGTCCCGGCGCGGGAGGGCGGCGCCGAGGCAACGGCGGCGTTCAGGGACACGTTCGTGGCCACCGAGGAGGCTTCGGCGCCGGAGGGCGGGGCCGCGGTCACGACGGTCTTCAAGGACACGTTCGTGGCCACCGAGGGGGCATGGGCGCCGGAAAGCGGCGCCGCGGTCGCGACGGTCCCCCTGGGCACGTGCGCGGCCACCGAGGCGGCCGTGGCGGAATCCACCTGACGGGAACTTCGACGGGGACCCCGAGGACGACCGACACGGAGGGGAACGGTCCGCCCGGCAGCGGCGGGCTCCACGGCAGGCCGGACGGCGACGGGGCGCCTGAAGGGACGGGCCGCCTGAACGGGCGGTGCGCCTGACGGGGCGGGGCGCCGGACCGGGTCCCGGGGCCGGGCGCCACCGCCGCGACGCCGGGAGCGGACGCGAGACGCCGCGAGACGCCCGCGAGCAGGCTGCCGCCCCTCGCCGCACCACTCCCCATCCCGCACCCGCACTACGGGCCACGGCCACGGCCACGGCCACGGCCACGGCCACGGCTACGGCTACGCCACGAACGTCCGCGGCCCCTCCCCGCTCCCCTGCGCCCCCGTCTCCACCAGCCGGGCCGCCGCGGCCAGCCGGACGGCCGCCTCGTCCGCCACCGCTCCCCCCACGGTGAACGGCAGCCGGACGTAGCCCTCGAAGGCGCCGTCGACGCCGAAGCGCGGGCCGGAGGGCACCCGGACGCCGACGCGCTCGCCGGCCTCCGCCAGGCGCGAGCCCGACAGGCCCCCGGTCCGCACCCACAGGGTCAGGCCACCGCGCGGCGCCTCGAACTCCCATTCCGGCAGCTCCCGCCGGACCGCCGCCACCAGCGCGTCGCGGTTCTCCCGGGCCTGGCTTCGGCGGAGTTCCACCGCCTGCTCCCAGCCACCGGTGCTGAACAGCCAGTTCACGGCCAGTTGCTCCAGCACCGGGGTGCCCATGTCGGCGTAGGCGCGGGCGGCGACCAGGCTGCGGATCACGTCGGGGGCCGCGCGCACCCAGCCGATGCGCATCCCCGCCCAGAACGCCTTGCTGGCGGACCCTACGGTGATCACCGTCGAGCCGGCCGGGTCGAAGGCGCACATCCGGCGCGGCATCACGAGGTCCGGGTCCAGGCGCAGTTCGCTCATCGTCTCGTCCACGACGAGCACCGTGCCGGCCGAGCGGGCCGCCTCCACCAGGCGGCGGCGCTGGTCCTCGTCGGCGAGGGCGCCGGTCGGGTTGTGGAAGTCGGCGACGACGTAGGCGATCCGCGGCGCGGCCTCGCGCAGCACCTGGCGCCAGCGGTCCAGGTCCCATCCGGCCAGCCCCTCGGCCATCGCCACCGGCACCAGCCGGGCGCCCGCCTCCCGCATGAGCTGGAGGATGTTGGCGTAGGACGGCGACTCGACGGCGATGCGCTCGCCGCGGCCGCCGAAGAGATGGCAGATGGCGTCGATGGCCCCCATGGCGCCGGTGGTCACCATGACCTGCTCGGGCATCGTGGGAATGCCGCGCGCGGTGTACCGCTCGGCGATCATCGCGCGCAGCGCGGGCAGGCCGGCCGGGTAGTCGCCGTGCGTGTGGGCGTAGGGCGGCAGCTCTTCCAGGGCGCCCTGGACGGCGCGGGTCAGCCACGGCTCGGGGGCGGGCAGGGCCGCGGTGCCCAGGTCGATCACCGATCCGAGGGCCTCGGGCGGCAGCGGTTCCAGGCCGCGCGCCGGCAGGGGGTTGCCGGCCGGGACCGCGGTCCAGCTTCCGGCGCCGCGCCGGGACTCCAGGAAGCCTTCGGCGCGCAGCGCCTCGTAGGCGGCGGCGACCGTGGTCCGGCTGACGGAGAGGGCGAGGGCCAGCTCGCGCTCGGCGGCCAGCCGGGCCCCCACCGGCACGCGGCCCTCCAGGACCAGCAGCCGGATTCCGTCGGCGAGCGCACGGTAGGCGGGCGGGCGGCGGGAACCGGGGCCCGCGAGGCGCTCCTGCTGCGAGCCGAGCAGCCGGGCGAGCTGCGCGGCGCCCATCGCCGAAGTCCACTGGACCATGTCGACCAGTCCACCTTTCTTGAATTGGCCATGGATGGGGTGCGACGTCCCCCTCCAGAGTGTCACGGAGCAGGCCACTTCCGCCATCGACACTTCCACCGTCAAGGGGGGCGCTGTGTCCACGAAGGACCGCCGCGTATTCACGCAGGACCGCACTCGCAGACTCGGGCGGCGACTGCTCCAGCTCGGCGCCGGACTCGTCCTGTTCGGCGTCAGCTCAGGGCTGCTCGTCCGGGCGGGCCTCGGGCTGGAGCCCTGGGGCGTACTGCACCAGGGGCTGGCCCGGCTGACCGGGCTGACCATCGGCCGGGTGTCGATCATCGTGGGCGCGGCGGTGCTGCTGCTGTGGATCCCGTTGCGTCAACGGCCCGGTCTGGGGACCGTGTGCAACGTCTTCGTGGTCGGCCTGGCCATGGACGGCACCCTTTCGGTGACGCCCGCCGTGCACGGGCTCGTGCCGCAGGGGTCCCTGCTGCTGGCGGCCGTCGTGCTCAACGGCGCGGCGACCGGGCTCTACATCGCCGCCCGTTTCGGCCCCGGCCCCCGCGACGGGCTGATGACCGGGCTGCACCGGCGCACCGGCCGCTCGGTCCGGCTGACGCGCACGGTGCTGGAGGCGGCGGTCGTCGCCACCGGGTTCGCCCTCGGCGGCGCCGTGGGGGTGGGCACGCTGCTGTACGCCGTGTGCATCGGCCCGCTGGCCCAGTTCTTCCTGCGGGTGTTCGCCGTGCCGGAGCCCGCTGCGGGCAGCACGGCGGTCGCCGGCCGGTCACCCGAGGCGGCGATACTGCGTCCGTGACCACTCTCGCGCGCCATCCCTACCTCGACCATCCCGGTCCTCTCCCGTTCGCCCACCGCGGCGGGGACGCCGACGGCCTGGAGAACACCGCGGCCCAGTTCCGGCGCGCGGTCGAACGCGGCTACCGGTACGTCGAGACCGATGTGCACGCCACCGCCGACGGCCGCCTGGTCGCCTTCCACGACGCGACCCTGGACCGGGTGACCGACGGCGCGGGCCGGATCGCCGACCTGCCGTGGCGGGAGGTGCGGCAGGCGCGGGTGGCGGGCAGGGAGCCGGTGCCGCTCTTCGAGGAGCTGCTGGAGGCCTTCCCCGAGGCGCGCTGGAACGTCGACGTGAAGGCGGAGCCCGCCCTGCTGCCGCTGCTGGAGCTGATCGAGCGGACGGACGCCTGGGGGCGGGTCTGCGTCGGCTCCTTCTCCGAGGCGCGCGTGGCCAGGGCGCAGCGGCTGGCCGGGCCCCGGCTGGCGACGTCGTTCGGCGTCCGCGGGGTGCTGGGCCTGCGGCTGCGCTCCTGGGGCGTCCCGGCCGCGGTGCGCCGGTCGGCCGTCGCCGCGCAGGTCCCGGAGTCCCAGTCGGGCGTGCCGGTGGTCGACGCGCGCTTCGTCCGCGCGGCCCACGCCCGCGGACTGCACGTGCACGTGTGGACGGTCAACGATCCGGAGCGGATGCACCGGCTTCTGGACCTCGGCGTGGATGGCATCATGACCGATCACATCGACACGCTGCGCGAGGTCATGGAGGCACGGGGCGTCTGGGCCTGAACCCGGCCCCGGCCCCGCGCGGCGTTCACGGCGGGGAGGGGAGGCACGGGTGACGACCGGCACCGTGCGGGCTGAGGCGGGCGACGACGTCGCCGGACGGCGGCGCGAGCAGCGCGGCTGGTACGTCTACGACTGGGCGTGCTCGGTCTACTCGACCAGCGTGCTGACCGTGTTCCTCGGCCCCTATCTGACCTCGGTGGCCGGCGCGGCGGCGGACGCGCGGGGCTTCGTGCACCCGCTGGGCGTCCCCGTGCGGGCCGGGTCGTTCTTCGCCTACTGCGTCTCGGCGTCGGTGATCCTGGCCATCGCGGTGATGCCCGCCGCGGGCGCGGCGGCCGACCGCACCGGCCGCAAGAAGCCGCTGCTGGCCGCCGCCGCGTACACCGGGGCCGGCGCGACCGCCGGCATGTTCTTCCTGGACGGCCACCGCTATCTGCTGGGCGGCGCGCTGCTGATCGTCGCCAACGCCTCGGTGGCCGTCTCGATGGTCCTCTACAACTCCTACCTGCCGCAGATCGCCCCGCCCGAGGAGCGCGACGCGGTCTCCTCGCGCGGCTGGGCCCTCGGCTACGCGGCCGGCTCCCTGATGCTGGTGGCGAACCTGGTGCTGTTCAGCGCCCACGACGCGTTCGGCCTGTCCGAGGGCGCGGCCGTGCGCGTCTGCCTGTCCTCGGCCGGGCTGTGGTGGGGCGTCTTCACGCTCGTCCCGCTCAGACGGCTGCGCGACCGGCGGACGGACCCGGCCGCGCGTCCCGCGCCGGGGTGGCGGCAGCTCGCCGCCACGTTCCGCGCCATGCGGGGCACGCCGCACACCCTGGCCTTCCTGCTCGCCTACCTGGTCTACAACGACGGCATCCAGACGGTGATCTCCCAGGCGTCCGTGTACGGCTCCCAGGAGCTGGGCCTGAGCCAGTCGACCCTGATCACGGCGGTGCTGATGGTGCAGGTGCTGGCGGTGGCGGGTGCGCTCGGCATGGGGCGGCTGGCCAGGGCGTACGGCGCGAAGCGGACGATCCTCGGGTCGCTCGTCGCCTGGACGTTCACCCTGGGAGCGGGGTTCTTCCTGCCCGCTCGCGCACCGGTGTGGTTCTTCGTGCTGGCGGCCGGCATCGGACTGATCCTCGGCGGCAGCCAGGCCCTGTCCCGGTCGCTGTTCTCCCACCTGGCGCCGCCCGGCAAGGAGGCGGAGTACTTCTCGGCGTACGAGATGAGCGACCGCGGCATGAGCTGGCTGGGGCCGCTGCTGTTCGGGATCGCCTACCAGGTGACCGGAAGCTACCGGGACGCGATCGTCTCCCTGGTCGTCTTCTTCGTGATCGGTTTCGCGCTGCTCGCCCGGGTGCCGGTGGAGCGGGCGATCCGCGACGCGGGCAATCCCGTTCCCGACCGGATTTAGCGCTCCGGCCGAAAGGGCGGTAGTGTACGCGTTTGGCCTGCCAGACGTACCGTTACTGCGTGTCAAAAACACTGAGACGCCGGGTGACATTCCTCTTGCGGATGTGACATACCGGGCGTCGGTGGGTACTGCACTGATTGACAAGGCTGCGGCTACGACGGCGACGCACGACCCGTACCGGGACACCGGAGCGGGAATCTTTACCGCCGACCGGACGTTGACCGGATGACGACGACAGCGACACCTGTCCTGTGGGCGACAAGCCCGGGAGGCACGATTCATGAGTGAGCGAGCTCTTCGCGGCACGCGCCTCGTGGTGACCAGCTACGAGACGGACCGCGGCATCGACTTGGCTCCGCGCCAAGCCGTGGAGTACGCATGCGAGAAGGGGCACCGGTTCGAGATGCCCTTCTCGGTCGAGGCGGAGATCCCGCCGGAGTGGGAGTGCAAGGTCTGCGGGGCCCCGGCACTCCTGGTGGACGGCGACGGACCTGAGGAGAAGAAGGCCAAGCCGGCGCGTACGCACTGGGACATGCTGATGGAGCGGCGGACGCGCGAGGAGCTCGAAGAGGTCCTCGAAGAGCGGCTGGCCGTGCTGCGTTCCGGTGCGATGAACATCGCCGTGCACCCCAGGGACAGCCGCAAGAGCGCCTAGTCCCGGGGGCGGCCGACCCACAGCGCCATATAAGTGACCGCGGGCGCCGCACGTCGGAGACGACGTGCGGCGCCCGCGGTTTCGCGTGTCGCTGTGCGCATGTGACGAATGTGAGCGGGGTCCGCGCGTGGGATCAGCGCGGGGCTTCCCCGGGTGTCGGGGCGGTCAGCGGGTCAGCGGCGGGCGCTCCTCGCGGGGCGCGTCCCCGGGGCGGTCGTCCCGGATGACCTCGCCCTGGACCACCTTGCCGTCGGGGCGGCGGACGCGGGCCTGCTGGAAGGCGTCGCCGAGAGAACCGGGGACGACCCGGCGCAGCCTGCGGTCGACCGTGCGCCGCGTGTACCGGCCGACGACGCGCTGGACCGGCGGGAGCAGCAGGAGCAGTCCGGCCGCGTCGGAGAGGACGCCGGGGATCATCAGAAGCAGGCCGCCGAGCATCGTCAGACCGTTGCCGCCGCGCCCGGCGGACGGCGCGTCGCCGCCGCCGCGCAGCGTCTGGCTGAGGTTCTGGAACGCCCGGCGGCCGGCGCGCTTGATCACCACGGCGCCGAGCACGGCGCCGGCGACCAGCAGCAGAGCGACCGCGGCGCCGCCCACCGCGCCCGCGAGCATCGTGAGCAGCCAGATCTCCAGCGCCAGCCACACGGCGACGCCCACCGGCAGATACCTGCGCGGCCGGGAGCGTCCCGGGCGGTTCGGAGAGGCGGAGGTCGGAGCGCTGGTCGTCATGGCTCCAGTGTGCCTGGCCCCGGCTCAGCGCCGGATAAGCACTACTGCGGACTCTTCCCCTGGGCCTTCTCCCGGCCCTTCTCCTGGCGGCCGGTGAGCTTGGTCATCCGCTCCCCCACGCCCCACGCGGTGACCCGCCACAGCGCTTCCACGAGGATGTCGCGGCTCATCTTGGAGTCGCCGAGTTCCCGCTCGACGAAGGTGATGGGCACCTCGACCACGTGGTATCCGGCCTTGACGGCGCGGCGCGCCAGGTCGACCTGGAAGCAGTAGCCCTGCGAGGCGACCTCGTCCAGGCCCAGGCCCAGGAGCGTCTCGCGGCGGAAGGCGCGGTAGCCGCCGGTGATGTCCCGCAGCGGCAGGTCCAGGGCGAGGCGCGAGTAGAGGCTGCCGCCGCGGGAGATGATCTCGCGGCCCTTGGGCCAGTTCACCACGCGGCCGCCCGGCACCCAGCGCGAGCCGAGCACCAGGTCGGCGCCCTTGAGGGCGGTCAGCAGCCGGGGCAGCTCCTCGGGCTGGTGGGAGCCGTCGGCGTCCATCTCGACCAGCACGCCGTAGTCGTGCTCCAGGCCCCAGCGGAAGCCCGCCAGGTAGGCGGCGCCCAGGCCCTCCTTGCCCTTGCGGTGCAGCACGTGCACCTGCGCGTCCTCGGCGGCCAGCTCGTCGGCGAGCTTGCCCGTGCCGTCGGGGCTGTTGTCGTCGGCCACGAGGACGTGCGCCTCCGGGACGGCCTTGCGCACCCGGCCCACGATCGCCTTGATGTTCTCCGCCTCGTCGTAGGTCGGGATGATCACCAAGGCCGTGCCGAGCGGGCCGAACCGCCTCTCCTGGCCCCGAGCCGCGAGGGTGCCGTCGCCGTCGTTCACTGCTGCCCCTTCATGTCCGTACCGCAGGGGACCACCATAGTGCGCTCGGCCTGCGGGGATGCGCCACCGCGACCGAGCCGGAGCGTCGAATCGGCGGGTCGGGGCGGGAAAGCCCGTCGTCGGCGGTGAGCAGGATGCCTGTGGGGAACGAGATGCCCGTGCCCCGCGGGGCGCGTCGCGCGGTCCAGCGCGCTGCGGAGGGGGCCCGGCGCCCTTCGGGCCGACCTGGGACCCGCTGGCTGCGGATCGACCGAGAGCCGTTGTCTACTGAGCGGCCGGGCCCCACCCGGGTCGCACCTTGCCGACCGTCCGGAACATTCCCCCGCCGTAGCGGGCGCTGCGCCTGGCTCCATTGACGGCGCCCCATCGCGGCGACCGTCCCTGACCCAGCGGCACTGCGACGCGGGCACGGAAGTTCCCAGGCCGGGCGTCCGGTGGTGGACCCGGGAGAACCTACCGGCCCCCTGCCGCCGTCTGTCAAACAGCCCGCTGACCGGCGCCGGCCGCAGGGGCCGGCGGGCCGCCGCGGAGGATGCCCAGGTGACGCCCCGGCCCGGTGGCGGGGGCCTGCGCCGCACCGCCTCGGGATGTCACTCGGCCGGGCGTACGAAGACCGTCCGGCCGCCCACCACGGTCCGCAGGCACAGCGGCAGGTCGCGGCCCGGGGCGAGGTCGGGCAGCCCGGGGGTGCCGGAGCGGGGGTCGGTGGACCAGCGCGCCACGCGGTCGTCGGGGGCCTGCACGAGGAGTTCGCCGGTACGCCAGACGGCGTAGTCGGCAGGGGCGCCGGGCGCCAGGACGCCCGCGTCGTCCCGGCCGATCGCGCGCCAGCCGCCGCGCGTGTGCGCGGTGAACGCGGCGCGCACCGAGACGCGGTGCTCCGGGGTGCGGTGGAAGGCGGCGGCCCGGACCGTGCCCCACGGGTCCAGCGGGGTGACGGGGCTGTCCGAGCCGAAGGCGAGCGGGACTCCGGCCCGCAGCAGCGCCGCGAACGGATTCAGCGTCCGCGCCCGCTCGGCGCCCAGACGCTGGGCGTACATGCCGTCCTCGCCGCCCCACAGCGCGTCGAACGCGGGCTGCACAGACGCGGTCAAGCCCAGCTCGGCGAAGGCGGCGACGGTCTGCGCGGTGAGCATCTCGGCGTGCTCGACGCGGTGCCGTGCGGCGCGGACGCGGGCCAGGCCCACCTTCTCGGCGGCGGCGCGCACCCCCTCGGCGACGGCGGTCACGGCGGCGTCGCCGATGGCGTGGAAACCGGCTTGCAGGCCCGCCTCGGTGCAGGCGACGACGTGGGCGGCGACGTCTGCGGCGTCCAGGTAGGCGGTGCCGGTGTGGGCGGCGTCGGCGTACGGCGCGTGCAGGCAGGCGGTGTGCGAGCCGATGGAGCCGTCCGCGAAGAGGTCGCCCGCGGCGCCGAGCGCGCCCAGCTCCCGCGCCTTGTCGGCGTCCTGCTCCGCCCAGTAGCCGACCACGCGGGGGCCCTGCCGCGCGGCGGCGAGCCGGAGCAGGCCGGTGAAGTCGTCCTCGGAGGAGATGTCTGGGCCGCCGCACTCGTGCACCGTGCCGATGCCCAGGGAGGCGGCGTGGGCGAGCGCGGCGCGCTGCGCCTCGGTGCGCTGAGCGGAGGTGACCGCGCCGAACGCGGCGGCGCGCACGGCGTGGTGCGCGTCCGCGGTCAGCGGGCCGTCCGGCCGCCCGAGGTCGCCGCCGGTCAGCTCGATCAGCGCGGTGGTGGCCACGGCGGAGTGCACGTCGATCCGGCTGAGGTAGAGGGGACGGCCGCCGGCGGCCTCGTCCAGCTCCGCGCGGGTCGGGGGGCGGCCGCCGGGCCACCGGGCCGCGTCCCAGCCGTGGCCGAGCAGGACCTTGTCGTCGGGGCGGGCGGCGGCGAAGGCGCGGACCTGGGCCAGGGCGGCTTCCAGGGAGGGGGCGCCGGACAGGTCGAGGCCGGTCAGCGCGAGACCGGTGGCGGTGGTGTGCACGTGCGCGTCGGTGAACGCCGGGGTGACGAGGTCGCCGTCGAGGTCGATCACCTCGTCGACGCCGTCCGCGAACCCGTCGGCCGCGCCCTCGGAGCCGACCCAGGCGATGCGTCCCGCCTCGACGACCATGGCGGTGGCGAACGGGTCGGCGGGACTGTGGACCTCGCCCCGGCGGAGAAGGACGGTCTGCGGTTCGGCGGTGCGCTCACTCATGGGGACCAGTCTCGCGCCTCGCCGGAGCCGCGCCGCACCCAGGTCGGCGGGCCACGCCGGCGCCCGCCGCGACGGGCCGGTCCGCTCAGACGTGCGGCGGCCGGGCCTCGTACGGGGTCGACAGCACGACCGTCGTCCGGGTCGACACCCCCGCCAGGGTCCTCACCCGGGCGAGAAGCTCCTCCAGTTCGTGGGGGGTGGCCACGCGCACCTTGAGGATGTAGTTCTCGTCGCCCGCCACGCTGTGGCACGCCTCGATCTCCGGCACCTCGGCCAGCCGGTCGGCGATGTCGTCGGGCGCGCTGGGGTCGAAGGGCTTGACCGAGATGAAGGCGGTCATGGGCAGCCCGACCGCCCCCGGGTCGACGACCGCGGCGTACCCGCGGATGACGCCGCGCTGCTCCAGCCGCCGCACCCGCTGGTGCACGGCCGACGTGGAAAGGCCCGTCGCCTTGCCCAGGTCGGTGTAGCTCATCCGCCCGTCCTTGACGAGCAGCTCCACGATCTGTCGGTCCAGCTCCTCCATGGCGCAAGAACCTACAGGGCGCCCGATCTTCCCCGATAGCTCGGCGGCGCAGGTCATGCCGCGTGCGTACCAAGGAGGGGCGCGGTGGGCGGGCTGCCTGGCACGACGGATCGGTCCGTGCGCGCACGGGCCGGGGGCATGTGACGAACGCCACAGCATTGACCCACTCTCTGTGACGCTCTCGTGATTACCGGCGAGATCCGCAGGGAAGTGCTTGCTGTGGTCGAGGCCGCAGCGCCTTCACGGCCCACCTGAGGGGGAGAAACCCATGCAGAGTCTCAAGCGCCCTGGTCGTTCCACGTCCAAGCGGCAGCAGCCGGTCGTCGCGCCGCAGCCGGAGGGCGTCGATCCGGAGAACTCAGATAGCCCTGAGAACTCGGATAACCCGGATAACGCCGAAAACGCTGAGAACGCTGAGAACCCAGCGGAGTTCGACGCCGAGGCGGCCGACGCCTACGACACCTTGGAGATGTACCGGGTGATCTGCCCGGAGTGCGCCCAGCCCATCGCGCTGCTGGCGGACGAGGAGATCCTGCCGGAGCACGCGCTGTGCGCCTCGCCGTGGAACCCGTTCGGGCTCACCGTCTGCGCGGGGACCGGGCGCAGCGCCTCGACGGCTCGCCCGGCGGACGACTCCGCCGAGCCCCAGGAGCAGCAGACGGCCCTGCTGCTGACGCTCCCCCAGGGTCTCGACTGGCGGATGCAGCCCTTCTCGCACGTCGGCGGCCCGGCCTCGCGCCCGATGCGCGTGCCGGTGATGCGCCCCAGCGCCGCCTGACCGCCCGGTCGCGAGGACGCGCCCCGTGCACGACTGCCCGGCTGCCCGGCGGCGCGTCCCCGTCGTGACGCTGTCTGGTCACGCGCGCTTCTCCGCCTGCGCGGGGCTCGTCGCGCCCGCGGGGGGCTCGACGTGTCTACGGGGGGCTCGACGCGTCAGCGAGGGGCTCGACGTGTCCGCCGGGGGGCTCGTCGCGGTCGCGCGGGCTTGAGGCGTCCGCGAGGCCCCGCGGCGCTCGCGGCAGCGTGGGCGCGCGGGCGCCGCGCAAGTCGTGCGCGCCCGAACCGCCGCCACAGGGTTCGCTCGGGCGCGGGCGCCGTTGAACTCACGCTCGAATCGAACGACCGGTGACCTGTCCGCCCGGCGCCGCGTTGCCCTGGCATGACCCTCACCCAGTCGGCAGCCGGGCTTCGGCGGCGCACCTTCGTGCCGCGGCCCGTGGAAGCGGTTCCTCAGCCTGCGCCCCCGCAGCTCCCGGACCCGCCGATCTACCGCGAAATGGTGCGCGCCTGGTCCGACCGGGGCCGCACCCTGCCAGGGCGCGACGACCCGGAGTGGGTCCGGCTCGCCGCGCCCTTCCCCGGCCTCGGCCAGATCAGCGGGTCTCCGGACCCGCGACGTGACGGGCGATGACCATCCGCTGGATCTGGTTGGTGCCCTCCACGATCTGGAGCACCTTGGCCTCGCGCATATAGCGCTCGGCCGGGAAGTCGGCCGTGTAGCCGTAGCCGCCGAGCACCTGGACGGCGTCGACGGTCGCCTTCATCGCGGTGTCGGTGCAGAACAGCTTCGCCATGGCCGCCTGCCGGGCGAACGGCCGGCCCGCGTCGCGCAGGCGCGCCGCCGCCAGGTACAGCGCCCGGCCCGCCTCGATCTGCGTCGCCATGTCAGCGAGCAGGAAGCGGAGCCCCTGGAAGTCAGCGATGGGCCGCCCGAACTGCCGCCGGTCGGCAGCGTAGGCGACCGCCTCGTCGAGCGCCGCCTGGGCGAGGCCGATGGCGCAGGCCGCGATGCCCAGTCGGCCCGAGTCGAGCGCGGACAGGGCGATGGCGAAGCCCTGGCCCTCCTCCCCGATCCGGCGGTGGTCCCCGACCCGCACGCCGTCGAGATGGATCTGCGCGGTCGGTGAGCCCTTCAGGCCCATCTTCCGCTCCGGCGCGGCCGCGCTCAGCCCCTCGGCGTCGCCGGGCACCAGGAAGGCCGTGATGCCGCGCGGGCCCTCGCCGCCCGTGCGCGCCATGACCGTGTAGAAGTCAGCGACCCCGCCGTGGGTGATCCACGCCTTGGTGCCCGTGATCACCCAGTCGTCGCCGTCCCGCACCGCCTTGGTGGTCAGCGAGGCGGCGTCGGAGCCGGAGGCGGGCTCGGACAGGGCGTACGCGCCGAGCAGGCCGCCGCCCAGCATCCGCGGCAGGTACTCGGCCCGCTGCTCCTTGGACCCGTACGCGGCGAGCCCGTAGGCGGCCAGCGTGTGGACGCTGACGCCGAGGCCGACCGTGAGCCGGGCCGCGGCAAGCTCCTCCAGGACCTGGAGGTACACCTCGTAGGGCTGCTCGCCTCCGCCGTGCTCGGAGTCGTAGGGCAGGCCGAGCAGTCCTGACCGGGACAGCAGGGTGAAGACCTCGCGGGGGAAGCGCCCCGCGTCCTCCTCCTCGGCCGCCTTGGCCGCGATCTCATGCTGCGCGATGTCGCGGACGAGCGAGATCAGGTCCCTGGCCTCGTCTGTGGGCAGTTGCCGGTCCACCGGCTGCGGGGCGCGGTCGGGCATGGCGACGCTCTCCTCCCTGTCGGGCACATCGGCGGACGTGCGCCTTGGGTGGGGCGGCTCCGCCGGAGTCTTTCCTCAGCCGGTCGATGCTCGCACTCCCGGGTCGCGGAAGCGGCTGACCAGCGGCTGTGCGCTGTGAGTATGCCCGATCGGAGGCAGGGAGTCACCGGTTAACGACCGCTTACTTCAGGAAAGGCACGGATGTCCGCGCGGGTCGCCCGTGCGCGCCCCGGCGGAGGGCCGCCCCCGCGCTCGCCCGGGGGCCGCGCGGGGGCGTCCGACGGCACGGCCCCTGGTCCGGCGCGTCGGTGCGGCGCCGGACCAGGGGCGGCGGTCACGTCAGGAGTCCCAGACCTGGAACTCCGAGAGCTGGCCGGCGGGCCAGCCGGTGTTCGCCGTGAAGTTCAGCCGGAAGTAGCGCTGGCTGGTCGCGCCGAACGTGAGGGTGACGGTGTTGGCGGCAGACGGGTTGAAGGTGTAGGCGGCGGACGGCTTGACGGTCGTGAAGGCCGAGCCGTCGGTGCTGCCGGTCAGCGACAGCGTCTGGGTGCGGGCCTCCCAGCCCGCGGGAAGCTGGAGGACGACGCGGCTCGCGCTCTTCGTGGCGCCGAGGTCGACCTGCACCCACTGCGGGAAGGCGTTGTTGGCGCTCTCCCAGTAGGTGCTCTGGCTGCCGTCGGTGACGTGGGAGGACGGGTAGACGTCGGCGTGGCTCGATTCGGAGGTCGGGCGGCCCGCCGCGAGGTCGGCGCCCGTGGAGCCCGCCCCCGTGCCGGACAGGGCCACGGTCAGCGGACTGCCGGCGGCGTCGCTGGTGACGGTGAGGGCGCCGGTACGGGTACCGGACGCGGTCGGCTTGAAGGTGACGCTGACGTCGCAGGAGGCGCCGGAGGCGAGCGAGGCGCCGCAGGTGTCGGTCTGGGCGAAGTCGCCGCTGACGGCCACGGAGGAGATCGCCGCGGACGCGTTGCCGGAGTTGGTGACCTTCACGGTCTGTGCGGCGCTGGCGGTGCCCGGCGCCTGGCTCGCGAAGGTCAGGGAGCTGGGCGAGGCGTCGAGGCTGGCCGCCCCCGACGCGGCGCCGCTGGGGAAGACCTGGAGTTCGGAGAGCTGTCCCGCGTTCCAGCCGGTGTTGGCCGTGATGTTGACCCGGACGTACCGGGCGTTGGCCGCGGGGAAGGCGAGGGTGACGGTGTTGCCGGACGACGGGTCGAAGGTGTAGGCGGCGGACGCCTTGAGCGTGGTGAAGGTGGAGCCGTCCGTCGAGCCCTGGATCGACAGGGTCTGCGAGCGGGCGGCCCAGGCGGCGGACGGCGGCAGCTTGAGGACGACCTTGCCGACGCTCCAGGACTTGCCGAGATCGACCTGCGCCCACTGCGGGAAGGAGGACGCGCTCTCCCAGTAGCTGGAGGCGTCGGAGTCGGTCAGGTCGCCGGGGACGTAGGGGCTGTTGCTGGAGCTGGCGGACGCGCTCTGGCCGGCCGCGATGTTGGTGGAGCTGTCCACACCGGTACCGCTGAGGGACACCTTGGTGGGGCTGTTGTTGGCGTTGCTGCTGACGGTGAGCGTGCCGGTGCGCGCGCCCCCGGCGCTGGGCTTGAAGGAGACGGTGACCGCGCACGAGCCGCCGACCGGGAGGGAGGTGCAGTTGTCGGTCTGGGTGAAGTCACCGCTCGTCGTGACCGAGGAGACGGTGGCCGCGCTGGTGCCGGAGTTGCTGAGGGTGACGGTCTGCGCGGTCGCGGTCGCGCCGACCGCGGTCGCGCCGAACGTGAGGCTGCCCGGGGAGGCCGAGACGATCGGGCCCGGCGCGGTGCCGGTGCCCGACAGGGCGGTGGTGTTGGTGACGCCGCCGGCGTTCACGGTCAGGGCGCCGGTGCGCGAGCCGGTCGCGGTCGGCTTGAAGGTGACGCTCACCGTGCACGAGCCGTGCGCGGCGATGGACGAACCGCAGGTGTTGCTCTGGGCGAAGTCGCCGCTCGCCGCGATGGACGTGACGGCGGCCGCCGAACCGGTGGGGTTGGAGACGGTCACGGTCTGCGGGGCGCTGGTCGCGCCGGTGGCCACCGCGCCGAAGTCCAGGGCGCCCGGGGAGGCGCTGACGCCCTCGGCGGGGTAGGGCGGGTAGTTCGGCGCGGGCCAGGGGCCGCACAGCGGAGTGCCGCTGATGCCGGAGTTGCCACCGCCGTCGGTGACCTTGAAGTTGTCGCCCTCGCAGCTATAGACGGGGCTGGAGGCGCCGACGCCCGTCGCGGTGACGTCGGTGAAGCTGGCGGCGCCGCCGGTCTGCTCCTGGAGGGCGAAGGTGCCGGTGCCCTGGATGGTGACGTTGTTCAGGCTGACGCCGCTGACGGTGCCCTCGACCCACTGCACGGCCTCGTAGGGGCTCTGCTGGATCAGCGCGTTCGTCACGTTGATCGGTCCGGTGATGGCGCCCTGGCTGCCGTCGAACCACAGCGCGCCGACGCCGAACTTCCAGTTGGGGTCGAGGCTGCCGGCCCGGACGAAGGTGTTGTCGGAGATGGTGGTGGTGCCCACCGGGGTGGACGTGAAGCGCTGGCCGACGTGGATGCCCCCGCCCTGGGCGAGGCCGGTGTCCTTGACCAGGTTGCCGCTGACGGTGTTGTCGTGGCCGCCGTAGACGGCGATCGCGTTGGCGAGGATCTGCAACTGCACCGTGTTGTTCGAGATGGTGTCGAACGCGTCGGCGCCGATCGCGGAATGGGCCCAGGTGGCGATGCCGTCGTCACCGGTGTTGCGGACGTCGCTGTTGGTGACCGTGGAGTTGGTGACGCCGCCGTGGAAGTTGACGCCGTCGGCGGTGGTGTCGCGGATGCGCAGGCCGCTGAACGTCAGCTTGTCCATCGGGCCGTCCATCCAGGCGCCGACCTTGTCGTGCTCGATCCACAGGTTCGACGCGGACGAGTTGCTCATCGCGCCGCCGAGGCCGTTGACCTGGGCGTCGTCGTTCCGTTCCTGCACGTCACCGAAGATGGCGAAGTTCTGGAGGTGGACGTTGACGCTCGGAGACGGCGCCGAGTTGCCGTAGAAGCCAGGGGCGGCGCCGGTGACCGTCGAGTACCACATGCCGGCTCCGGCCACGGTCACGTTGTTGACCGCGATATGACCCGGGATCTTGAAGGCGCCCGGCGGGATCCAGACCGTGCCGCCCGAACCGGCTGCCCTGATCGCGGAGTTGAAGGCGTCGGTCGAGTCCTTCACCCCGCTCGCGTCCGCGCCCTGCGCGACGACGGAGACCGAGCCGGAAGGCTGGGTGAGGGCCGCTCCGACCTGCTCGAAGTCCGCGAAGTCGATCGTGTACGAGGAGGCCGTGGCGCTCGCGTCGACCTTCAACTGGAAGCTGGTGCCCGCCGGATAGGTGGTCGGGAAGAGGCGGTGCGCCTCGTCGTAGAAGTGGTGCGGGTTGCTGCCGGGCGAGTTGGTGAACGGGTAGTCGCCGTAGTACCAGCTATAGGCGTTGGTCAGCGTGAAGTCGCTCTGCTTGACGCCGTTCACGTACAGCGACAGCGGGGCGGTGTAGACCGAGCCGCCCGAGGTGTCCGGGATGCTGTACCGGAAGTCGATCGAGTTGGTCGCGACCGGGGTGGTGAAGGTGACGTACTGGCCGCTGCCCTGGAGGGTCACGGCCTTGCGGTAGGACGCCTCGTCGGCGAGCTGCCCCTGGGTGTAACTCGGGCCGATCACTGTGCCGTTGGTGGCGGAGTTCTCCGCCTGTACCTCGACGTAGGGCAGGTTGGCGCCTCTGCCGCCGGTCGCCGCGGTCGCCGCCGCGACCGAGGGCGGGGCCAGCGCGAGCGCTCCCGCGGCGAACAACGTCGAGGCGCTCGCCGTCAGGGCGAGCCACCGTCTGAGACCTCTCAACGACTGAAACACCATGAACTCCTCGGGAGATCCTCGGGGTTGGGGGAGAGCCGGATCGGATCGTCGGCACCGCCGGAGGAACGGGAGGAACGGATGCCGGTGGGAGGAGGTGCGGCGGTGTCGGCGCAAGGGGGACCGTATTGACTCGGACGCTCCAGCGCAATATCTCGACACTGCATTGCATATTCCTTGCTGCAAGTTGAAAAAATCTTCCTTGCCCCGAGCCTGGTCAGCCCGACCCGCGGCCGCCGGACCGGCCTGGGCCGCGTCGGAAGTCGATCTCGGGCGAGGAGAGATCCCACTCCAGGGGAGGAGAGATCCACCTCCAGGGGGCGGGGAGATCTCACGGCATTCCGCGGTATGCCGCGCCCGTCGGCATGCGGCTGGGGCGCGGAAGCAGGGGCGACCTGCGGAAGGAGTCACCGGGCGGTGTCTTCACCGAGCCCCGTGATCACGCACGAAGGGATCCCTCACGTACGTCGACAGGCAGAGGCGCACGAAGTACGCGTCTGGAGAACATGAGGCTTTCTGCGCCCCGCCGAGGAAGTCGCTCGTCGGGCGGGGCGCCGGGACGATCAGTGTGACGGGACGGTGGACCTCTGCGGACACCTCGCTCAGGACGGCGCCGACCGACGCCGGAAGGTGTCCGGCCGGCATGCGACGGACCCGGGGTCAGCTCACGCCGACCTCGGCGAGCGCACGGTGCTGAGCCGGTGTCAGGCCGACCGGGAAGTAGAGGTAACAGACGCCGCCCGTACCGCTTCTGACCTGGCCGTTCGCGTCGTAGCGCTTGGTGCGCAGCCAGATGTTCTCGAACTCCCGGCGCCGGTACACGCGCCGCACCGCCTCGTCGCTCGGCGAGGCCGGGTCGTTGGCGATCACGTCTCCCTCGGCGGTGAAGCCGATGACCGCCATCAGATGGCCGGAGGTGCCGTAGCCGGCGCCGGTCAGCTCGGTCTTGAGGAAGGACTGGGAGGTGATGACCGGGATGCCGGCGGCGATCAGCGTCTCCGCGTCGGTGAGCGAGCCCAGGCGGGTCACCACGCCCTGGAGTCCCGGGAAGGTCGCCGCGTAGGCCGCGTTGAACGGCCAGTTGCCGCAGCCGGTGTACTGGTAGTCGTACGTGTACCGGGCCGCGTAGTCGACCTGGGGGTCCGCGTAGGAGGGGTCGACCCAGGACAGTTGCGCGGGGGTGAGCCGGCCGCCCCAGTACCCGACGACCATCTGCGAGGAGGTGGGGCTGCACCACGCCTCGCCGCCGTTGTCGTACTGCGGGTACTGGCCGTCGTGGATGTCCTGCGAGTAGCGCGGAACGGCCAGTTCGCCGCCGGGACCGGAGGGGGTGGAGGCGGGGACGGTGAAGCGGTCGGGCACGTCGGAGGCCATGGCGCCGATCCGCCAGACGGTCGGGGTGAGGCGCGTGCCGGGCCTGCGGTACAGGGTGAGGCGGAGCTGGTAGGCGGCGAGGCGCAGCCCCGAGGCCGGGGCGTCGACGGCGAAGGTGTCCGTCGAGATGCTGCTCCTGCCGTCGCTCTGGCCGTCCACGGAGGTCCGCTTGACGTCCTCGTCGCCCGCCGCCCAGCGGCCCATGACGTACCAGGGGGTCTGCGTGCCGTCGGAGTAGGCGCCGCGCAGCTCTGCCTGGAGCCAGGTGCCGGACGGGGTGTCGGCGTTCCAGGAGGCGACCGCCTCGGTGGCGGGGACGGCCAGGCGGTGGAGCGGGCCGGTCCAGGTGGCGTACTCCCAGGCGGCGGTGGCGCCGGTGTGGGGGTCGGTGTAGTCGGTGACGCCGACGGGCCGCGCGATCACGACGCCGGGGCGGGCGCCCCCGGCCACCCGGGCGCCCTGGAAGGCGCCGGTGAGCCAGTCGGCGCACGAGGTCCAGCCGCGGTAGTCGACCTCGCGAGGCGAGCGGCGCCAGTCGGGCGTGGGGGGCGTACGGGGCGCGGGGGGCGTATGAGGCGTGCCGTCGGGCTGCTGCGCCGCGGCGGCCGCGGGCGTGACGGCGGCCCCCATGACGGCGCCCGCCGCGACGGCGGTGGCCGCGGCGGCCAGGACGGATCTGCGGGACGGCTGTCGGGCGATGCTCATGGGCGGGAGACCCCCAGGTGTCCGAGTCGGGTCCGTGCACGGCGATCTGATCCGCCCACTATGGCCGGGGGAACCGTGGTCCTGCCAGCACTCGGGGGTGCGCCGCGCCCAGCAACATTGGTCTCTGCCATTGGCATGACCTGCGGGATCGCATCGAAGAGCAGAACCGGAACGCGGTTTTCAGGACGTCCCCGCACGGTTTCCGTTCGGCCATGACCGAGTTGACGGGACGTCCGATGAAGCGCTCTTTCCAGAACCCCGGACGGCCGCCGCGTCGGCGGCGTGGGCCGCCTTAGAATGGCGCCGAGACAGGCTGGCTCTTCCGCACCCGCACGTCGGCACACGCACATCGGCACACGCACAGGGGAACCGTCATGCACCGCCTCGCCGCCGGTCTGCGCGACCTGCCGCCGTCCTGCGGCCCGGTCCGGCTGGTCGGCGTCGACGGGCACGCGGGCTCGGGGAAGTCCACGTTCGCCGGGCGCCTCGCCGCGGCGCTGGGCGGCGCCCCCGTGCTGCACCTGGACGACGTGGCCAGCCACGACGAGCTGTTCGGCTGGGACGCGCGGCTGCTCGCCGAGGTGATCGAGCCGCTGGCCCGGGGCGCGACGGCGCACTGCTCCCGCTACGACTGGCGCGCCCGGCGCTTCGGTCCCGCCCGCGCGCTGCCGCCGGCGCCGGTGATCCTCGTCGAGGGCGTGGGAGCGGGCCGCCAGGCGCTGCGCCCCCATCTGGCCCGCCTGTTGTGGATGGAGCTGCCCCGCGAGGAGGCCTGGGCCAGGGGGCGGGCCCGGGACGGCGAGGAGCAGCGGGAGTTCTGGTCCGCGTGGGTCGCGGCGGAGCGGAGGCACTTCGCCGAGGACCCGTCCCGTCCCTTCGCGGACCTTCTGGTACGGCAGTCGGAGCGGGGATACGAGGTGCTGGCGGGGCCCGCCGGGGCGGTGGGACCTGACCGGAACCTCACCTACCGTGACGACCCCACAGCGATGTGGTGAACGTGTGAAGGCGCCCGCGGGAGAAGTGAGCCGAGTACCCCGACTCTGCTTGACCCGGCGGCCATACAGGTCTTACGTTCTGAATGCGCGGTCATCGAGAGACCGCCCGCAGTCGCGAAGCCCCCGGTCGTTCCCCCGTGATCGGGGGCTTCGTTCTGCCCGCACCACGTTTTCGGGCGCTTCTCCACGCGATTCGCTCACTCTCGGTCACTGAACGCGACGCGCCCCCTTCCGCGCCCCTCGCGCCGCCGTCCCCCCTCTCCCCCGCCCCCCTCCCGGCGAGCGCCCCCTGACAGACCCTTCGGCGGGCGGCGGCCCCCCGGGTACGATGCCCTCGGTGCGACCTTCGAACGGCTGCTCAGCGCACCTGCGACCGCGCTCCGCGGCACAGCGGTTCGATCACAGGGGGCCATCGGGCGGACGCCCGTTGGCGGACTGACGGGGGCACGGTTTGTGGGGGACGTGATGGACTTCGACGCACAAGGCCCCGAAGCCCCGGCGGGCCTCGCCTGGCTGCGCGGCGTGGACGCCTACACCATGGGGGCCTATCCGCAGGCGGAGGAGGAGTTCCGGGCCGCGGTCCGGATGGACCCCGCCATGGCCGACGGCTGGCTGGGCCTGCACGCCCTGCGGGTCGACACGACGACGGCGCTGCTGAGGATGTTCCGGCACCGCGACCGCTTCGGCGAGCAGCGCGCCCGGCACCGCCGCGCGCTCAACTCCTGGTACTGGCTGGGCTGGTGGGTGCAGCCCGTGCTGGAGAGCCCGCGCGATCTGCTGCTCGCGCACGCCTCGCACTGGCTCGACGGACGGCACGTGCCCGAGCTGGACCGGGCGCTGGCCGGTCTTGCGCCCGTGCACGCCGACGGCCAGGTCCGGTTCCTGCACGCCTGCCGCGCCTACCTGGTCAAGGACTGGGAACAGCTCGTACGGCACACCGACCCGCTGGTCGACGACCCGATGCTCGGCATAGAGGCCGGTCTGTTCGGCGGCATGGCCCGGGTCCGGATGGAGATGTACGGGCAGGCCGAGCCGCTGCTGTCCCGGGCGCTGATGCGCTGCCGCAGCGAGCAGCCGCAGCGCAAGGAACTGAGGTACTGGCTGGCGCGGGCCCACGAGGGCACCGGGCGCAGCGCCGCCGCGCTGCCCCTGTATCGGGCGGTGCACCGGGTGGATCCGGCCTTCATGGACACCTCGGCGCGGCTCGCGGCCATCGCCGAGGGCGAGGGCTGGGAGGACGCGGCCGACGGGACCGAGGCAGCCGACCTCGCGGCGATCGCCCTGACCGGGGTCGGCCAGGACAGCGCGGACGGCCCGGACGCCATGGACCCGTTCTTCGGCGCCGAGGGCCGTGACCTGCGGCTCGGCGACCCGGATCCGTCGGTCTCCGGGCTGCTGCCCTCGGCGGCCGACCCGGCGGCGCGCCAGCGCGCGGCGGCGACCGCGGAGCCGCTGCCCAGCGGGCCCACCGACGCCGCGTTACTGGAGGAGGCGCTTGCCGAACTCGAGCGCATGGTGGGTCTGGAGCCGGTGAAACGCCAGGTGAAGGCCCTGTCGGCGCAGCTCAACATGGCCCGGCTGCGGGCCGGGCAGGGGCTGCCGGTGCAGCCGCCGAAGCGTCACTTCGTCTTCTCCGGCCCCTCGGGCACCGGCAAGACCACGGTCGCCCGCATCCTCGGCCGCGTCTTCTACGCCCTCGGGCTGCTCGGCGGCGACCATCTGGTGGAGGCGCAGCGGGCCGACCTGGTCGGCGAGTACCTGGGCCAGACCGCCGTGAAGGCCAACGAGCTGATCGACTCCGCGATCGGCGGGGTCCTCTTCGTCGACGAGGCCTACGCGCTGTCCAACTCCGGGTACGGCAAGGGCGACGCGTACGGCGACGAGGCGCTTCAGGTGCTGCTGAAGCGGGCCGAGGACAACCGCGACCACCTCGTGGTGATCCTCGCCGGCTATCCCGAGGGGATGGACCGGCTGCTGGCCGCCAACCCGGGGCTGTCGTCCCGGTTCACCACGCGGGTGGACTTCCCCTCCTACCGGCCCGCGGAACTCACCGACATCGGCGCGGTGCTCGCCGCGGAGAACGGCGACCGGTGGGACGGCGAGGCGCTGGACGAGCTGCGCTCGATCGCCGGGCACGTGGTCGACCAGGGGTGGATCGACGAGCTGGGCAACGGGCGGTTCCTGCGCACCCTGTACGAGAAGAGCTGCGCCTACCGCGATCTGCGGCTGTCGGGCTACCCGGGCGCGCTGTCCCGGGACGACCTGGCGACCCTGCGGCTGCCCGATCTGATGCAGGCGTACGGCGAGGTGCTGTCGGGGCGCGGGCCGCAGGATCCGTCGGCGCCGTGACGACGGAGCCCGCGGCCCGGGGGCGGGTGTCTCACCGGAGCCCGCGGCCTGGGGGCGGGTGTCCCACCGGAGCCTGCGGCCCGGGGGCGGGTGTCCTACCAGGGCCTGCGGCCCGGGGGCGGGGTGTCTCACCGGGGCCCGCGGGCCGGGGGCCGGGGGCCGGGTTCCCACCGGGGCCCGCGGCGCGGGGGCCGGGTGTCCCACCGGAGCCCGCAGCCCGGGGGCCAGGTCCCCCACCGGAGCCCGCAGCCCGGGGGCCGGGTGTCCCCCCGGGGCCCGCGGCCCAAGGGTCGGGTGTCCCACCAGGGCCCGCGGCCCAAGGGGCGGGGTGTCCCGCCGGGGCACGGCGGCTCAGGTGGCCAGGACCTCCTTCGGTTCCGCTGCGCCCTGCGGTCCGGTCAGCCGGACCTCGGTCGCCACCCGGTGGGCGGGATCGCGGACCTCGCCCACCAGCCGCTCCAGGACGTCCTCCAGGGCCACCACGCCCAGCACCTTGCCGGAGGCGTCCGCGACCTGGGCCAGGTGGGTGGCCGCCCGCCGCATCACCGTCAGCGCGTCGTCCAGCGGCAGTTCGGACCGGAGCGTCGTGATCGGCCGCCAGATCCGCTGCGGCACGGCGCGGTCGGAGTCCTCCAGGTCGAGGACGTCCTTGACGTGCAGGTACCCCATGAAGGCGCCGTTCTCCGCCGCGATCGGGAACCGGGAGTACCCGGTCCGGGCGGTCAGCTCGACGATCCGGCCCGGCGTGACGGACGGGCCGACGGTCACCAGCGCCTCCCGGCCGAGCAGCACGTCCAGCACCGAGCGGGAGCCCAGCTCCAGCGCGTCCCCCAGCCGCTCCTGCTCCTCCGGGTCCAGCAGGCCCGCCTGACCGGAGTCCTCGACCAGGCGGTTGAGCTGCTCGCTGGTGAAGGCGGCCTCCACCTCGTCCCTCAGCTCGACGCGGAAGAGCCGCAGGATGCCTTGGGCGCAGGCGCCGAGGGCCACGGTGACCGGGCGGCACAGCCGGGCGAAGGCGACCAGGCCGGGGCCGAGCCACAGCGCGGCCTTCTCCGGCGCGGCCATCGCCAGGTTCTTCGGCACCATCTCGCCGATGACCAGGTGTAGGAAGACCACGGCCGCGAGCGCGATGACGTAGCCCAGCGGATGCACCATGCCGTCGGGCAGGCGCATCCAGGCGAACACCGGCTCCAGCAGGTGCGCCACCGTCGGCTCGGCGACGGCGCCGAGGGTCAGCGAGCAGACGGTGATGCCGAACTGGGCGGCGGCCATCATCTGCGGCAGCCGCTCCAGGCCGTGCAGCACCTGGCGGGCGCGGGCGGTGCCCAGCGGCTCGATCTGGCTGCGGCGGACCGAGACCAGCGCGAACTCGGCGCCGACGAAGAAGCCGTTGGCGAGCACGAGCAGCACGGCGAAGAACAGTTGCAGGACGCTCATCGGACGGTCTCCACGGCACTGGGGACGGCGTCGGCGGCGGGTGCGGTGCGCACCAGGCGGACCCGCTCGGCGCGGTAGTGGCCGACCTGGCGCACAGACAGCCGCCAGCCGGGCAGCTCCGCCCGGTCGCCTGGGGCCGGGATCCGGCCGAGCAGGCCGGCGACCAGTCCGGCGACGGTCTCGTAAGGGCCCTCGGGGGCCTCCAGGCCGATGCGCAAGAGCAGGTCGACCCGGCAGCCGCCGTCGACGTCCCAGGCGGGCCGGCCGTCCTCCGGCGGCGCCGGGGCCAGCTCGGGCACGTCCTTGGCGTCGTGCTCGTCGCGGACCTCGCCGACCAGTTCCTCGACGATGTCCTCCAGGGTGACGACCCCCGCGGTGCCGCCGTACTCGTCGACGACGACGGCGATGGGCTGCTCGCTGCGCAACTGCGCCAGCAGCGGCTGCACCGGCAACGTCTCGGGGACCAGCAGCGCCGGGCGGGCGATCCGGCCGACGGGGGTGCGCAACCGTTCGGAGACCGGGACGGCGAGGGCGTCCTTCAGGTGGACCATGCCCACGACCTCGTCGATCTTCTCGTGGTAGACGGGGAAGCGGGACAGGCCGGTGGCGCGGGTGAGGTTGACCACGTCCTCGGCGGTGGCCGAGGACTGGAGCGCGCTGACCCTCACGCGCGGGGTCATCACGTGCTGCGCGGTCAGATCGCCCAGGGACAGAGTGCGCACGAACAGGTCGGCGGTGCCCTGCTCCAGGGCGCCGGCCTGGGCCGAGTGGCGGGCCAGGGAGACCAGTTCGCCGGGGGTGCGGGCGGAGGCCAGTTCCTCGGCCGGCTCGACGCCGAGCGCGCGCACGAGCCGGTTGGCGACCGTGTTGAGCGCGGCGATCACCGGGCGGAACAGGCGGGAGAACAGGTGCTGCGGGCCGGCCACGAACCGCGCGACCTGAAGCGGCCGGGAGACCGCCCAGTTCTTGGGCACCAGCTCGCCGACCACCATCTGGAGCGCGGAGGCGAGCAGCATGCCGACGACCACGGCGACCCCGGACACGGCGCCGCCGGGGACGCCGATCGCGGTGAAGGGCGCGTGCAGCAGCTCGGCCAGCGCGGGTTCGGCGAGCATGCCGACGACCAGGGAGGTGATGGTGATGCCGAGCTGGGTGCCGGAGAGCTGGAAGGACAGCTCGCCGAGCGACGCGACGACCGTGCCGGCCCGTCTGTCGCCGTCGGCGGCCGCCTTCTCGGCTTCCGCGCGCTCGACCGTCACCAGGCCGAACTCCGCCGCGACGAAGAAGCCGTTGGCGAGGATCAGCAGGAAGGCCGCTGCGAGGAGCAGCAGGGGCATGGTCATGATGCCGCCGCCTGCACGTGCGCGCGGACCTCGGTTGCGGGGTCCGCGCTAGGTGGGCAGGGGGCGGCGCAGGTACTGCAGGACGATCCGTCCATCGCCGGAGGGAGTCACTCCTCGGGTAGCAGGAGCCCCCGGCGCCGGTCGGGCCCAGGGGCGGCGGCGCAGCGAAGAACGCCACCACTGACAGGTTAAACAAGACACGGCCCTGTGTGTCAGGGCGGAGGTCCCTCTGAGGGACTGGGGCGTGTGTTCCCCTCTGCGCTCAGCCCCGGGCGTCTACCGGGTCATCCCTCGACGTCCCGCACGGACCGGGCCTCGACCAGGGCGCGCAGGGCGCGGGCGTCGGCCAGGGCGCGCCGCCTGGCGATGCCGGGCTGGATGCCCAGCGCGGGCAGGCTGGTGCCGTCGCTGAGGTCGAGGAACACCCACGGGTCGCCGGTGCGCAGCGTGACCTGGAGGATCTCCGGCCACTCCAGACGGCGCCGGCTGGTGATGTTCACCACGGTGACGCCCTGCTCGTCCGCGACGACCTTGGGCCGGGCGAGGAGGACGAGCACGCCGCCCAGGAGCGCGGCCATGACGATGAAGCTCACCCGTTCGCCGGGGGTGAACTGCTCCAGGAGCACGGCCACGGCCGTGATCACCGCGAACAGCGCGGCCCCGGCCGTGAGCAGGACCGCCCGGGTGAGGCCGGGCCGGAAGGTGACCGGGAGCGCGGGCGTGTCGGGCATGGCAGTCATGACAGCGGGCTTCTTCCGTCCCTCTTCGGCGCCTGGCGTCTGGTCCGGGCCGCTCAGAGGCGGCAGGCGTGGATCGCCGTGGTCAGGATGGCGCGGGCGCCGATGGCGTACAGGTCGTCCATGATCCGCTGCGCCTCCTTGGCCGGGACCATGGCGCGCACGGCGACCCATCCCTCGTTGTGCAGCGGGGAGACGGTCGGGGACTCCAGGCCCGGGGTCAGCGCGACGGCATTCTCCAACTGCTCGACCCGGCAGTCGTAGTCCATCATCACGTACGTCCGGGCGACCAGGACGCCCTGGAGGCGGCGCAGGAACTGCTGCACCTTGGGTTCCCCGGCGTCCGCGCCGGTGCGGCGGATCACGACCGCCTCGGACCGCATGATCGGCTCACCGATGATCTCGAGGCCGGCGTTGCGCAGCGAGGTGCCGGTCTGGACGACGTCGGCGATGACCTCGGCGACGCCCAGCTCGATGGCGGTCTCCACGGCGCCGTCGAGGTGGACGACGGAGGCGTCGATGCCGTGGTCGGCGAGGTGCTTGGCGACGATGCCCTCGTAGGAGGTGGCGACCGTGCTGCCGTTCAGGTCCGCGAGGCCGCCCGCGGTGTCCGGCTTGGCGGCGAAGCGGAAGGTGGAGCGGGCGAAGCCCAGCGGCAGGATCTCCTCGGCGTTGGCGCCGGAGTCGATCAGCAGGTCGCGCCCGGTGATGCCGATGTCGAGGCGGCCGGAGGAGACGTAGATCGCGATGTCGCGGGGGCGGAGGTAGAAGAACTCGACCTCGTTCACCGGGTCGACGATGCGCAGTTCCTTGGACTCCCGGCGCTGCTGGTAGCCGGCCTCATGCAGCATGTCCGCCGCAGGGCCGGAGAGTGAACCCTTGTTGGGGACGGCGATGCGCAGCATGGGGTCGGCTTCCTTTGCTCGGTCGGTGGGGAGTGCTCGGGCGTGCTCGGGCGGGAAGACGCGCCGCGGGTGCGGCCCGCGCAAGGGGCGCGGGCGCGGTCAGAGGTGGGCGTAGACGTCGTCCAGGGAGATGCCGCGGGCGACCATCATCACCTGTACGTGGTACAGGAGTTGGGAGATCTCCTCGGCGGCGGCCTCTTTGCCCTCGTGCTCGGCCGCCATCCAGACCTCGGCGGCCTCTTCGACGACCTTCTTGCCGATGGCGTGCACCCCCTTGCCCACCAGCTCGGCGGTGCGGGAGGTGGTGGGGTCGCCGTGGGCGGCCTTGTGCTGGAGCTCGGTGAAGAGCTGCTCGAACGTCTTCTTGGACATGGTGGTGCTCACCCTACGCGCTCCGGGCGGCGCCTCAGCGCCAGGGCTCGGACACCGAGCGGAGCGTGGCGGCGGTGGCGACCGCGGCGGTGACCGCCTCGTGGCCCTTGTCCTCGCGGGAGCCCTCCAGGCCGGCCCGGTCCAGGGCCTGCTCCTCGGTGTCGCAGGTGAGCACGCCGAAGCCGACGGGCACACCGGTCTCCACGGACACCTGCGTCAGGCCCTGCGCGACGCCCTGGCAGACGTACTCGAAGTGCGGGGTGCCGCCGCGGATCACGACGCCGAGCGCGACGATCGCGTCGTAGCCGCGCCCCGCCAGCGTCTTGGCGACCACCGGCAGCTCGAAGCTGCCCGGGACCCTGAGCAGGGTCGGCTCGTCGATCCCCAGCTCGTGCAGGGCGCGCAGGGCGCCGTCCACCAGTCCGTCCATCACCTTCTCGTGCCACTGCGCCGCGATGACGGCGACTCTGAGGTCCCCGACGTTCCGGACGGACAGCTCCGGTGCACCCTTGCCGCTCACGTGTCTCCTCGTCTCCTCGTTCTCTGGGTTCTCTGGGTTCTCTGGCTTCGCTGGCTCTTCAGCGCTCTGGCTTTTCGGCTCACTGGTTGCCGCAGGCGGACACGGCGGGCGTGTCCAGCCAGGGCAGGTCGTGGCCCATCCGGTCCCGCTTGGTGCGCAGATACCGGAGGTTGTGCTCGCCCGCCTGCACGGGCATCGACTCCCGCTCGACGACCTCGACGCCGTGGCGCGTCAGGGCGGCGCTCTTGTCGGGGTTGTTGGTCATCAGGCGGACACTGCGCACCCCGAGGTCCCGCAGGATCTGCGCGCCGGCGCCGTAGTCGCGGGCGTCGGCGGGCAGGCCCAGTTCGAGGTTGGCGTCGAGCGTGTCGCGCCCGCGCTCCTGGAGCTCGTAGGCGCGCAGCTTGGACATCAGGCCGATGCCGCGCCCCTCATGGCCGCGCAGGTAGACGACGACGCCCCGGCCCTCCCGCTGGATGCGCTCCAGGGAGGCGTCCAACTGGGGGCCGCAGTCGCAGCGCTGCGAGCCGAAGACGTCGCCGGTCAGGCACTCGGAGTGGACGCGGACCAGGACGTCCCGGCCGTCTCCGATCTCGCCGTGCACCAGGGCGACGTGCTCGACGCCGTCGGCGGTGGAGCGGTAGCCGTGGGCGGTGAAGGCGCCGTGCGCGGTGGGCAGGCGGACCTCGGCCTCGCGGCGGACGGTGGGCTCGCTGCCGCGCCGGTAGGCGATCAGGTCCTCGATGGAGATGATGGTCAGGCCGTGCTTGCGGGCGAAGACGACCAGCTCGGGCAGGCGCAGCATCCGGCCGTCCTCGCCGGCGATCTCGACGATGGCGCCGGCCGGGCGCAGTCCGGCGAGCCGGGCGAGGTCGACGGCGGCCTCGGTGTGGCCGTCGCGGACCAGCACCCCGCCGGGCCGGGCGCGCAGCGGGAAGACGTGGCCGGGACGGACGAGGTCGCCGGGCTCGGCGGCGCCGCTCGCCAGCAGCCGGAGCGTGGTGGCGCGGTCGGCGGCGGAGATGCCGGTGGTGACGCCGTGGTCGGCCGAGGCGTCGACGGAGACCGTGAACGCGGTCTTCATCGACTCGGTGTTCTCCGCCACCATTTGGGGCAGGCGGAGCCGGTCCAGCTCGCCGCCCTCCATGGGGGCGCAGATCAGGCCGCGGCACTCGCTCATCATGAAGGCGACGATCTCGGGGGTCGCCTTCTCGGCGGCGATGACGAGGTCGCCCTCGTTCTCGCGGTTCTCGTCGTCGACGACGACGACCGGGCGGCCGGCCGCGATGTCGGCGACGGCCCGCTCGACCGGGTCGAGCACGATGGCGTCGAGGACGGCCGCGCCGGACGCGCCGCCGGGACCGGCGGCGGCGCCGGCTCGGGAGGCGACGGAGGCGTGGGCGGAGTCGGCGGTGCTGCGCAGAACGGATGCCGCGGTCATGCGGGCGCTCCTTCCGGGACGGGCCGCGCGGTCCGGCGGGAGCGCAGCCACCAGTCGCGCAGGCCCCACAGGACGAGCGCGCCGTAGATGACGTAGACGAAGCCGGAGAAGGCGAAGCCGTTGGCGAAGTTGAGCGGCACGCCGACGGCGTCGACGAGCAGCCAGGCGAACCAGAACTCGACCATGCCGCGCGCCTGGGCGTACATGGCGACGACGGTGCCGACGAAGATGTAGGCGTCGGGCCAGGGGTCCCACGACAGCGACGGGTAGGCGTGGAAGAGGGCGGCGACCGCGACCGTGCCGAGGGCGGCGCCGCCGAGCAGCACGGCCCGCTCGCGCCAGGTGGCGAACCGGACGGCGATGTCGCCGTCCGCCGCCTGCCCCCGGGACCGGCGCCACTGCTGCCAGCCGTAGACGGCGACGACCATAACGACGATCTGCTTGCCCGCGCTGCCGGAGAGGTGGGCGGTGGCGAACGCGGCGAAGAGGATCAGGCCGGAGAGAAACTGGGTGGGCCAGCTCCACAGCGAGCGGCGCCAGCCGAACGCCAGGCCGAGCAGGCCGATGACGTTGCCGATCATGTCCGACCACTTGATGTGCTGGTCGAACGCGGTGAACGCCTCGGAGTTGAGCCAGTTCACCGGCCGGCCTCCCCCGTGTCGCCGCCGACCGGCCGCACGCGGTCGCCGAGCAGCCGCTCGACGTACTTGGCGACGACGTCGACCTCCAGGTTGACCGGGTCGCCGGGCTGCTTGTGGCCGAGGGTGGTTAACGCGAGGGTGGTGGGGATGAGGCTGACGGTGAGGAAGTCCGGGCCCGCCTCGACCACGGTGAGGCTGATGCCGTCGACGGTGATGGAGCCCTTCTCCACGACGTAGCGGGCCAGTTCCCCGGGCAGCGAGATCTTCACGATCTCCCAGTGCTCGGACGGCGTGCGCTCCAGGACCGTGCCGGCGCCGTCGACGTGCCCCTGCACGATGTGGCCGCCGAGGCGTGCGCCCACGGCGGTGGGGCGTTCGAGGTTGACGCGGGAGCCGACGGCGAGGGCGCCGAGGCTGGAGCGCTTCAGGGTCTCCGCCATGACGTCGGCGGTGAACTCGTCGCCGGTGTGCTCCACCACGGTGAGACAGACGCCGTTCACGGCGATGGAGTCGCCGTGCCGCGCGCCCTCGGTCACTACGGGGCCGCGGAGGCGGAAGCGGGCCGCGTCGCCGAGGTCCTCGACGGCGGTGACCTCGCCCAGCTCTTCGACGATTCCGGTGAACACTTCCCGGGTCCTCCTGCCTCTTCGGGCACGGACTCCGGGGCTGTCGCTGAGGACAGAGAACGCGAGCGAGAGCACTTGGGTGACGTCGCCGTGAAGGGGACCGCCGTGCGGCGGACCCTGTCGACGGCGCGCGCACTTGTGCGTGCTCGCCCGCCGCGCACTGCCTCCCATCCGGACTTTAACCGTCGGTCCAGGAATTTCACCTGGTCAACCGGCCGCTGGAAGCGACCGGGTCGCGGACTGTAACCGCCGGTTCGGACTTTCACCGACCCCGGAGTGCGCTGCTGTTGGTACAGGGCCAGTGTGCCACGCCCGTCCGGCGTCCAGGGGGGGCGCCGAGTGTGGGGTGGCTCACAGGGGGTGACCCGGCGGTGGCGCCTCGCGCGCCCGCGCGGTGGCGCGGTGGTGCGCGGGCGCGCGGTCGTGAGGCCCGGCGGCGGGCAAGGGCCGTCGTCACCGCCGCCGGACCGGTCTGTGCAGGAGTCAGACCCTAAATGGACTAGACCAAAGCGTCAACAGGCCAGCCGGAAGGGCCGGTTCACCTCTGGCGGGCCGGGGAGCGCCGGACGGCCGGGCACTTCGTGGAACGCGCGGGTGCGCGGGGCCGCGTACCGGCGGCTGACGCTGTGGCCGGAAAGGTGCGCCGAAGGCGCGCCGGGAATCTCGCGGCGTCCGGTGCGGAGCGGTGCGTCGCACGGCGGAGCACTGCCCGCGTGCGGGGTGCGACTGCCCGCGTACGGATGCGACTGCCCGCGTGCGGGATGCACTCGGGCTGTGCGACGACGCGGTCAGGCGCCGTGCCGGGCGTCGCGCGCCGGGCGTCGCGTGCCGGGCGCCGGGTGCCGGGTGCCGGGTGCCGGGTGCCGGTGAAGTTTTCCGGTCACGGCACTAGCGTGACGTCGTACGGCGCCGGCCGGCGCGAGCGCGGCGGACCGGCGCGCCGGGGCTCGGGTCTGCCCGGTCCTGGCTGGCGAGAGGCGTCCACCGGGGGCGCCGGCGTCCGGAGGGACTGAGCGGCATGAGCACGATCCTGGTGACCGGCGGCACCGGAACCCTTGGCCGGCCCGTCGTGGAGCGGCTGCGCGCGGACGGCCACGAGGTACGGGTGCTCAGCCGCCGTACCCCGCCGTACGCCGTCGATCTGCGCACCGGCGGCCCGGCCCTGGACGCGGCGGTCGCGGGCGCGGACACGATCGTGCACTGCGCGAGTTCGCCCAGGGGCGGGGACGAGGAGGCGGCCGCCCACCTGATCGCGGCGGCCCGCGCGGCCGGGGTGGCGCACCTGCTGTACGTCTCCATCGTGGGCGTCGACCGGGTGCCTCTCGGCTACTACCGGACCAAGTACGCCGTGGAGCGGCTGATCGAGGACTCCGGCCTGGGCTGGACCGTGCTGCGGGCGACCCAGTTCCACGATCTCCTGGTGAGCCTGTTCCAGCCGCTGGCCAGGGCGCCGGTCGTGCTGCTCCCGGCCGGGGTGTGCGACCAGCCGGTCGACGTAGGCGAAGTCGCCGCCGCACTGGCCGAGTTGGCGGCGGGCGGACCGGCGGGCCGGGTCCCCGATGTGGGCGGCCCCGAGGTCCGCGCCGTCGAGTCCCTGGCGCGCGCCTACCTCCGGGCCACGCCCCGGCGCCGCCCGGTCCTGGGCGTGCCTCTGGGCGGGAGGACCTACCGCGCCTTCCGAGAAGGCGGCCACCTGGCGCCGTCGCGGGCGGTGGGGAAGCGGACGTTCGAGGAGTACCTGACGGCACGGTTCGGAACCGGCGGTCAGCCGCCCGTCGCCGGAACCGAGCCGGGAGCGGGATCGGCGGCGCACCGGGGGTGATCCTCCGGGACGGCCCGGGGACCGGAGCCGACCGGAAGCGGCCGCCTCTGCCAGCGGGGCGCCCTCGCCGCTACCGGGGTCGAGCCGGGCGGAGAATCGGCCGCGCACTGGGGGCCCTCCAGGGCATCCCCGCGACCGCCGGAACCGACCGGGATGCGCCCGCCTCACCAGCGGTCAGCCTCACTGCTGCCGGGACTGAGCCGGACGACGACTCCCGCCCCCACCAGCGGGTCGCCCTCGCCGCCACCGGGACTGAGCCGGACGACGACGCCCCTGCCAGAGGTCAGCCTCACCGCTACCGGGTCCGAGTCGAACGAGGACCGGCGGCTGGCCCCGCCAGCGGTCACCCTCCCGCCGCCAGAGCCGGGCCGGACGAGAGCCCGCCGCAGCGCGCCGCAGGCGGCCAGGTCAGCCCCGCGGCTGCCAGGGCAGATGCGCGGCCGGGGCGAACAGTTCGTCCTGCGCCCGGTCGCGGGCGGTGAGCAGTGCGCCGCGCAGCACCGCCGCGCCGCCGAGCGCGCTGGCGCGGACCTCGGTGGGCAGGGGCGACATCCGGGCCACCCGCCGCGCCACCCGCGCGGCGAGGGCGTCGCCGCCGGCCTGCCCGATCTCTCCGCCGAGGACCACGCATCCGGGGTCCAGGACGGCCACCGCGGAGGCGGCGCCGAGGGCGACGCGGTCGGCGAGGGCGTCTAGGAAGGCGGCGGCCCCGGCGGAATCAGGCGCCGCCGCGGCCTGGCGCACCGGTTCCGCCGCCGCTGGTCCGAGTCCGGGCCCGCCGCCCCGCGCCAGCCCGTGCGCCCGCGCCAGCTCCGCCACCGCCGCGGACGCGGCCAGCGAGTGGAAGCCGCCCGCGCAGTCCGTCGCGGAGGGGAGGCACGCGGTGCCGGGCACCGGCAGGAAGCCGATCTCTCCGGTGCCGCCGGAGGCGCCGCGGCGCAGCGTGCCCTCCAGGACCACCGCCGCGCCGGTGCCGTGGCCGAGCCAGAGCAGGACGAATGTGTCCCGGTCGCGGGCGGCGCCGTCCCGCTGCTCGGCCAGGGCCGCCAGGTTGGTCTCGTTCTCGACGATGACCCGGGCCCGGGGCAGCCGCTCCTGGAGCGCCGCCGCCAGTCGCCGGTGCCAGGCGGGCAGGCCGGTGGAGTCGCGCAGCTCGCCCGTGACCGGGTCGACGAGCCCCGGCGCGCCGACGCCGACGGTGTGCAGCCGGTTCCCGGCCCGGCCGTGCCCGCCGTGGGCCGCGCCGGCCGTTCGCGCGACCCGCTCCACCAGCGCGACCGCCTGCTCCACCGCCGGGCCGGTCCCCGTCTCGCCGCGGATCGGCGCCGAGGCGGCGGCCAGTTCCCGGCCGAGCAGGTCGGACACGGTCACGGAGACGCCGTCGGTGCGCACGTCCAGGGCGGCCAGGTGGGCGCGGTCGGCGACGATGCCGTACAGCCGCGCGTTCGGTCCTCGCCGCTGCTCCCCCGACTCCCCCACCACGGTGATGAGGCCGGAGACGGTGAGCCGTTCGACCAGGTCGGCGACGGTGGGCCGGGACAGGCCGGTGAGCTGCTTCAGTTGCCCGGCCGTCAGCGGCCCCTCCTGCTGCAACAGCCGCAGCGCGGACCGGTCGTTGATGGCCCTCGCGGTGCTCGGGGATGCGGGCATGCCGGGGATCCTCCCAGATCGGCGGAGCACGGTGGGGCCCGTCTCCCCCCTGCCTATCAGGAAGGGACCCTGATAATTTACGGCGGGGCGTGCGGACGCCCCTGCGCCCTGTCGTCGGACTCCCGCCTCCCCGCGTTCGGAGTGCGACGACAGGGCGCGGCCGCGCCGGGGCGCCCCAGCCCGTCGGCGCCCCGGGACGCAGGAGAGGCCGGACACATGACCGCGAGGGCCCACGATCAGCGCGCGGTGCGGCGCGCCCGGTACGCCGTGGCGGCCGTCTTCGCCGTGCACGGCGCGGTCACCGGCTCGTTCGCGACCCGGGTGCCGTGGATCCAGGAGCACGCCTCGATCGGCGCGGGGCAGCTCGGCCTCGCCCTGGCCTTCCCCGCGCTCGGCGCGTCCGTGGCGATGCCGCTCGCGGGCCGCGTCACGCACCGCTTCGGCGGCCGCACGGCCCTGCGGGGGCTGCTCGCGCTGTGGACCGCGTCCCTGGCGCTGCCCTCGCTCGCCCCGAATCTGCCCGCCCTCTGCGTGGCCCTGTTCGTCTACGGCGCCTCGTCGGGCATGGCGGACGTCGCGATGAACGCGCTCGGCGTGGAGGTCGAGAACCGGCTCGGCCGTTCGATCATGTCCGGCCTGCACGGCCTGTGGAGCGCAGGCGCCGTGGTCGGCTCGGCGGCCGGGACGCTCGCCGCCGACCTGGGAGCGGACGCGCGCCTGCACCACGCCGTGGCGGCCGGCGTGCTGACCGTGCTGGGCCTGGTCGCCTGCGCCTGGGTGCTCGACCTCGCGCCGGGCGAGGACGAGGCGCCGCCGCCGCGGTTCGCGCTGCCGCCGAGGCCGGCGCTGCTGATCGGCGCCGTGGGCTTCTGCGCGGTGTTCACGGAAGGGGCCAGCCTGGACTGGTCGGCGGTCTACCTGCGCCACCGGCTGGAGGCGTCCGCCGGGCTCGCCGCGGCCTGCACCACCGGTTTCACCCTGACCATGGCCGTGGCCAGGATCGCGGGCGACCGGGCGGTGGACCGGTTCGGCTCGGTGCGCACGGTGCGGGCGGGCGGCGTCCTGGCAGTGGTCGGCGGGCTGCTCGTCGTCTCGGCCGGGCGCCCGGCGGCGGCGATGACCGGCTTCGCGCTGATCGGCCTCGGCGTCGCCGTCGTCGTGCCGCTGTGCTTCGGGGCGGCCGGGCGCAGCGGGCCGAACCCGAGCCAGGCCATCGCCGGTGTCGCGACCATCACCTACGCCTCGGGGCTGGTCGCGCCCAGCGCGATCGGCGGTCTCGCCCAGGCGACCAGCCTGGTGGTGTCGTTCGGCCTGGTGACCGTGCTCGCGTGCGGTCTGGTCGCCTTCGCGGGCGTGCTGCGGGCGGGCGACCGGGACCGCTCGCGGGCGGTCAGTCCGCCGCGCGCAGCAGTTCCCGGCCCACGGCCCTGAACTCCTCGCTCCAGGGCGCGGGCCGCAGGGTCTCGGAATCCAGCCGGACCAGCACCCGGGCGCCGTGCGCGTACGTCGTCGCGCCGTCGGCCGAGCAGAACCGGAAGCCGTACGTCAGCCCTGTGGTGCCGAGCCTTTCCAGCCACAGGTGGACGGCGTACGCGCCCGGCCGGTTCACCGGCGCCTGGTAGGCGATCCGCAGTTCCCTGACCGCGTTGCAGACGTCCCCGGCGGCGGCCCAGTCGCCCTCGAAGCGGAAGCCGTGCTCCTGCCACAGCTCGGTCCAGGCGCGCTCCACCAGCACCGGATAGCGGGCGTTGTGCAGCAGCCCGAGCGCGTCCAGGTCGTCGAAGTGCACCGTGACGGGGATCAGCCGGCTGTGCGAGGGGGCGGGGGCGACGGGGGCTTCGGCGGTCACGGAGGGCTCCTGGGCGTGCGGGCGAAAGGGGGCGGACCTCCCCATCCTAAGCGGGCGCTCAGCGTCCTCGGCGCGGGGAAGGCGCTGGTCAGCCCTCGGCGCGCCCGACAATGGGTTTCGGACAGTGTGCCTAAGCGCGTCGGCGCAGGCCGGTCCCTGGCGCACCAAGCCGTAGCCGCGGCGCCCGGCTGCCGACCGCCGCGCCCGCTCCCGCGGGCTTCCGGGCTTCCGGGCTTCCGGGCTTCCGGGCTTCCGGGCTTCCGGGCTTCCGGGCTTCCGGGCTTCCGGGCTTCCGGGCTTCCGGGGGCGCGTTCCCCCGTTCTGGGGAAGCACCGGGGCCGTCAGCCCCCGGGCCGGGCTGAGGCTGGGACGCTGCCTCCATGGGGCAATCGGTACACCTCACCCTCGGCCTGGCCGGTCCCGTCGGCCCCGTCGGCAAGTACGACGGTGACGACTCGGGCGGCCCGGACAACGTGGACGGCACGGTCAGCGTGGCTGGCGCAGACGGCGCGGACAGCGTGGACGCCGTCCTCGCCCGGATGCGCGCGCTGGCGAAGACGCTGCCGGAGCGGGACGGGATCGCGGTCTTCAACCGGGTCTATCTCGCCGTCACGGAAGCGGTCGACCAGCGGCTGGCGGCGGGGCGGTTCGCGAACCCCCGGGCCGCGGCGGCGCTCGACGCGCGGTTCGCCGAGCGCTACCTGTCCGCCGTGGACGCGGCGGCGCGGGGGCGGCGCGCGCCCGCCTGCTGGCGTCCGCTGCTGCAACTGCGCCGGCATCCCGGCGTCCGGCCGCTTCAGTTCGCGCTGGCGGGCGTCAACGCGCACATCGGTCACGACCTGGCGCTCGCGGTGGTCGACGCCTGCACCGAGCTGGAGTGCGAACCGGCCGACCTGGAGGGCGACTTCGACCGTGTGGGAGACCTGCTCGCGGCACTGGAGGAGCGGGTGCGCGAGGATCTGATGCCGGGCCCGGACCTGCTCCAGGTCGCCGACCCGCTCACCCATCTGCTCGGGGCGTGGAGCCTGGAGCGGGCCAGGGACGCCGCCTGGTCGTCCGCGCGGGCCTTGTGGGCGCTGCGCCGGGTCCCGGACGTGGCCGAGGAGTTCGCGCAGCGGCTGGACGCGGCGGTCGGCTTCGCCGGGCGCCTGATGCTCACCCCGCTGCCGGACTGAGCCGCCCCGGCCCGCGAACCGTCCCAGCCCGCGGTCCGAGTCGGCCCGCCGACATCCCTGTCCGAGTCCGTCGGTCGAATCCCCCGTGCGAGTCCCCAGTCCCAGTCCGCCGGTCGAGTCGGTGCGCGGCCCGCCGAAGCGCACCCGGCGGCCGGGAACTCTCCCCGGTCACGCTCCGTTCATCGGTGGACACCCGCGATCACGAAGGAGCGCACGCCATGGCGATCCGTCTGGGACTCGGCCTTCCGCAGAACCGGCAGTACGACCTCGGCCGGGACGTGCCCTCGGTGGCCCGCACCGCCGAGGACATCGGCTACGACAGCGTGTGGGTGTACGAGCGGGCCCTGGTCCCGGAGCCCGCCGCCCAGGGGCTGTACGGCATCGAGGGCATGCCCTGGCCCGACTCCTACCGGCACGTGGCCGACCCGCTGGTCACGCTCACCCTGGCCGCCGCGGCCACCACGCGGGTGGAGCTGGGCAGCAGTGTGCTGGTGGCCCCGCTGCATGCGCCGTTCCAGCTCGCCAAGGCCCTCGCCTCGCTGGACGCGGCCAGCGGCGGCCGGGTGGTCGCGGGGTTCGGCACCGGCTGGTCCCTGGACGAGTACGCGGCCTCGGGCATCCGGCCGATCAAGGAGCGCGGCCGGGTGCTGGACGAGGTGATCGACGTCTGCCGGGCGGTGTGGGGGCCGGACCCGGTGCGGCATACCGGGCGGATCGTCTCGATCGACTCGGCCGTGGTCGGCCCCAAGCCGGCCCGGCCCATTCCCCTCCTGCTGGCCGCCGGCGCTCGCAAGGCGCGTGAACGGCTGGTCGAGCACGCCGACGGCTGGCTGCCGGTGGCCACGAGCGTCCGGGAGGTCGCCGCCGACTGGCACGCGTTGCAGGACTTGGCCGCCGAGCGCGGCCGGCAGCAGCCGATCCGGACCGTGCTGCGGGCCAACGCCCGCTATTCGCGCCAGCCTTACGCGGGCGCGGACCGGCGGGCCTTTCAGGGCGGCGCCGACCAGATCGCCGAGGATCTGCTCGCGTACGCCGGGATCGGCATGGAGGAGATCCTCGTCGACCTCCAGAGCACCGCGCGGGACGTCCTGGAGCTGCGGGACGTCGCCGCCGAGGTGTACGAGAGGGCGCGCGCGGCCGGGGTGTGAGGCCCGGCCGCCCGGCGCCCGCTCAGTCCTCGGGGAGTTCTACGGGCGCGATCTCGTCGTACACGTCGCCGGGGCCGGGGTTGGCCGCGTCGGTCGCGCCGCCGAAGTGGTGCATGACGCCCCAGACCGCGTTGAGCGCGGTCTGGACGGCGCCCTCGGCCCAGCCGGCCGTCCAGGAGACGTCGTCGCCGGCGAGGAAGACGCCCCGCTTGTCCTCGGGCAGCCGGTCCTGCATGAAGTGCGTGAACAGGCGCCGCTGGTAGCGGTAGTGGCCGGGCAGGTTGGCCTTGAACGCGCCCATGAAGTAGGGCTCGTTCTCCCAGGACACGGTCACCGGGCTGCCGATGACGTGCCGCCTGATGTCCACGCCGGGGTAGATCTCCGACAGCGACTTGAGCATGACCTCCATCCGCTCGTTCGCGGACAGCGGCAGCCACTTCAGGCTGTCGTCGCACCAGGTGTAGGACAGGCAGATCACGGCGGGCTTGTCCGGGCCGTCGTCCAGGAGGTACGTCCCTCGGGTCATCCGGTCCGTCAGGGTCATCGACATCACGTCGCGACCGGTCGGGTTGCCCTGGTCGTCGACCGCCTCGTCCCGCCAGAACGGCCGGTCCACCGGCACGAACAGCTTGCTGGACTCCATGTAGTGGGTGCGCTCGATGGCGGTCCAGTGGTCGATCGGGAAGAGCGCGTCGTCGCAGGCGATCTTGGACAGCAGCATCCAGGACTGGGCGGTGAAGATCGCCGCCCGGTAGGTGCGGATGTCGCCGTCCGCGTCGGTCACGGTGATCCGGTTGCCCGCGGTGCGGTGCAGCCGGGTCACGGCCGGGCGCGGCTCGCCGTCCGTGTGCAGGGACTTCAGCGAGGTGCCGTACGGCCAGTGGACGATCTTCTCCGGCTCCCGCTCCCACAGCCGCAGCGGAAGTTGCTGGGAGCCGCCGACGATGCCGCGGTGGTGGTCGTCGGCCTCGGTGTAGACGACGCGCAGGATCTCCAGGATGGAGTTCGGGAAGTCGGTGTCCCAGCCGCCGGTGCCGAAGCCGACCTGGCCGAAGATCTCGCGGTGCCGGAAGGACTTGAACGCCTCGGAGTCGCAGAGGAAGCCGTAGAAGGTCTGGTTGTCGAGCCTCTGGACCAGCTTCGCCCAGATCTCGCGGATGCGCGGGACGTCCCGCTCGCGCAGGGCGCGGTTCATGTCGGAGAAGTCGGCGCCCTCTTCCAGGCACCTGTTCCACGCGTCGGCGACGTCCCGGTAGACCTGCGGCAGGTCGTCGACGGTCTCGGCGTAGTGCGACTCGCCCTTGAGGTCGACGACCGTCGAGGGGGTCGTCTCGGCCAGCGGGTTGGGGAACGGCTGGGTCGTCAGGCCCGCGAGGTCGATGTAGTGCTGGAGCGCCGTGGAGGACGGCGGGAAGCGCATCGCGCCCATCTCGGCGGTCAGCGACGGGTCGCAGCCCTCGAAGCCGACGGTGCGCAGCCGGCCGCCGATCTGGTCGGCCTCGTAGAGGACCGGCTTGAGGCCCATCTTCATCAGCTCGTAGGCGGCGACGACGCCGGAGAGGCCGCCGCCGACGACCGCGACCTCGGCGCCGTGCTCGGTCGCGGGGATCTGGCCGAGGCCCGCCGGGTGGGCGAGGAAGTCGTCGTAGGCGTAGGGGAAGTCCGGGCCGAACATGGTGATCGGCGGCTGCTGCTCGTCGGCGTGCTCGACGGCGTTGGGCACCGTGGACGTCATGGGGTACGGACTCCTTGCGCGAAGTGCTGAAGTGCTGAGGGGGAGGGCGGTGGGAGCGGGGCGGGGCCGGGCGCGGCGGTCAGACCAGGGACCCGTAGAGGGCCGGGCGGCGGTCGCGCAGGTAGGGGTTGGCCTCGCGGGAGGCGGCGAGGAAGGCCGGGTCGGCGTCGGCGACGATCAGCTCCTCGTCCCGCCCGGCCCGCGCGCGGGCGACCCCGTCGGGCGCGGCGAGGACGGAGCACCCGGCGAAGTCGAACTCGCCCTCCCGGCCGGTCCGGTTGGCGTAGGCGACGTACATCTGGCTCTCGAAGGCCCGTACCGGGACGACGGACTCGGCGACGAACTGGAAGGGGTGCATCAGCGCCGTGGGCACGACGAGCAGGTCGGTGCCCGCGAGGGCGTGGCCGCGGACGTTCTCCGGGAACTCCACGTCGTAGCAGATCAGGATGCCGACGGTGAGCCCGTTCAGCTCGGCCTGCACGACCTGCCGCTCGCCCGGGGTGAACTGGCCCTGCTCGAAGCCGCCGAAGAGGTGCGTCTTGCGGTAGCCGGCCAGGCGCACGCCCTCGGCGGAGACGAGCTGCGCGGAGTTGTACACGGCGGCGCCGTCCCGCTCCGGGTAGCCGTAGACGATCGCCAGGCCGTGCCGCCCGGTGATCTCCGCGACGGCGTCGGCCCAGTCGCCGTCGGCGGGCTCGGCGAGGCGGGCGACGTCGTCGCCGATCGCGTAGCCGGTCAGGAACATCTCCGGCGCGACCAGCAGCCCGGCGCCCGCGGCGGCGGCGCGCGCGGCGGCGTCGTCGAGGACCTTGAGGTTCTCGGCGACGGAGCCAGGCCGGCCGGAGCTCTGGAGCAGGGCGGTGCGCATGCGGAATCCTCACCGGTCAGGGGTGGTGTCGGGGGGTCGCTTAGAAGGTACGGTCGCGCGCCGCGGACGGACAAGCGGAAGCCGTTGCGCGCCGGTGCGCGGATCGTTGCGTCCGCGGCCGCCATGGCGGCGATTCGTTGCGTGCCAGGGTGAGGAGGGCGAGGGGCCGCCCAGGCCGCCGGCGCTGGGGCCGTTACGTCGGCGAGCCGGACGAGAAGCGGCGCAGCAGCGGGGAGAGGACGAGCACGGACTTGGTGCGCTCCACGAAGGGCTCGCCCGCGATGCGTTCCAGGACGCGTTCGAAGTGCCGCATGTCGGCGGCGAAGACCTGGGCGACGGCGTCCGCGTCCCCGGTGACGGTGGACGCGGCCACGACCTCCTGGTAGCGCTCCAGGCCGCGCTGGATGGTCTCCGGCGAGGTGTTGGGGCGGCAGTGGATCTCGACGAAGCCCTCGGTCTCCCAGCCCAGTGCCGCCGGGTCGACGCGGACGGTGAAGCCGGTGATGGCGCCGGTGGCGCGCAGCCGGTCCACCCGCCGTTTCACGGCGGGCGCGGACAGGCCGACGATCTGCCCGATGTCCGCGTAGGAGCGGCGCGCGTCCTCGGCGAGGGCGTGCACGATGCGTTCGTCGAGATCGTTCAGCACGGGGTCCGGGTCACTTCTTCGGGGCGGGTCACGTCTGCGCCGCCGTCTCGGCCGTCGCGAGACGGGAGCGGCGGCTGCCGTACCCGAAGTAGATCACGAGGCCGACCGCCGTACAGATTCCGAACACCGCCCATGTGTCGCCGGACAGGCTGCCCCTCATCCAGACGCACAGCAGGAAGCCCACCGCGGGCAGCACCGGCGACAGCGGCACCCGGAAAGTGCGGTGCATCCGCGGGCGGGTCGGCGCAGCGCCACCACGGCCATCAGCCGCGCACCGGCGGACATCCGGGCGGGGGCGGTGCGGTCGTGCTGGGGTGCGCCTTCGTCGAGCACGCGCGGCTCCTTGTCGCTACGGCTTCGAAAGCGGCGGGGACGGCGGCGCCCCGGCCTGCGGAGACCCTGCGAGCGGGTCCTTGCCACGCCACGTACAGCGCCGACCCTGGGGGCGGCGCTTCGCAAGCGTAATGCAGCAGCCTTGCGCGGGGCCAAAGGGTCGTTGCGGCGGCGGGGGCCGCGTGGAGGCGGCCCCCGCCGCGCGGGGGCCGCCCGCAGGGGGCCGCCTTCCGTCGCCGGGACGGGGCCGGGCGGCCCGGGGCCGCTGGGGAGGGGTTCCGGCTCAGCTCCAGCTCGCGTGCAGCGGCTTGCCCTCGGCGTAGCCGGCCGCGCTCTGGATGCCGACGACGGCCTTCTCGGCGAACTCCTCCAGGGAGTTCGCACCGGCGTAGGTGCAGGAGGAGCGGACTCCCGCGATGATCGAGTCGATCAAGTCCTCCACGCCCGGCCGGCCCGGGTCCAGGAACATCCGGGAGGTGGAGATGCCCTCCTCGAACAGCGACTTGCGGGCGCGGTCGTAGGCCGACTCCTCCGAGGTGCGGTTGCGCACGGCGCGGGCGGAGGCCATGCCGAAGGACTCCTTGTACAGGCGCCCGTTCGCGTCCTGCTGGAGGTCGCCCGGCGACTCGTACGTCCCGGCGAACCAGGAGCCGATCATCACGTTGGACGCGCCGGCCGCGAGCGCCATGGCGACGTCGCGCGGGTGGCGGACCCCGCCGTCGGCCCACACGTGCTTGCCGTGCTTCCTGGCCTCGGCGGCGCACTCCAGCACGGCGGAGAACTGCGGCCGGCCGACGCCGGTCATCATCCGGGTGGTGCACATGGCGCCGGGGCCGACGCCGACCTTGACGATGTCCGCGCCCGCCTCGATCAGGTCCCTGACGCCTTCGGCGGAGACGATGTTGCCGGCGGCGAGCGGCACCCGGGGGTCGAGGTCGCGGACCAGCTTGACCGCGCTGATCATCGACTCCTGGTGGCCGTGCGCGGTGTCGATGACCAGGGTGTCCACGCCCGCCGCGAGGAGCTGCCCGGCCTTGCCCGCCACGTCGCCGTTGATGCCGACGGCGGCGGCGACCCGCAGCCTGCCGCGCGCGTCGACGGCCGGGGTGTAGAGGGTGGCGCGCAGGGCGCCCTTGCGGGTGAGGATGCCGGCCAGCCTGCCGTCCTCGTCGACGGCGGGGGCGTAGCGGCGGTTGGCCGCGTCGAGGGTGTGGAACGCCTCGCGCGGGTCGATGCCCGCGTCGAGCAGCAGCAGGTCCTTGCTCATGACGACTTCGAGCTGGGTGAAGCGGTCGACGCCGGTGAGGTCCGTGTCGGTGACGACGCCGACGGGGCGCCGCTCGGCGTCGACGACCACGCCGGCGTTGTGCGTCCGCTTGGGCAGCAGGGCCAGGGCGTCGGCGACGGTCTGGTGCGGGGCGAGGATGATCGGGGTGTCCAGCACCAGGTGGCGGCTCTTGACCCAGGAGATGACGTCGGTGACCACGTCGATCGGGATGTCCTGCGGTATGACCACCAGGCCGCCGCGGCGGGCCACCGTCTCGGCCATGCGCCGTCCGGCGATGGCCGTCATGTTGGCGACGACGAGCGGGATGGTGGTGCCCGTGCCGTCCGGCGAGCTGAGGTCCACGCCCTGGCGTGAGCCGACCGCGCTGCGGCTCGGCACCATGAACACGTCGTCGTAGGTCAGGTCGTAGGCGGGCCGGGTGTCGTTGAGGAAACGCACGTGCTGCACATCCCAGTCGATCAGAGGCGACCCCCGGGCAGGTCCGCCAGGGGGAAAGAGCACGTACCTCATTGTCCCACGACGCGGCCGCCGCGAGATCCTGGCACAACGTCCAGGGCGGCCCAGGGGTGCTAGGAAGTTCCTCCTAGGTCGAGGGCGACGGCCAGTTCCGGTGTGCGGTCGGCCGCTTCGGCGAACACCTCGCGGGCGGTCCGCCACTCCCCCGGCGCCGCCTCGGCGTACGCCTGCCAGCCGCGTACGACGAGCAGCAGTCCCCGCTCGGCGCCGGGCGCCGGCCAGAGGGAGGGGTCGCCGAGCGAGTCGGCCAGCGCGTCCCAGTTGCGGCCGAACCAGCCGGGCAGGGTCAGCACCCGCGCGGCCCGGTCCATCAGGGCCGCCTTGTCCGTGACGCCGTCCAGGTCCAGCGTGAGCAGGAGCCGGTCCGCCAGGTCTTCGCTCACTTCAGCACCGCCCGGAACGAGTCGTAGTGGTCGTCGGTGTAGTAGATCTCCCCGCCCTGCCCGGTGACGATGCGCCGGGCGCCGCGGTCGCGCGAACCGGGGGTGCGCACGGTGTACTCGTGGTAGTAGCCGCGCGGCCGCTGGGGCAGCCGTCGCTCGAAGTTTCCGAACACGACCCCGTCCTGGCTGTACGGGAAGGGGCCGCCGCGGTCGATGAGACCGAGGGTGCGCCGCGCCTCGGCGGGCAGCGCGGACTCCCGGACGACGCCCAGGCCCTGGGCCCACGACGGGGTCGCGAGGGCTGGGACGTGCGGACCCGGGGACGCCGGTCCCGAGGTCGCGGCGCCGGAGGGGGCCGGTCCGGAGGCGGAGCAGCCGGCCAGCAGGACGGCGAGAGCGACGAGGAGCCCGGCGAGCGCACGGGGGACGGACCGCAGCAGCATGGCGACGATGGTCCCACGCCCGCCCCGCCGGGACCCGCCGTCAGGTCCCGTCAGGGTCCGTCCGGTTCAGCGCGGCCTTGGGGGCGGGTCCGGCCGCCAGCAGCGCGTCGGCGGCCGAGGTGTCGGTGACCAGGCTGGTGACGAGACCGGAGCGCAGCACCGCGTCGATCGCCGGCGCCTTGCGCTGGCCGCCCGCGATGGCGACGACCTCGGGGACCCGGCGCAACTGGTCGGCCTTGACCGTGATGCACCGCTCCCCCAGGTCCCGCCCGATGCGGCGGCCCTGGGCGTCGAAGAGGTGCGCGGACATCTCGGCGGCGACGCCGAGCGAGGCGTAGTGCGCGCGCTCCTCGTCGCTGAGCATGTCGTGCACCGTGGAGATGCCCGGCTCCCAGGAGCCGATGGACACGCAGGCGACCGTGACCTTGTCGAAGTACTCGAAGGCCCGCGCGATGCCCGTCTGGTGGCGCAGCGCGGCGGCGGTGGCCGCGTCGGGCAGCAGCATCGGCGCGTAGATGGGGTGGGCGTCGCCGCCGGAGACCTGGGCGGCCCGGCGGACGGCCTCGACCGAGCCGCGTTCGGCGGTCCCGGCGTCGTAGACGCCCGTGAGCTGCACCACCGTGCACGGGGGCAGCCGGTCCAGGGCCGCCGCCATGTGGATGGTGGAGCGGCCCCAGGCCAGACCCAGCACATCGCCCTCGTTGACCAGCTCGCCCAGCAGGTCGGCGGCGACTTCGCCGAGGTTCTCCGGGTCGGGGGTCTCCTCGGCCTCGGCCGGGGACTCCACCACGACGGCGTGCCGCAGGCCGTAGCGGGCGCGCAGCGCGTCGGAGCGCTCGGCGTCCAGCTCGGCGGGGACACGGATCTCGATGCGCACGAGATCCCGTTCGAGGGCGGTCTCCAGGACCCGGGCCACCTTGAAGCGGCTGACGCCGAACTCCTCGGCGATCTGGATCTTGGACTTGCCCTCAAGGTAGAAGCGGCGGGCCATGGCCGCCGCCTGCACCAGCTCAGCGGGCCCCATCCGCACTGCTGACCGGCCCGCCGACATACCCGACACGGCGATCTCCTCACTGCTGTTCACACTCTGGTGTTCACGCTCTGCACTCGCCGTTCATCCTCGCAGATCCGGCGCTCTCGAACGGCCTCGATGAGAGCCGTTCACGTACGCGATGCTCAGTGGTCGCACGCCCAGGACGCCTGGGCGGCGGCCGTCTCGGCCTGGGCGCGCAGCCGGCGCACCGCCTCGGCGGGGTCGTCCGCCCCGAAGACCGCGGAGCCGGCCACGAAGACGTCCGCGCCCGCCTCGGCGCAGCGCTCGATCGTCGTGGCCGACACCCCGCCGTCCACCTGGAGCCAGAGCTGGAGGCCGTGCTTGCGGATCAGCTCCCGGGTGCGGCGGATCTTGGGCAGCGTGATGTCGAGGAACGCCTGCCCGCCGAAGCCCGGCTCCACCGTCATGACCAGGAGCATGTCCAGTTCGGGGAGCAGATCCTCGTAGGGCTCGACCGGGGTGGCGGGCTTGAGGGCCATCGCGGCGCGGGCGCCCTTGGCGCGGACCTCCCGGGCCAGGCGTACGGGCGCCCGTGCGGCCTCCGCGTGGAAGGTGACCGAGGAGGCGCCCGCCTCGACGTACTGCGGGGCCCACCGGTCGGGGTCCTCGATCATCAGGTGGCAGTCCAGCGGCGTGTCCGTCGCACGGGCCAGGGACTCCACGACCGGTGCGCCCAGCGTGAGGTTGGGGACGAAGTGGTTGTCCATCACGTCGACGTGGAGCCAGTCGGCGCCCTCGACCGCCTTCGCCTCCTCGGCGAGGCGCGCGAAGTCCGCGGACAGGATGCTGGGGTTGATCTGCACGGCCATGCCCCAAGACTGCCATGTCCGAGCACGGTTGTTCGCCTCGGCGCCCGGCCGGATCCGGGACCGGTCCCGATCGGATCCGGCCGCGGCGGCCGGAACGGTCCGGAACCGGCCGGATCTCGTTCTCAGGCGGGGGTCTTTCGACGGAAACAGGCCGGATCGGGCAGCGGGACCCCGTGCGGACGACTGCGCCTGCGGACCCGGTGTGATCCTGGCCTGGTTCCGGCGTGATCCTGGCCGGTCCCGGCGTGGTCCTCGCCTGGTCCCGGCGTGGTCCCGGTGTGGGGCCCGGGGTCAGGCGGTGCGGCGCAGGAGCGCCAGGTACATCGCGTCGGTCCCGTGCAGATGCGGCCACAACTGCACGTCAGGGCCGTCGCCGAGAGCCGGGACGCCGGGCAGCAGGGGGCGCGCGTCGATCAGCTCGGCGCCGGGGGACTGCTTGAGCAGGTCGTCGACGACCGCGCGGGTCTCGGCCAGGTGCGGCGAGCAGGTGGCGTAGCCGACGACGCCGCCGACGCGCACGGACTCCAGCGCCGTGCGCAGCAGCCCGCGCTGGAGGGGGGCGAAGTTCGCCAGATCCTCGGGACGCCGCCGCCAGCGGGCCTCGGGGCGGCGACGCAGCGCGCCGAGCCCGGTGCAGGGCACGTCGACGAGGACGCGGTCGAAGCTGCCGGGCCGCCAGGCCGGGCGGGTCCCGTCGGCGGCGAGAACCTGGTACGGCCCGGGGTTGCCCGCCAGCGCCTTGGCCACGAGTCCGGCCCGGTGCTGCTGCTTCTCGGACGCGAGCAGGAACGCTCCGCGCTCCGCGGCCAGGGCGGCGAGCAGGGCCGCCTTGCCGCCGGGGCCGGCGCACGCGTCCAGCCACCTCTCGTCGGGTCCGTCGAGCGGAGCGCCGGCCAGGGCGAGGGCGACGAGCTGGCTGCCCTCGTCCTGCACGCCGGCCCTGCCCTCGCGCACGGCCGCCACGGAGCCCGGCTCGCCGCCCTCGGTGAGCCGGACGGCGTACGGCGACCAGCGGCCCGGCACGGCGGCCTCCTCGCGCAGCAGCTCCTCGGGGTCGGTCCGGCCGGGGCGGGCCACCAGGGTCACCTCGGGCCGCTCGTTGTCGGCGGCGAGCAGCTCCTCGATGCCGGCGCGCGGCCCGCCCAGGGAGTCCCACAGGGCGGACACGACCCAGCGCGGGTGCGAGTGGACGACGGCGAGGTGGTCCTCGGGGTCCTCGTCATACGGCGGGGCGACCTTTTCCAGCCACCCGTCGAGGTCGTCGCGCGCGACCTTGCGCAGCACGGCGTTGACGAACTTGGCCCGCCCGTCGCCCAGGACCGCCCGCGCCAGCTCGACGGTGGCGGAGACGGCGGCGTGGGTCGGGATGCGGGTGCCGAGGAGCTGGTGGGCGCCCAGGCTGAGCACGTCCAGGACGGGCGGGTCGACCTCGCGCAGCGGCCGGTCCACGCAGTCGGCGATGATCGCGTCGTAGGTGCCCTGCCGGCGCAGCGTGCCGTACACCAGCTCGGTGGCGAGCGCCGCGTCCCGTGCGTCGAAGTCGCCCTTCTCGCGGGCCGTGCGCAGCAGCGGCGGCAGGACGAGGTTGGCGTACGCGTCCCGCTCGTCCACGGCGCGCAGCGCGTCGAAGGCGAGGATGCGGACCGGGTCCTTCTGGGGGCGGCGGTAGGGCTTGGCGGGCCTGCGGGGCCTGCGGGGGGTCTCGCTCACGGGAAAGGTGCTCCGGATGTCTGGGTGCGCTGTCCGCGGCCGCCGCGCGCCGGTGCTCCGGCCGCTGACGCGCCGCGCACGGATGTGCTGTGCACGGATCGCCTCCCAGCCTACGGGCCGGACCCGGCCGCCGTCGGGGCGGTCGGCGGTCGGCGTATCCCCCTTGACGCCCCGCCCGCCGCACCGGCCTTGTGCGGTGGCCCGCCACCGCGCTGACAGTCAGGCTCCAGGGACTCCCCGTGGGTACGGCGCACACGGCCTACGGACCCAGGACGGCCACCGTCGAGACGGTCGGACCCCGGGTCCCGCCCCTCGGACCCCGGGTCCCGCCCCCACGACGCCCCTGGGGCCCTGCCCCCGGCGGCGTGCATTCCGCGCCAGTTCACGGGCGGGAACCGGCCGCCGTCCGGGCGATCAGGCTCTGGAGACTCCTCCGCGGCGCTCCGGGCGCCGCACGGCCTGCGGACCGGGGTCGGCCGTCGTCGGGGGACGGTCCGCCCCCCGGTCCCGTCCCGGCGGTGCGCACGCCCACGCCGGGCCATGGGCCGGAGCGCGGGGCCGTCCAGGGGGGTCCAGGGAGAGGGGGGTCAGACCCCCAGGGTCTCGGTCTCCGCGATGCGCACGCCGCGGGCCCAGTCCGCCGCTCGCATCGGCTTCTTGCCCTGGGCCTGTACCCATAGGAGTTCGACGGCGTGGGAGCCGGTGCCGACGTGGACGCTGTTCTTGCCGACGGCCAGCGCGCCCGGGGCGAGGTCAGCGCGCTGGGGCGCGAGGGCGACCTGGATCAGCTTGAGCCGCTCGCCGCGGAACGCGGTCCACGCTCCGGGCGCCGGGGTGCAGCCGCGCACCACGCGGTCCACGCGCAGGGCGGGGGCGGCCCAGTCGATCCGGGCGTCCTCGACGGTGATCTTCGGCGCGAGGGTGACGCCCTCGGCGGGCTGCGGCACGGCCTTCAGCGCGCCGTCCTCGATGCCGTCCATGGTCGCGACGAGCAGCCCGGCCCCCGCGAGGGCGAGGCGGGTGAGCAGGTCGCCGCTGGTGTCGGCCGGGCGGACCGGCTCCGTGAGGGTGCCGTAGACCGGACCGGAGTCCAGGCCCTCCTCGATCAGGAAGGTGGAGGCGCCGGTGATCTCGTCGCCCGCCATGAGGCTGTGCTGCACGGGCGCCGCCCCGCGCCAGGCCGGCAGCAGCGAGAAGTGCAGGTTGACCCAGCCGTGCGCGGGGATGTCCAGCGCGGTCCGGGGCAGCAGGGCGCCGTAGGCGACCACGGGGCAGCAGTCCGGGGCGATCTGACGCAGCCGCTCCTGGAACTCCGCGTCGCGCGGCCGCCCCGGCTTGAGCACCTCGACGCCGGCCTCCTCGGCCCGCTCGGCGACCGGGCTCGCGACCAGCCGGCGCCCGCGTCCGGCCGGCGCGTCGGGGCGGGTGACGACGGCGGCCACCTCGTGCCGTCCGGAGGCGAGCAGGGCGTCCAGGGCGGGCACGGCGACCTCGGGGGTGCCGGCGAAGACGAGCTTCATGGGCGGATGCGGGCCTCTCGGTCAGGGGCGGGAACGCGGCGGCGCATCAGTCTATGGCCCTGGCCTGGGCCACGGCACGGCGGAGGGCGAGGGCGCGACGTCCCCACCGCGAGGGCGCGACGTCCCCCGCGACGGGGGCGTACGCGTAGGCCCTTGCGCCCCCACCCCGTGACCAGCGGCGCGGAGGCGCGTTGGTCAAGACGGAGTTGACCACCCAGGGGCTGCCCGCGCGGCCCGTTCCCTTCGCACGCCGGTTCGAGAGGCTTGTTCATGGCCGACCACGCAACCCACGACGCCCAGGCCCGGGCGAGCCTGCATCTGCTGGTGCGGGACATCGAGCGGGTCCGTCGGCAGGTGGACGCACTGCGCACGCTCACCGCCCAGTTGGGCAACGTCTACCGCCCGCGCCGCTCCGGCCCGGCCACCGGCTTCGTCGTCTACGGCCGCGCCCCGGCGCCGACGGTGCGCCTCGCGCAGGAACTGCGGGACAGCGTCGAGACCCTGGTCACCGCCGCCGTGGACTTCGACCGCTCGCTCGGCTTCTCGTGGGACGCCGTGGGCTCGGCGCTCGGCGTCACCAAGCAGGCGGTGCACCGCCGTTACGGCGCGCGCCGGGCCGCCGCGCAGTCGGCCGCCGAGGCGGAGCGGGCGGCGGAGACGGCGGCCGGCCGCGCGGTCGACGTCGACGTCGAGGCCGACCCCGCGGCGCCGATGGCGCCCGCGGTCCCCGCGGCCCGCTCCATGCCCACCCAGCCGACGGCGGGCAGCGCGTCGCTGCGCGGCGACGTGCGCCCCCGCGTGTTCCCGGGCCCGCGCAACGGCTGACGCCCCACCCACCGGCCGGCGTCCTCCCGCCTTTCCGCCCGGCCTCGCGGGGGCCGTCAGTCGAGGTCGGACCGTCGGCCGACGTCAGGCCGTCAACCGATTTCGGACCGTCAGTCGATGCCGGGCCGTCAGCCGACGCCCGCCCGTCAGCCGATGTCCGGCGGGTCGACGCGGATCCACACCGGTGCGCCGCCCGCGCGGGCCGTGCGGGCGGCCTGGGCCGCCTTCAGGGCGGCGGCCAGGGCGGCGCCGCTGCCCGGCGGGACGCGGATCAGCGCCCGGTCCCACTGCTCCCCGGGCGGGGGCGCGCCGGTCCGGCGAGGGCGTCCGGGCGGGACGACCGGCAGCGGGACGGGCCCCAGCACCTGCGCCTCGGGCGGCGCCTCGACCGCCCGCAGGAAGTCCGCGACCGCCTCCGGCGGGCCGGTCACGGCCGCCATCCGGGACACCGGGGGAAAGCCCAGTTCGGCCCGCTCGGCCAGCTCGCGCACGGCGTGCCCGGCGGGGTCCCAGCGCACCAGGGCCTGCACGGGCCGCAGCGTCGGCTCGGCGACCACGACCACCGTGCCGCCCGCCTCCTGCGGCCGGACCAGCGCGGCGGCCCCGATCCAGCGGCGCAGCGCGTCCTCGCCCGCCCGCAGGTCGGGCCGCCCCAGCATGGCCCAGCCGTCCAGCAGCAGCGCCGCCGCGTAGCCGCCCTCGGCCACCGGCTCGGCGCCGGGGGTGCTCACGACCAGGGCGGGCGCCGCGGGGACGGTGTCCAGCACGTGCTCCCGCCCGGAGGTGCGCACCGGAACGGCGGGGAAGGCCCGGCCCAGCTCCTCGGCGGTCCGCCGGGCCCCGACGACCTGGGCCCGCAGCCGGAACGCGCCGCACTCCGGGCAGTGCCAGGCGGACTCGTCCCGCCCGCACCAGTCGCAGCGCGGCAGCCCGCCGTCCTGGCCCTGGAGGGGGCCCGCGCAGTGCCGGCAGCGGGCGGGCGCCCGGCACTGCGCGCAGGCCATCCGCGGCACGTAGCCCCGCCGGGGCACCTGCACCAGCACTGGGCCGTGCCGCAGCCCCTCCCTGGCCGCCTGCCAGGCGAGCGAGGGCAGCCGCGCGGCGCGGGCCGCCTCGTCCCGGGCGAGGTCGGTGTCGCCGACGGTGCGCACCAAGGGCGCCGTCCTTCGCACCTGTTCCCGGGACGCCGTCAGGGGCCGCGCCCAGCCGCTCTCGACGAGCTGGGCGGCCTCCACGGTGCAGCTCCAACTGCCCAGCAGGAAGGCGCACTTGTCCTGTGCGGCGCGCAGCAGGAGCACCTCGCGGGCGTGCGGCTGGGGCGCGTGCTGCTCGGCGAGGCTGTCGTCGCCGTCGTCCCACAGGGCGACCAGGCCCAGGTCGCGCACCGGGGCGAACATGGCGGCGCGGGTGCCCACGACGGCGCGCACGGCGCCCCGGCTGACCGCCAGCCACTGCCGGTAGCGCTTCTCGGGGCCCGCGTCGGCGGTGAGCAGGGCGTGCCGTCCCTCGCCGAGCAGCGCGGTCAGCGCGGCGTCGACCCGGGCGGCGGCGCGTCCGTCGGGGACGACGACGAGCGCGCCCCGCCCGGAGGCCAGCGTCGCGGCGACGGCGCGGGCCAGTTCCCCGCTCCACTCCGGTCCCGGCAGGGCGGTCCAGACGGCCCTGGGCGCGGCGCCGGAGGCGAGCGCGCCGAGGAAGGCGGCCCCGTGCCCGTAGCGGGCCCAGGAGCCGGGGTCCGGGGCGGCGGGCGGCGGGGGCGCGGGGGGCGAGGGCCGCTGCTCGGCCCGTGCGCTGCGCGGCGGGACGGCGAGCTGGAGCACGTCGGCGAGGCTTCCGGCGTACCGGTCGGCGACGGCTCGGGCCAGGCTCAGCAGTTCCTCGCTCAGCACGGGCTCGGGCGACACCACCTGGGCGAGCGCGGCCAGCGGTCCGGAGTAGTCGGACTCGGCCCGGCGCTCGATCAGGAAGCCGTCGATGAGGCCGCCGCCCTCGCGCCGGCCGTCGCGCACCCGGCGCCGCCCGGCGCCGAACCGCACGCGCACCCGCACGCCCGGCTGGGCGTCGGCGTCCAGCTCGGCGGGCACCGCGTAGTCGAAGTAGCGGTCGAGGTGGAGCACGCCCTTGTCGACGAGCACCCGGGCCACGGGCAACCGCTCGGCGAGCGCGGCGCCACGCCAGGTCCGGGGCTTGGCCCGGGGCTCCTTCGCCTTGCGCACGCTGTCGCGGATGAGCGCGAGCTGTTCCGGCGGCGCCCCGTCGGCGCCGCCGTCCCCCGCTCCGTTCTCGCTGCTCACGCTTGCATTCTTACCAAAGCGCACTGACAGTCGGCGCCCGCCCGCCCCCGTCCCTGGGCACGCGCGGGCCCGGCTCCCCCGTGGAGAGCCGGGCCGGGAAGCGCTCTGGCGCCGTGTGACGGGCCTGCGGTCCTACAGCCCCACGGCCTCGCGCAGCGCGTCGACGCGGTCGGTGCGCTCCCAGGTGAAGTCGGGCAGCTCGCGGCCGAAGTGGCCGTAGGCGGCGGTCTGGGAGTAGATCGGGCGCAGCAGGTCGAGGTCGCGGATGATGGCGGCCGGGCGGAGGTCGAAGACCTCGTCGATCGCCTTCTCGATCTTCTCCGGCTCCACCTTGTGGGTGCCGAAGGTCTCCACGAACAGGCCGACCGGCTCGGCCTTGCCGATCGCGTAGGCGACCTGGACCTCGCAGCGCGCGGCCAGGCCGGCGGCCACGACGTTCTTGGCGACCCAGCGCATGGCGTAGGCGGCCGAGCGGTCGACCTTGGAGGGGTCCTTGCCGGAGAAGGCCCCGCCGCCGTGGCGGGCCATGCCGCCGTAGGTGTCGATGATGATCTTGCGGCCGGTCAGGCCCGCGTCGCCCATCGGGCCGCCGATCTCGAACCGGCCGGTGGGGTTGACCAGCAGCCGGTAGCCGTCGGTGTCCAGCTTGATGCCGTCGTCCAGCAGCGCCCGCAGCTCCGGCTCGACGACGAACTCGCGGATGTCGGGCGACAGCAGCGACTCCAGGTCGATGTCGGAGGCGTGCTGGGAGGAGACGACCACCGTGTCCAGGCGCACGGCCTTGTCGCCGTCGTACTCGATGGTGACCTGGGTCTTGCCGTCCGGGCGCAGGTAGGGGATCGTGCCGTTCTTGCGGACGTCCGACAGGCG
>NZ_JBEYWK010000027.1:0-73953 GCF_040644415.1 Streptomyces sp. NPDC046985
GCGGTGGCGAACGTGCCGTGCGGCACCTGATCGGTGCCCTCGGAGCGGGGGAAGAACTCATACCACGCCCCGTACAGGGCCCGCTCCCGCTCGACAAGGAGGGGCAGCGGCGCGGAGGCGGTGACCAGCTCCCGCAGCGGATGCGCGGCCAGCGCCGCGTCCGCCTCCGGCGTCAACGCCCCCGCCCACCGCGACGTCACGGGCAGCGCGTCGTCGCGCAGCACCCCGGCCGCGGCCAGCACGGCGTCGCGCCCCGCGCCCTCCGGGACCCCGGCCGCCGCCCGCTCGTACAGCTCGCCGCCCTCCTCCAGGACCAGCCCGGCGTCGATCCCCGCCGGGATCTTGATCTGGGCGGTGTGCCGCCAGGTGGCGACCGGGTCGCTCCACGCCTCCACGTGGTACGTCCACCGTCCGGGCGCCCCGGGCGTGACCTCCGCGCCCCAGCGGTCGGTGCCCGGCGCCAGCTCGTGCATCGGCGTCCACGGACCGGGCCGGCCCTCCGGGTCCACGAGCACGACGTTCGCGGCCACCGCGTCATGCCCCTCACGGAACACGGTGGCGCTGACCTGGAACGACTCACCGGTCACCGCCTTGGCCGGGCGCTTGCCGCACTCCACGGCCGGGCGGACGTCCCGCACCGGAACGCGGCCGATGACCGGGGCGGTCGTCCTCGGGGTCGAACTCATGGTGTCACCTCCACCGTGTGTGAGGCCGGGCTCGCGCCCGGCCGGGATTCCGTGTCCTTCTCGGAGTCCTCCGCGTCCTTCTCGGAGTCCTTCCGAGACCTCCTCCGACGTCCCGGCGGGCGCTCCCCTCGTTCTGCCAGGGAGGGGAGCGGGCGTGCCTGCTGGGGGAGAGGGGCCATGCCCGCTGGGCGGACGCGGCGCCTAGGTGGCGGCGCGGGAGCGCCGGATCTCCACCGCGCGTCGGCCCCGCAGGGCGATGGAGCCGCCGTCCTGCGGCCGCCCGCTCCGGCCGCCCGCGGAGGCCACGCGCCCGGTGCGCAGATAGCGCTCCGCCGCGTCCGCCGCCTCCCGCGCGCAGCGCTTGCCCATCAGCACGCACAGCGTGTAGCCGGAGTCCTCGAACGCGGTCCGCTTCCTGCGGTCGTCGGGGGAGGCGAGCGTCGCGCGTTCCCATGCCCGGTAGCGCCGCAGATGCCGTGCGACTTCGGCCTTGGCAGGTAGCAGCATGGCGCCGTTCCCCTTTCGGAAGCGCTCGATGGGCTCGACTCCCCGACGACCGGGGCGGTGAGCGCGCACGCGGAGGCACCCGGTGCCGCTCCCGGCGCTTGAGACTTTCACTCATGGTGCACGCTCGACGACGCATCGTCTTGTTGGAGCTTCAACCAGTTCAGATCCGTGTGCGAGCCCGCTCGCCGCCGCCCGGCCGCCGCCCGCTTCCGGCCTCCGGTTGCACGAATGGCGTAGCGCACGCAGGGTGGGATGTGACTCAGAGGCAAACTACGCTCACGCTCCGCACTCGGGGGCTGTGCCCAGCCAGGGCCGCGGAGCGTGGACCTCGCCGGTGAGGAGCGAACGACGATGAAGACCGCAGTGCCCTGCTACTACCACCTCGACGTGGAAGTCAGCCCGGAACGGGTCGGACGGGTCAGGCGCATCCTGGCCGCTCACCTCCGGTTCTGGGACCTGGAGGACCTCGTCGACGCTGTGTGCGGCGGCGCCGAGCTGCTGCTCAAGGCCATCGACGAGCACGCGAGGGACAAGCACACGTCCATCGAGATGTGGTGGACCGGCCAGCACCTCATCACCGCCGTCGGGGAGAACAACCACGACCTGCGCCCCGACCAGGACCTGCGGAGCTGCCTGGCCCGCATCGCGGCGACGAGCGACGGCTGGGGGTGCTGCGCCTCCGAGACCGGGGGCAAGATCATCTGGTTCTCGCAGCGGGCCCGCGCCGGTGTGCGCGTCCCGCTGGTCCCGAAGCCGCCGGCCCCGACCCTGCGCGAGGGCCTGACGCCGCCCCGCGCGCCGCGGGTGTCCGCGCTGGCCGCTCCCGCCGCCCCCGACGCCGTTCTGGAGGGAGCCCGGTGACGGCGCGCAGGCGCCGCACGCCGGGAACGCCCGTCTGGAGCGGCCGCCCCTATCCGCTGGGCGCCTCCTACGACGGCGAGGGAACCAACTTCGCGCTCTTCAGCGAGGTCGCCGAACGCGTCGAACTCGTCCTCGTGGACGAGTCCGGCGGCCACCGCGCCGTCCAGCTCACCGAGGCCGACGGCTTCGTGTGGCACGGCTACCTGCCCGGCGTCGCCCCGGGCCAGCGCTACGGCTACCGGGTGCACGGCCCCTGGCACCCGTCGGCCGGCCACCGCTGCAACCCCAAGAAGCTGCTCCTGGACCCCTATGCCAGGGCGGTGGACGGCCAGATCGTGGAGCACCCCTCGCTCTACGAGCGCTCCCCGGACGGCCCGGACCCGGCCGACAGCGCCGGGCACACCATGCTCGGCGTGGTCACCGACCCGGCCTTCGACTGGGGCGACGACCGGCCGCCCCGGCTGTCCTACTCCGACACGGTGGTCTATGAGGCGCACGTGCGCGGCCTGACCCGCACCCACCCCGCGGTGCCGCCGGATCTGCGCGGCACCTACGCCGGCCTGGGACACCCCGCGGTGATCGAGCACCTGACCTCGCTGGGCGTGACGGCCGTCGAGCTGATGCCGGTCCACCAGTTCGTGCAGGACGGGGTGCTCCAGGGCCGGGGCCTGTCCAACTACTGGGGCTACAACACCATCGGCTTCTTCGCGCCGCACAACGGCTACGCCGCCCACGGCACGCGCGGCCAGCAGGTCGCCGAGTTCAAGTCGATGGTGAAGGCGCTGCACGCGGCCGGCCTCGAAGTCATCCTCGACGTGGTCTACAACCACACCGCGGAGGGCAACGAGCAGGGCCCCACGCTGTCCTTCCGGGGCATCGACAACTCGTCGTACTACCGCCTCGTGGACGGCGACTGGTCGCACTACTACGACACCACCGGCACCGGCAACAGCCTGCTGATGCGCAACCCCTACGTGCTCCAGCTCATCATGGACTCGCTGCGCTACTGGGTCACCGAGATGCACGTCGACGGCTTCCGCTTCGACCTCGCGGCCACCCTGGCACGGCAGTTCCACGAGGTGGACCGGCTGTCGGCGTTCTTCGACCTGATCCAGCAGGACCCCGTGATCAGCCGCGTCAAGCTGATCGCCGAGCCCTGGGACGTGGGCGAGGGCGGCTACCAGGTCGGCAACTTCCCACCGCTGTGGTCGGAGTGGAACGGCCTGTACCGGGACGCCGTACGCGACTTCTGGCGCGGGGAGGAGTACACGCTCGGCGACTTCGCGTCCCGGCTGACCGGCTCCGCCGACCTGTACGCCCACAACCGCCGCCGCCCGCGCGCCAGCGTCAACTTCGTGACCGCGCACGACGGTTTCACGCTGCGCGACCTGGTGTCGTACAACGACAAGCACAACGAGGCCAACGGCGAGGAGAACGCGGACGGCGAGAGCGCCAACCGGTCCTGGAACTGCGGGGCCGAGGGCGACTGCGACGACCCGGACGTCCTCGAACTGCGCGCCCGCCAGCAGCGCAACCTGCTGGCCACGCTGCTGCTCTCGCAGGGCATTCCGATGCTCTGCCACGGCGACGAGCTGGGCCGCACCCAGGGCGGCAACAACAACGCCTACTGCCAGGACAACGAGGTCTCCTGGATCGACTGGCGGCTGACCGACGAGCAGCGCGACCTGGTGGACTTCACCCGCCACGTCATCGGGCTGCGCGCCGGCCACCCCGTGCTGCGCCGGCGCCGCTTCTTCCAGGGCGAGACGGCCACCCGGGACGACCAGCCGCTGCCGGACCTCATGTGGATGCTGCCGGACGGCCGCGAGATGGGCGAGGAGGACTGGCGGCGCTCGGACGGCCACTCCGTCATGGTCTTCCTCAACGGCGACGCCATCGCCGAACCCGACCCGCAGGGCCGGCGCGTGGTCGACGACTCCTTCCTGCTGCTGCTCAACGGCTACTGGGAACCGGTCGACTTCGCTCTGCCCGACGCCTCCTACGGCGACCGGTGGACCACCGTCATCGACACCGCCGAGCCGCTGGGCGTGCCGGACGAGGCGGAGCACAAGCCCTGCGGCGACCTCCGGCTGGCGCCCCGCAGCCTGGTCCTGCTGAGCCGCCCGCCGCGCACCGCCGCCTCGGATACAGCCAAGGTAAGTCCAAAAGCCGCCACGAGATGATCTTGAAGCCGTGATCCCCTGTCGCTCCTCTATCACCGTGTCCTGGTGGGTGTGCTGGGTTCCGCGGTTCTGATCTTCCCGGCCTTGTCGCACCAGTCATGATCGCGCGGGCGTGTGTGGCACCCCTGTATGGCTGGGCGTCGAGTGGGGTGGGGATGACCTCGATCGAGCGGACCGCGTATCCGCGGTTTAAGCGGCTGATCACCGCGCGTGAGCTGCATGTGTTCGGTACGACGTGCCGGACGAGGTGGTGGAGTTCGTGCACCGGGCGGCGGAGCTGCCGGAGAGCACGCTGCCGGTGTATGTCTCCGGTCGCACGGCGGAACGGCACCGGTCGCTGGCGCGTGAGCGGTGCGGAGTCCGCTACGACGGCCAGGCCGCCCGCGCTCTCGCGGAGGAGACGATGCGGGTGGCGGCGGCGTCGAAGAACAACCCGGCGGACCTGGTCAACATCTCGCTGGAGAAGTTGGTCGAGGCCAACTTGGAGATAACCCGGTTCTCCACGCTGGACGCGATGGCCTCCACGGTGCGGGGCCAGGTAAGCGGGGAGATCCTGGCCGGGGTCCGGGGCCGGATGACCCTGGCCAAGATGTTCTGCAAGCGTATGGCGGCGAAGGCGAAGAAGGCCCGCGAGGAGCTGGCCGAGATCCACCGCCAGCAGCAAGAGATCGTCGTAGCGCTGATCGGCAACTACCGCACCCTGCTCCAACAGGTCGACAAGGAGGGTCCCGCGCAGACGGCCCGGTCGAAGGCGGCGGCGCTGACCAAGGATGCCTTGGACGCGCTGGAGGGCCTGGACGAGGAGTCCAGCCCGGCCGAGGTCGCCGAGCGGCTGGAGGGGAAGGTCTCGCTCGCCTTCCTGTTGCTGGCCGAGGGGCTGATGGTGCAGTCAAACGGGCTGGGCTCGCTGCTGTCCGCGGTGGACAAGCTGGGCGGGTTCGAGGCCCAGTACGCGCAGATCGAGAAGGTCTCCGCCCACCACGGCGACGACTGGGAGGTGCTGCTGCACGGCCATTTGAAGGCCGACCGGCCGGTGATGTTCGACCTGACCGATGTCATCGAGCTGAAGGCCACCAGCGAAGACGTCAGCGTTCTGCACGCGCTCGCGCACGCCAAGGTCCACCGCACCCCGGCTCGCGACTACATCCCCGACCGCGACGCGGACGGAGAGGACGACCGTAAGCTCCGAAGCCGGGGTGTCCGGGGCGGCGGCTGTGTGCTCGGGCAGGAGGTCGGCGACGGCGGTGCGGATGGCGCCGCGGCTGACGTCGTGGTCACGGACGAGACCGGCGATGGACCGGCCCTCCAGGTACGCGGCGCGCACAGCGTCGGTCTTGGCGGCCTGGATGGCCGGGCGGTACCCGCCCTTGTTCCCCTTGGCTTCGGCGGCCCGCAGGCCGTCGTACGTCAGCTCCCCCTGTAGGTCGCGCTGGAGTTTCGCCGGCGGCGGCGAGGGTCTGCACCATGAACTTCACCATGGACAGCAGTTCTCCGGTGCGCGGGTGGCGGGCGGTGATGTCCATCGCGGAGAACGCGCCGTCGTGGATGCGCAGAGCGAGACGGTCGCGGTGCAGGACTTCGAGCACGTCGAGGATGTGCCCGGTGCCGCGTACGAGGCGGAACATCTCGGAGATATGCACGACGTCGCCCGGCCGCGCATACGTGAGCAGCTCGCCGAACTTCGGGCGCTCAAACGGGTGGAGGCGGCTTGAGGTGCCGCCCTCCTCTTCGAACGTCACCGGCTACGCGATCCCGGCCTCGGTAAGGACGAGGTTCTGACGGTCGGTCGACTGCTTGTCGGTCGACACCCTCTTGTAGGCCAGGTTGGCCATGCCGCTCCCCGTTCTCGTGGTCGCATTCGACCCCAGCTTTCAGCAAGCCCTGTCATCAGCCGCCATCGGATCTAGTTGGATCCGAGCCATCGTCAGGCCCCGAAAAAGCCCGGTTCATTGGACGCATCTGCCTCCTGTCGTCAATCGTTCGTTTGCCGACAGGACAGTGGCACAGGGAAACACCTGTGGTCGCTAGAAGTGGTCGGGCAGCCAGGGCTCGAACTGTGTCGTGCTGCGGAGGAGGGTTGCGAGCGTCTTCTCCGATTCGGCGTGGACTCCGGCCATGCGTGCCGAGGTGGTCGACCGGTAGCCGCCGGCGTACCAGACGGCGAGTTGGCGTCGTGTGAAGGTCGCCTGTCCCTGGACCTGGGTGGGGACGATCTCGGCCGTTCCGTCCTTGATCTGGAGCATCCACCTGCTCCGGTCGCCGTTCTCGATCTCGATCGGTACGGCGGTGGTCAGGTCGTCCGGCCAGCCGCGGAGCCGGATGGCCTCGGGGATGTCGAGGATGCGGAGCATCCAGGGGTGCCAGGCTTCGGCGGTGGTGCGGTGGTGGCGGAGTCCGTGGAGGAGGGTCGGGTAAGGGGGGAGGGCGCCGCGCCGGAAGGTGATGGTGCGGGCGCGGGTGTTGTGGTGGCCGAGGAAGGCGAGCATGGCGGCGGCGGTGGGCTGGTCGGCGGCCCAGAAGTCGTGGACGGTCAGGCTCGTGCCGTGGCGCTCGTGCCGTTTGGTGGTGAGGCTGAGCAGGCCGGTGGTGGGGTGGGCGGGCCGGGCGAAGCGGTAGGTGGTGAGGTTGCTCTTGTCCCGCTTCCACCGGGTCCACCAGGTGGGCCGGTAGACGGGGCCGTTCCACCGTCTGGCGAGGTCGCGTTGGAGGGCTTCGGCTTCGTCGGTCAGTCCGTGCTCGGCCTCGAAGTCCTCAGTAGTGAAGGAGCGCTTGAGGTCGTCGGTGGCCACCGCCCAGGCGAGAACGTCGGTGGGGGCTTCCCATCCGAGGCGTCGGGCGTAGCCGGTGGAGGAAGTGCTGATCGTGGAGATCACGGCTCCGCGCTCGGTCAGGGGGCGCAGTCGCTCGGCCGTCATGGTGGCGGCCAGGTGCCCGCCGCGTTCCTCGGGGGCCACGCAGCCGTCGCCGAGGCAGGCGCTGGGAACGGGAGTGCCGCCGAAGAACTGGTCGACGAGGAGGCCGAGGCCGCCGGCGACGACCCGGCCGCCGCGGACGGCGACCTGGAGGGCGGCGTGTTCGCGCAGGTGGGTGATGTCGCCGATCGGGTGGCCGTAGGCGCGGGTGGCGAGTTGGCCGTACTGCTCCCACAGGCGGTCATCGGCTGGGGCGAAGGTCAGTTGCTGGTTCATAGTCCGCTTTCAGTAGTGGGTGGCATCGCGAGCTGTGTCGGCGTCCAAAGGGAGGAGGAAGGTGCGGGTGAAGGTCAGGACGCTGGTGCCTGCCTGGTTGTGGGCGGTGGTGTGGCAGGTAACGACCCCGGTGTCGGGACGGCTCTCGCAGGTCCGGCGGGTGAGGATCTGCGTTTCGGCGTACAGGGTGTCGCCGATGTGGACGGGTGCGGTGAAGCGCACGTGGTCGACGGCGAGGTTGGCCGTGGTCAGGCCGCTGATGCTGCGGGCGGTCATGCCGGCCACGAGGTTGAGGGTGACGCCGGAGCAGACCAGAATGCGGCCCCACTGGGTCTGGCTGGCGTGGTGGGCGTCGGTGTGGAGGGGGGCGACGTTGCCGCTCAGGGCGGCGCCGAGGAGGTTGTCGAGCTCGGTGACGGTCCGTCCGGGCCGGTGCTCGATGACCAGGCCGGGGGCAAGTTCGGGGTAGGAGAGGCCGACGCTCTCTCGGAGCCGGTCCTCGCCGATCTGGCGGTAACCGTGGGGCAGACCGGTGCTCATGGCGTGCGGTCCACTTCGGCGACGAGCGCGCGGGCGGCGTTGAAGAAGGGGGTACCGCGCATCCGCCCGCCCACGGTGGTCACCGTTCCGCCGCTGGCGTCGGCGGCTGCGACGATGGCGCGGGCCTGGGTGATCTCCTCGGCGGTGGGCGTGAAGACATCGTTGATCACCTTCACGTGGCGGGGGTGGACACAGCCCTTGCCGTGGAAACCGAGTTCCTTGGCCCGCTCGGCGTCGCGTCGCAGGATTCCGGGGTCGTCGAGTTCCCAGGTGGGGGCGTCGATCGCGGGGATGTTCGCGGCGGTGGCCGCGTTGATGAGGGCCGAGCGGGCGTAGCGAAGGGTGTCCCAGCCAAGACCGCAGCGGACGGTGGCGGCGTAGTCGGCGGAGCCGAAGATGACGCCGCCGAGCCGGGCCGCGCGCATGATCGCGGGGAGGGTGTCGAAGGCACGGGGGCTTTCGATCAGCGCCCAGATGTCGGGGGTGTAGCCGTCGGTGTCGAGTGCGGCGGCGACGAGTTCGATGTCGCGGGGGGATTCGACCTTGGGGACCACGATGAGGTCGGGCCGGGTGGTGTAGGCGGTAAGGGCGACGAGGTCCTTGATGCCGTCGATCGTCGTGAGGCTGTTCATCCGGATGCCGAGGGTGCACGGCGGGGCGGGGAGGGCGAAGAACGCTTCGGAGGCGGTGCGGGCGGTCTGCTTGTCGGGGAGGGCGACAGAGTCCTCGATGTCGACGACGGTGACCGCCGCGCCGGACCTCTGTGCGCTGGCGAAGCGGTCTCGGTGCAGGCCGGGGGTGATGATCCAGGCCCGTCCGGGCCGGAGGCTGGTGCTGGTCATGGGGGTGGTCACCTTCCGCTGCGCTTGCTGGTGATGAGGAGGTCGAGCCTGCCGAGGGTGGCGGCGTCCTTGATGTCGCTGTCGCTGATGTCGATGCCGCAGCGGTCGGTCAGGAGGACGGACAGTTCGACGACGGCCAGGGAGTCGAATCCGGCGTGGTCGAGGCTGGCGTCGTCGGTGAGCCTGTGGGCGGGCAGCTTGAGGTCGTCGGTCAGGATGCGGACGAGATCACCGGTCATGCCCGGCTCCTTCCGGAAGGCGGGTGAGGGAGAGGTCGGGCCAGGTGAGGGTGGTGGCGCCCCAGGTCAGTCCGGCGCCGAACGCGGTGAGCAGGGTGCGGTGTCCGGGCCCCAGTCGGCCGTCGGCGGCGCAGCGGGCCAGGAGCAGAGGGATGGACGCGGCGCCGGTGTTGCCGACCCCGCCCACGTTGCCGAGCCGACGGTCGTCGGGGACACCGAGCTGCCGGGCAACGAACGAGGTGATCCGGCTGTTGGCCTGGTGCGGGACCAAACGGTCGATGTCCATGACGTCCCACCCGGCGGCGGTGGCAGCCTGGCGGGAGGCGGTAGACATGCGGTCGACCGCATGCCGGAAGACGTCGGCTCCTTCCACGTGAAGGGCGCCGGGGCGAGAGGCCCGGATCAGGTCGGCGCCGGTTCCGTCGCTGCCCAGCACCACCGGCCCGAGCGCTCCGGCCTCGTCCGCGCCGCCGCGGCGCAGCACCACGGCTCCGGCAGCGTCACCGAACAGCGGGACGGTCGCACGGTCCTGGGGGTCGGGAAGGGTGGCGAGGCGGTCGGCACCGACGACCAGGACGGTTCGCGTGATGTCGGCGGCGATGAACCCGGCCGCGGTGGCGAGGGCGTAAAGGAATCCGGTGCAGCCGGCCGCGAGGTCGTAGGCGGGAACGCCGGTCAGCCCGAGCCGGGTGGCCACTGCAGGTGCGGTGGCCGGACAACAACGGTCCGGGGTGGTCGTGGCCACTACCACGGCCCCCACCGTGACCGGTTCACTGTCGGCGAGGGCCTGGGCCGCCGCCTGGACGGCAAGGTCGGTCGTGGACAGGTCCACTCCGGCGACATGCCGTTGGGCGATGCCGGTCCGTGAGCGGATCCACTCGTCCGTGGTGTCCAGACGCGCGGTCAGTTCGGCGTTCGTGACGATGTGCGGGGGCAGCGCCGCGCCGACTCCGCAGACGACGGCCGCCCTTGCGGCGGCTTGGGACGCGGCGGTCATCGGGTGGCCGCCTTGAGCTGCCGGGCGACGTCATCGATCAGGTCCTCCTGCCCGGCAACGGCCTGCCGCTCGCCTAGGGCGAGGAACAGGTCGACCGGGTCGACGCCTTCGGCGCGGGCGATCTGCTGAACAGGCCGCCTGAAGCCGGAGAACACCCCGGCCAGCCCACTGGCCACGGCGATCGAGTCGATGGACGGCGGAGCCTTCATCAGGCGCTCGGCCGCGATGTCGGCGGCGGCCAGAACCGCGCGCAGACCGATACCGGTCTCGACGCCATGGCGTTCGAGAACGGCCACAAGGACTTCGAGCTGGGTGTTTCCGGCCCCGGCACCGAACCCGCGGGCAGTCGCGTCGATGACGGACGCCCCGGCGTCCACGGCGGCAAGGCTGTTCGCCACAGCCAGGCCCAGGTTGTTGTGGCCGTGGAAGATGACCGGCACGTCGACGGCGTCGGCGATGGCGCGCACCCGCTCGGTGACGTCGGCCGGGAGGTAGTGGCCCGCCGAGTCCATGATGCCGACCGCCCGGGCGCCGAACGTCACCATCAGGGCACACTGTTCGGCGAGGCGGCCGGGGCCGGTCATGTGGCTCATGAGCAGGACGCCCTGGGCTTCGGCGCCGAGGTCGCGGACAACGCCGAGGTGGCGTTCGGTGACGTCGGCCTCGGTGCAGTGCGCGGCGATCCGTACGACGTCGGCGCCGTGGCGGACGGCGGACACCAGGTCATGGGAGGTGCCCCAGCCGGGGGCCATGAAGACGCCCATCCGGGACGAGGTGAGGGCCTCGCGGACGGTGGTGAGCATCGTGGCGTCGTCGAGAGCGGCGCGGCCGATCTGAAGGCTGGAGGCGCCTAGGCCGTTGCCGTGGCCGACCTCCACCACCGGCACGTTGGCGGCGTTCGCGGCGGCGGCGTAGGCGCGGAGCTGGCCGGCGTCGAGCTGGTGGCCGACCGCGTGGTGGCCGTCGCGCAGGGTCGGGTCGTGCAGGAGGATCCAGGGCCGCTCGTGCGGGGTTGTGTCCATAGACGGGGTTCCCTTCATCGGGAGACGGCGGCCGACCGCTCGGCGAGCAGGACGGCGGCGGCGTTGATGATGTCGACGCTTCCGGCGTGGCGGGGCAGGCGGCCCCCGGAGGCAGTCACCTCCACCGCGACCGAGATCCGGCCCGGGGTCACGGCAAGGGAGGTCACCTTGTACCCGGGCATGTAGGCGCACACGGCCTGGGCGGCGGTCGCGATGCTCGTGCGGACCGGTTCGGGGCGGATGCCGTCCGCGAGGACGGTCATGGCCACCCGGAACGGCGGGGCGGGCCGGGCCGGGCTGAGGTTGACCATCACCTTCGCCTCCGGGGCGTGGGTGAAGGTCCGGATCGCGGCGGAAGTGGTGGCGATGTACTGGTCCAGGTTCAGGCGGGTGGCCCGGCCGGCGCTCGCGCTCGCCCCGGTACAGACCACCTCGATGTAGGCGGGGGTGCAGCGCTGGGCGATGGCGTGCAGGACCGGAATGGCCGCCTGCCCGCCGCAGCTGACGAGGTTCAGGTGCCGGTCGGCCGTCGCCCGGTGGCCGTTGACGCCCGGGACGATGACCGTGCCGAGTCCCGTGGGGGTCAGGTCGATCAGCGTGGTGCCGGTCGGGCGCAGCGCGGCCCAGTGCTCGGCGTGGCTGTCGGCGTTGGTAGCGTCGAAGACCGCGTCGAAGGGGCCGCCCTCCGCCACGGCGTGAATCCCGCCATCGGTGGTCGGGTGGCCCATGTCGGCCGCCCGGCGCCGTCCCAGACTGTCCCGGTCACGGGCCGCCACCAAGGCCAGTTCCAGCTTCTTTGACCGGCGGATCCTGTCGGCGAGGTCGATCCCGATCAGGCCCGCGCCGAGTACGGCGACACGCAGACGCTGTTCATCCGTGGCCATCGGCCGCTCCTTCGTCCAAAGGGGAGGGGTGGTGCATGAGGGGTGCGGTGCAGGGGCGGGAGCCGGGCGTCGCGGATCAGCGCACGTGCAGCTCGACCGGCGGCAGATGCGGTGAGCGGGCGCGTACCGTGCTTCGGGCTTCCAGAGGGAGGCTGGCGTGCACGGCCCCGGCCAGGACCAGATGCCCGGCACGCAGGCCGTCGCCGCAGTGGTGGAGCCGTCCGGCGAGCCAGACCAGGGCGCGGAGCGGGTTCCCGAGGACGGCGCGGCCCGTTCCGGTGACCACTGCGGTGCCGTTGACGCTGACGACCAGTGCCTCGGCGGCCAGGTCCATCTCCGCCCTCAGATCCACCATGGGCCCGGTGACGACCCGGGCGCACGAGGCGTTGTCGGCGATGCTGTCCGCGACCGTGATCCGCCAGCTGGCGAACCGGGTGTCGATCACCTCCAGGGCGAGGAACACCTCCTTCACCGCCGCCCGCGCCTCGTCCTCGCTCACGTCCGGGCCCGCCAGATCACAGCCGAGCCGGAACGCGATCTCGGCCTCCACCCGCGGCTGCACCAGCACCGACCGGGCCACCACGCCGCCGGTAGGCAGCAGCATGTAGTCCAGCAGAACGCCCGAGTCCGGCTCGTCGACGCCCATCTGCTCCTGCATGGCCCTGGAGGTCACCCCGGCCTTGTGGCCGACGACGCGGGCGCCGACCGCGATCCTCCGGGCGAGTGCCGCCTTCTGCACCCGGTAGGCCGTCGCCAAGGGCAGCCCCGGCCGCCGGGCGGTCAGCGCCTCGATCGGCACCTGCTCGTGCTCCGCCGCCAGCAGAGCCGACGCCGAAGCGGCGATCCACCGATCCTCCTGCTCGTCCATGGCAATCCCTCCTCAAGGGCATGGGGCATCACATGCAGTTCGCGGATGTGGGCACAGGAGCAGATCCGGGGGCGGGCACTGGTACCGGCCGCCGGGATCTGGCCTGATGAAGAGTCAACCGGCGCTCGCCGCACCGCGGTACGGTGTCGGGCAGGCCAAGCGGTATATCGCGTATATCCGGACAGGTGCCCATGACCACCCGTATGCCGAACAATCAGCTCAGCGCCCTTGTCGCCGAATCCGGCCTCACCTACGAGGCACTGGCCAGGGCGGTCTGCGCGGTCGCCGCCGAATGCGGCACACACCTGCGCACGAACAAGTCCAACGTCGAGCATTGGCTCAGCGGATCCATGCCCCGAAGCGACACACCCCGCTACCTCACGGTCGTGCTCTCCCGGCGCTTGGGCCGCCTACTGACCCCCGCCGACCTCGGCCTGCCCGCCCCGCCAGAACTCGAAAATGACAGCATCGGACTGTCCCTCGGGAGCGACCCGCTGGATGTCCTGCTGCCGATGTGGAGGTACGAGTTGGACCGCCGCCGCTTCCTGACGGCCTCCGCCTATTCCGCGGCAGCCGCAGCCGTCCCCCTCAGCCAGCTCCAGGACATCGCCTCCCGCACCCAGGCCGCCCGCACCAGCCACATGGTCGGCATGGCCGAAGTCGCCGCCGTCCGCGACATGATCCACGCGTTCTCCGAGATGGACGAACGCCACGGCGGGCAGCATGGCCGCAGCGCCCTGGTCACCTACCTCCGCGACGACGTCGCCCCACTGTGCCGGGCCCGGTTCCGCACCGACGAAGCCCGTCGGCAGATGCTCTCCGCCGCCAGCCGAGGCGTCCACCTGCTGGGCTGGAAAAGCTACGACGCGGGTCAGCAGGGACTCGCCCAGCGCTACTACCTCCAGTCCTACGCCCTGGCCGCCGAATCCGGCCTGCGCGGACACGACGGATTCGTAATGCGCACGATGGCCATGCAGGGCCTCAAGCTCCACCGCCCCGAGCACTGCCTGGGCCTTGCCGAGACCGGCCTGAACCGCGCCAAGGGGCGGGTCGACGCCCGGACCGAAGCCCTCTTCCGCGTCGTCCACGCCCACACCCTGGCCAAGAGCGGCAAACGCCGCGCAGCCCTGGCTGAAGCCGAACGCGCCCGCACCCTGCTGACCGCCTCTCCCGGCGACGAGGTGCCGTTCTGGGCGCTGGCCTGGGGCCCGCCGGCCGCGTCGGTGTACTCCCGCACCGCCAAGGTCCACGAGACCCTGGGAGATCACCGGGCCGCCGCCGAACAGTACGCGCTGGCCGCCACGGCCCGCCCGGCGGACACCTACGCGCGGATCGTCGCCCTGGACCTGGTCGCGGGCGCCGAGATGCACCTCAAACGCGGCAGCATCGAGCAGGCGTGCGCCACCTGGCACCGGGCCATCGACCACATGGACGGTGTCCGCTCCGTCCGCACCCGCAAGGCGGTCTCCCGCATGCGCGGCGACCTCGCACGCTTCCGGGCCCGCGGCCTACGGTGCGTGACCGAACTCGACGAACGGGGACGCGACTTCCTCTCCGGCGTCTGACCTCAGCGGCACCCAGAGAAACGGCGGACGACCGGCTCCAGGTAGTCCGCGTGCGGACCGGACAGAACGGCCAGTTCGTCCGGCGAGCGCACCAGGGCGATGCCGTCGAGTTCAGGTTCACGGCCCTGGGCGCGCTCGGCTGCCGCAGTAGCCGTGAAGTCCGCGCGCAGCGTTGCCTCGGGCAGGGCCGGTGCCAGGTAGGTCAGGCCGACGCTGCCGTTATCGCCGCGGGTGACCACCCACAGCTTCAGGTCTTCAGGAGCCGCGCTGACCCCCAACTCCTCGGCGAGTTCCCGCGCGGCCTGGCCGGCGAGCGCCGACTCGTCCAGCACCGCCCCGCCCTCGGGAGGCTCCACGGACCCTCCTGGCAGCTGCCAGCGGCCCGGGGCGGCAGTAGAAGGCGACATCCTCGCCACCAGCACACGGCCGTCGTCAGCCGGCTGGACAACGTTCACGAACAACGAGGGCAGCGCGGTGGCACCGGGAACACGACGCAAAGCGTAGTGCCGGTACGTCACACACACCCACCACAGGCGCAGGACTCGCGGGGCCGTCCACTCCAGTCCCCCACACGCCACCACCGGCCCGTCGAAGAGAGCGGGGTTGGCCCGTACCGCCATGTCCCACACCCGGTTCCGGGCCTCAGCATCCCGGGGCGGCACCGGCGGCTCCGCAGCTTCGGCCAGTAAGACCCGTTCAGCCTCGAAGAGGTGAATGCCCACGGGGGGCAGCGTGTCGGTCACCGGCCCATCGTAGAACCCACCCCCGGCTCGCGTCCCTCACCGCCCTGCGCGACTGGCCGACCACCTGGGAGAACGCGGGGTATCCCGGGCCCTCGCCCCCTCAAGATCATCTCGTGGCGGCTTTTGGGCTCACCTTGGCGGGGCCCTCGCACGCGCGGTGCGACTCCGCCGACCGACTCGTCCGTGCCGTGCCCCCGCGAGCGCGCGGGACCTCAGCCCTCGCGGTGGGACGTCACCGTGAACTGGGCCCCGTCGAGGTCGCGCAGCACCGCCTCGTCGGGACCCTCGCGCAGGACGCTGCCGCCGTGGGTCTCGGCGGCCCTGGCGCAGGCGGCCACATCGGGGACGCGGAAGTGGATCTGCCAGTGCGGCCGGATCGTCGGGTCGGGCGCCGCCTCCAGCGCCCCCGACTCGATCCGGGCCACGACCTCGCCGTGGCTGCGCAGCACCACCTCGTTGCCCTCGTAGCGGACCTCGCAGCAGCCCGGCCGCTCCGAGGCCCAGTCCAGCACCTCGCCGTAGAAGATCGCGGCGTCGAAGGCGTCGCGCGTGTGCAGCCGGATGAAGGCCGGTGCCGACTTGCGCCAGCTCTCCCAGTCGGTGAACAGCTCGCCCTCCCAGACCCCGAACGTCGCGCCGTCCCGGTCGGCGAGCAGGGCGGTCCGTCCGGGCGGCAGCGAGATCGGGCCGACCGCCGCGGTGCCGCCGCGCTCCTGGGCGCGGGAGACGGCGATGTCGGCGCTGGGGACGGCGAAGTACGGGGTCCAGGCGACCGCCATCTGCCACATCGAGGCGACCGCGCCGATGCCCGCGACCGGAGAGCCGTCGGCGAGCGCGATGCGGAAGTGCTCGCCGAGCTTGGCGTCCCGCCACTCCCAGCCGAGCACCGCCCGGTAGAAGTCCTCCGCGGCCGTCAGGTCCCGGCTGGTCAGGCTGACCCAGCAGGGAGCGCCGCACACGGAGTGCGTGGAGAGGGCGCCGGGTTCTGGGTCGCAAGGTGTCGCGTCGTGGTTCATGGCACGTCCTGGTCTCGTAGGCCGGTGGCCACCGGTCTCATCCCAGTGTCGGACCGGAACCTCCGAGGGCGCCTGCCGAGTACCCTCCGGACGCCGCCGAAACGGGAGGTGAGCGGCCGCTCCGGGCGATGGAGGGCGATCGTCCGCTTGTGCTCAGCCGGTCTCGGCGAGCAGCTCTTCGCGCAACTGTGCGAAGCAGCCGCTCAGCAGACGGGAGACGTGCATCTGCGAGATCCCGAGCTGCTGCGCGATCCGGCTCTGGGTCATGCCGCGGAAGAAGCGCAGATAGAGGATCATGCGCTCGCGTTCGGGCAGCGCCTCCAGGCACGGCCGCACGGCCACCCTGTCCACCACCAGGTCGAAGCGCGGATCGGGCTCGCCCAGGCCGTCGCCGAGGGCGTAACCCTCCGTGCCCGGGACCTCCGCCTCCAGCGACAGCGCCGCGAAGCAGTCCAGCGCCTCCATGCCGGTGTGCACGTCGCTCACGCTCAGGTGGGTGTAGGCGGCGATCTCGCCCACGGTCGGGGCCCGGCCCGGCGTCGTCTGCGCCAGCTCCTTGGCGGCGCGGCGCACCCGGTTGCGCAGGTCCTGCACCCGGCGCGGCACATGCAGGGTCCACATGTGGTCGCGGAAGTGCCGCTTGATCTCACCGGTGACGGTGGGCACCGCGTACGCCTCGAAGGCGTAGCCGCGCGCCGGGTCGTAGTGGTCGACGGCCTTGACCAGGCCGAGGGCCGCCACCTGGTACAGATCCTCCAGCGCCTCTCCGCGTCCGCGGAAGCGCACCGCGATGCGCTCGGCCATGGGCAGCCACACCTGGACCAGATCATCCCGGAGCGCCTTGCGCTCGGGTCCGTCGGGCAGTCGCGCCAGCCGCTCGAACGCCGCCGCCGTGTCGGGGGCGTCGTCGTGCGGGTGGCTCTTGGTTCTGCCGGTGGTACGCATACGCTGCGCCTCCCTCAGCAGGTGCGGGATGGACGGGACGCCGCGGGAGGCGCGGGCGCGGACGCGGGCGGGCGGCGAGGCCCGGCGCGCCGGCTCCCCACGGGCGAGCCTCCTGTCCGGCGCACTCGAATGCAGATTCCCGAGGCGGGCGGCGGAAAAACAAATTCCCGAATAATGAGGTGACGTTAAGCGACCGGGTGATTCTGAATTGTTGACCAGTGGTTTCGGAATTCCGCCGCGTTAAATTATGCGCATTTCCATCGGTGGTCGCATCCCGACCGGTGTGGGCCCTGTGCGATCGGGGGCGCGGTGTCTTGCGCTGCCTGGTCTCTCCCGACGCCGGTGGGGCCTTGCGGCCGTGACTGCCGGGCGCCGTGTCCGCCGCCTGCCGAGGACGCCGGGGCGTGGCGGGGCGCCGGGTGTGGGCGGCGGGGCGCGTCTGGGCGACGGGCAAGGGCGTACGGGGCGCGTACGGGCGGGCGGCCGTCTCCGCCGGACTGCCCTGGCCCGCGACCGGGCGCGGCGTCGCGCGGGCCGCCAGCCGGGGAACGAGGCGCCGCGGTGCGGCCGGCCTGCACGCGTCGCGGGCGGTGATCGCAGCCCTGTGCCGGCCGGGTCCCCGGTGGGTGGCGTCTCCCGTGTGCGACCGATGCGAACGCCCTCGACGCCTCGGGAGTGCTCCGGGAGTCCCCGCGGCCTTCTGGGGGCCTTGTGGCGTCGCCCAGCGGGTCGCCTGACCGGCTCTGCGGCCGCTGTGGCCGCAGGGAGCGGCCGTCGGCCCGGTCGGTCGACTCCGGCTGCGGAGCCGCCGAGCCCGCACCGCTGCTGCGGCGACCTTCCCCCCCAGCCGCACGCCCCGCCAGGTGGGCCGCTGATCCCCGATCAGGGGCCCCGTCGCGCGGCGCCGACGCCCTGCGTCCGGGGCGGCTCGCTCCGTGAGTCCGAATGGGGCGCGCCGCTCAGCCGCCCGGTGCCTCTCGCGCGGACCGCGCCCCGCCCTCCCCGCGGCCGTACGCCCGCACCCGCGCCCCGGCGCTCACCGCGCAGCCTCCCTCCCGGCTGTCGCCGGACCGCTGCCGTCCCGACTGCCCCCGTCGCGTCGCCCCGCGCGGCCCCCTCGCTCAGCATGCGAGCCGTCTGGGTGACGGGGTGCGCCGAATGGCGTGATGTGCGGCACGCTCGCCGCGGCGGCCGGAACCGCCGGATCCGGGATACCTCCAGCGCACGGCTTGATCACCGATCAACCACCGCTCATTTCCCGGCAACACGCCATTCCGTTCGTTTGACAGTGCAGTCGGCGCACAGATAGGAAGCTGCTCTTGGAATGGCGAGAGGTGCAGCGTGTACGAGCCGAATGTGGTCGGTGACTGGCAGGAGTACGAGGGCCATGCCGGCCTGCGCGTCCGCGTGCACCGTCTGGAGCAGGCGGAGCCGCCGCGCGGGCGCGACGACGCCGCCGAGGGGCTGACGTACTTCCGTATGCGGATCACGGTCGAGAACCGCGGCCCGCGGCGCTTCGGCATCCATCTGGAGGACGGGCAGATCGACGTGCGGATCGGCCCCGAGGGGGAAGGCGCCTTCGTGGACTGGCGCAACTCGCAGTTCATCGAGGGCTACGACGTCTACCCGCTGCGCCGGGCCACCGCGGTGCTGTACGCGGCCGGACCCGAGGCGTCCCTGTCACAGGTCGACGTCCAGGTCCAGGTGCGGGTCGACGAGGAGTGGGCCGACCGCCGGCTGTGGAGCGGCGGCGTCGGCGTGCAGGAGGCGCCCGTCGCGGCGGGCCCGGCCTGCGCCGGACAGGGCGGACTGGCGCACCAGATCAGCACGTTCCTGCGCGACCAGGCAGGACCGGGCGGCGCCGCCTGACGCACCGCCTGCCCGCGCCCGGCGTCACGGGCGGGCGCCCGCACGTCCGCGGGCGCTCACGTCAGTGGGCGATGCCGTCGATGACCTCGCGGGCGCCCTGGCGCAGCAGGGCCACGGCGACCGAAGTGCCGAGCGTGACGGCGTCCAGCCTGCCCGCCCACTCGTGGGCGTTCAGCCGCGTCTTGCCGTCGGGGGTGAACACGCAGGCGCGCAGCGAGAGTTCCCCGGCGCGGTCGACCTGCGCGTACCCGGCGATCGGGCTGTTGCAGTGGCCCTGGAGCACGTGCAGGAACATGCGCTCCGCGCTGGCCGCGCGGTAGGTGTCCTGGTCGCCGATGAGGCTGACGGCTTCGATCAGCTCGGCGTCGCCCTCGCGGCACTGCAAGGCGAGGACGCCCGCGCCGATCGACGGCATCATCGTCTCCGTCGACAGCACCTCGCTGATCACGTCGGTCCGCCCGATGCGCTCCAGCCCGGCCGCGGCGAGCAGCAGGGCGTCCGCCTCCCCGGCCGCCAGCTTCTCCAGGCGCCGGTTGGCGTTGCCGCGGAACGGCACGCAGGTCAGATGCGGGTGGGAGGCGGCCAGTTGCGCGGTCCGGCGCACCGCGGACGTGCCGATCCTGGTCCCCGGCGGCAGCTCGTCGAGGGTGAGCCCGCCGGGGTGCACCAGGGCGTCGCGGACGTCGTCCCGCTTCAGGAAGGCGGCGAACACGGTGCCCGCGGGCAGCGGCCGGTCGGCGGGCACGTCCTTCAGGCAGTGCACCGCGAGATCCGCCCGCCCGGTCAGCAGCGCGGCGTCGACCTCCTTGGTGAAGGCGCCCTTGCCCTCGACCTGCGCCAGATCGCCCAGCCACTTGTCGCCGGTGGTCCTCACCGGCACCACCTCGGTGCGCCCCCCGGGGTGCGCGGCCGCCAACTCGTTCCGCACACGCTCTACTTGAGCCAACGCCATGGGCGAGTCGCGGGAGACGACACGGATCAGTTCGGGCACGGACATGCGGGACACGATAGACCTCCGCGCCGCCGTCCCGGTGCACAGCTCATCCGTTCGGGCTCTCTGGAAGGTCCGCCGCCGCGTCCTCGGGCGCCAGGTCCGGGCGCAGCCGCACCCACGACGGCTGGCGCAGCAGGCCCGACCGGGTGCGGACGCTGTAGCGCACCTCGCCGACCAGCCGCGGCAGCACCCAGTGGGCGCCGCGCACCGCAGGCGCCGGGTCGAAGGGGCACACGTCGGTCGCCAGGCCCGCGAGCAGCGCGGCGAGTGCGGAGCGCTCCCCGGCGCTCCAGCCGGTCCCCACGCCGCCGACGTACGTCAGCGCGCCACCCGCGCGCTGGCCCGTCAGCACGGCCCCGGGCAGGCCCGACAGGCGCCCCCTGCCGGGCAGCCAGCCGCCCACGATCACGTCCTCGGTGCGCATGTTGCGGATCTTGATCCAGGCCCGGGAGCGCACCCCCGGCTCGTACACCGAGTCCAGCCGTTTGCAGACCAGCCCCTCCAGGCCATGCGCGCGGGTGGCGGCCAGCGCCTGGGCGCCGTGGCCGACGACGGCCCCCGGCACCGACCAATACGGCCCGTCGAGCCCCAGCGACTCCAGCAGTTCGCGCCGCCGCGCGTAGGGCAGTCCCAGCAGCGACCGCGTGCCCAGGCGCAGCGCGTCGAACAGCACGGCGTGGACGGGGGTCTGCGCCGCCCGCCGTGCCGCCGTCCCCGGCGCGTGGGCCAAGCCCATGCGGTTCTGGAGCAGTTGAAAGCTGGCCCGGCCCGTCTCGTCCAGCGCCAGCACCTCGCCGTCCAGCACGGCCGCGGTGGCGCCGAGGGCCCGGCCGAGCGGGCGCAGCTCCGGATAGGCGGCCGTGATGTCCTCGCCGGAGCGGGCCCGCAGCAGCACGGAGCCGTCCCCCGGCAGATACGCCACCACGCGCTGGCCGTCCTGCTTCGTCTCGTACGCCCAGCGCGCGTCCTGTGCGGGGGAGGGCAGCGTGCCGGGGGTGGCGAGCATGGGCGGGATCAGCGGCAGGGTCACGGCTGAGGTGTCGACGAGCCCGCCCGGCGTCAAGCACGGCGCCGGGCACATTCGCCCGAACGAGGTCAGGCCGCAGGGCGCGGGCGCCTTGCCGACCGCCGCCCTCGGCATCTGCTTACCGACCAGTAAGATTGCGCGGCAGACAGTCAGAGGAGGAACCGTGTCCCGGTCAGAACGTTCGCCCCTGCTGCTCGCCGGCCTACTGGCTACGGCGGGCGCCGCCCACTTCGTCTCCCCACGGCAGTTCGACGCGATCGTCCCGCGCGCCCTGCCCGGCAGCCCCCGCACCTGGACCTACGCCAGCGGCGCCGCCGAACTCGCGCTCGCCGCGGGCCTGGCGCTGCCGCGCACGCGCAGGACGAGCGCGCTCGCCACGGCCGCCTTCTTCGTCGGGGTGTTCCCCGCCAACGTGAAGATGGCCGTGGACTGGCGCCGCCGCCCCGCCCGGCAGAAGGCGGCGGCGTTCGGACGGCTGCCCCTCCAGGCGCCCCTCGTGCTCTGGGCCCGCGCGGTCGCCAAGGGCGCGGAGGCGGCGTCGTGACGGCGGTGAAGCCCGGCGACCGGGTCGACGACTTCACGCTGCCGGACGAGACGGGTACGGCCCGGACCCTGTCCGAACTGCTCGCCGACGGGCCGGTGGTGCTCTTCTTCTACCCGGCCGCCCTCACGGCCGGCTGCACCGCCGAGGCGTGCCACTTCCGCGACCTGGCCGCCGAGTTCGCCGCCGTCGGCGCGCGGGCCGTCGGGGTCAGCGGCGACCCGGTGGAGCGCCAGCAGGAGTTCAGCGGACAGCACCGGCTGGACATGCCCCTGCTGTCCGACGCCGACGGCGCCGTGCGCGAACGGTTCGGCGTGCGACGCGGCTTCCAGCTCGCCCCCACCAAGCGCGCCACGTTCGTCATCGGCCAGGACCGCACGGTGCTGGAGGTCGTCCGCAGCGAGCTGCGCATGAACGCCCACGCGGACCGCGCCCTCGCGGCGCTGCGCGCGCAGCGCGGCTGACTCCCGCGCCGGGCGGGCGCCGCGGACCGCACCGGGCCGCCGCCCACGGGCGTGCCGCGCGGACGGGCGCGCCGCCCGGAGGGGCGTGCGCCGCCTGCCGGAGGGGCGTGCGCCTAACGGGCCCGCGCTGCCCGTTGGAGGGGCCCCGCGCCGGACGGGCCCTCGCCACCCACCGGACGGGCTCGCGCCGAACTGCCCTGCGCTGCCCGCTGGAGGGGCCCCGCGCCGAACGGCCCCGCGCCGCCTGCCGGACGGGCTCGCGCCGAACTGCCCCGCGCCGCCTGCCGAAGGGGTCAGCGCCTAACGGGCCCGCGCTGCCCGCTGGTGGGGCTGCGCGCCTAACGGGCCCGCGCCACTTACCGGACGGGCTCGCGTCGAACTGCCCTGCGCCGCCAGCCGGGTGGGGCTGCGTGCCGGAGGGGCCCGCGCCGCCCGCCGGACGGGTCTCCCCGCCCGCCGGGTTCCCTCGTCGCGTCCCGTCGCCGACCAAGTGCCCGGCGGCCGGGGCGCGGCGTCGCTCTCCCCGGCGGTGGGGAGCGTCGCCCCAGGGCCGAGGCACTGTCGCCGCGCGCCCGAAAGCCTGCCACGATCTGCTGGGAGCGTGACGGACGAGCAGCGGAGCGCAGATGGCGAACGGCACGGGAGCAGGCGCGGGCGCTGAGGCGGGGGCGGGCGGCATCGAGGTGAGGCCGGTCGCCGGGCACATCGGCGCCGAGATCACCGGGGTGGACCTCGCCGGGCGTCTCGACGACGCCGCGGTCGCGGAGATCCGCGCGGCGCTGCTGCGCTGGAAGGCGGTGTTCTTCCGCGAGCAGAAGCTGGACCACGCCTCGCACGTGGCGCTGGCCCGCCGGTTCGGCGAGCCGGTGGTGCTGCCCCGGCGCGGCGGCGCGTCCCCGCGGGACGTTCCCGAGGTGGAGACCACCGCGGACCGCCTGGAGCTGGGCGGCCGGTTCGGCATGGACCACGAGGAATGGCTCCGGCGGCGCCGGCACACCCTGCTGCGCGGCTGGCACTGCGACCACGGCGCCCGGGTCGACCCGCCCGCCGCGACCATCCTGCGGGCCGAGACGGTCCCGCCCTACGGCGGCGACACCACCTGGTCCAACCTCGCGGCCGCCTACGCCGGACTGTCGGGCCCCGTGCGCGCCTTCGTCGACGGGCTGCGCGCCGAGCACCGGCTCGGCGTCGGCTACCAGCCCCGCCCGGGGGACGACGCCTACCTGCGTCACCTGATGGATCATCAAGTAGCTACCCTGCACCCGCTGGTGCGCGTCCACCCGGAGACGGGGGAGCGGGTGCTGTTCGTCAACGGCTACTACGTGGAGCAGATCGCCGGCCTCTCCCGCGCCGAGAGCGTGGCGATCCTGTCGATGCTGCTGGAGCAGGCGGTCCGCCCCGAGTACACGGTCCGCTTCCGCTGGGAGCCGGGCAGCGTGGCGTTCTGGGACAACCGGGCCGCCATGCACCTGGCGCCCGGCGACACCGCGCACCTGGACCATCCGAGGATCATGCACCGGGTGATGCTGGCCGGTGACGTGCCGGTCGGGGCGGACGGCAGGGCCTCGCAGCCGCTGACCGGCAGCGAGCCCGGCCGCTGGTGACCTGACCTGACCTGCGCCGGCGGCTCGGGCGGCCACAGCACTGGCCGACGGCCGGGCGGTCAGGGCAGCGGGATCGTCACCTCGTCCTCGACCGGCGGATCGATCTCCTGGGCGCGGTTGCCGGTCGCCGCGAAGCAGCGCAGCCGTATCGCCTCCGGGGTGACGTCCAGGCGCAGGAAGCTCTTGAAGAACGGCGGGCTGTAGGTGGCCGAGCTGGGGGAGAAGAGCTGGGTGTAGATCTTGCGCACAGGCAGCCGGAGCCGTGACGTGCGGTCGGGGCGCCCGCCCGCGCCCAGCAGGCTCGCCACCAGTCGCGCCCGCAGGGTGATCCGCGCGTCCGGGCCGGGCGGGCGGCTGGGCTCGATCCCGAGCCGATCGGCCACCACGGCCGTCGCCTCGGCCTCGCTGAGGGTGAAGAGGCGGCGCATCCGCAGCCGACGGCCGTACAGGCGGCTGTAGAAGGCCAGCGAGTCGCCGCGCAGCGGATAGCAGCGGAAGTCCCGCTCGGTGACGTTCGCGATCGACACCCGGGGGATGGTGTGCGTGGCGTGCATGAACGCGCCGCCGCCGCCCGAGACCACGTACTGGACGGTGCGGCCGTCCACGTCGACCGGATAGCGCTGGTAGTTGTGGATGTCGCCGCCGATCGCGGCCACATAGCGGTGCTCCGGGTCGCGCACGATGTCGTCGACCGTGCCGCCGCCCTCGATGGCGCACGGGTGGTGCTCGCCGTCCACGTACAGCGGCGAGCCGGTGACCAGGATCTTCGGCCTCGGCCCCCGGGAGACCTCCCGCAGCCACGCGCCCTGTTCGGCGTCGATCGTGCCGAGCAGCCCGGTGTCGATGCCGACGATCCGCAGGGGACCCGCGTCGAGCGCCCAGTACGGACCCGGCTGCACCGCCTGCTGCCCCGGCGCGGACCGCAGTTCCCGTGCCGCGGCGAGGCGTTGCTCGTCCACGGGCCGCGGCCGGTGCCAGAGCAGCCCGCGCCACCAGGCGCGGCTGAGCGGGCGGGCCGGGGCCTCGGGGTCGAGCGGCCGGTCCTCGGCGCAGAACACCCGCATGAACCCGCCGAGACCCTCGTACCAGTCGTGATTGCCCGGGACCGCGTAGACGGGCCCCGGGTAATCCCGGTACGGCCGGAAGAACTTGGGGCCGTAGTCGTCCGTATTCCCGACGGGGTAGATCACATCGCTCGCGATCACCGCGAACTCCGTGCCCGCGCCCTCCTTCAACAGGCCGGGCACCACGGCGAACTGGGGGTCGTCGCCCTCACCGGTGTCCCCGACGACCAGGAACGAGAACCGCTCCGGCGTCTCGCGCCGGATCACCTTGTCCGCGGGCGCCCCGGCCGCGGCCCGGCGCGCGGTCCACCGCTCGCGGGTGCGGCCCGTGGGGTCGCCGAACCAGGACGCCAGCACGCCGTTGCGGGCCGCCCACAGGGTCCCGGGGTTCAGCCACGACAGCTTCTCCACCTGCTCGGGCATCAACTGCCGGTAGAGGCCGCGCTCGGCCGCGCCCCAGCCGGCGCCCTGTGCGGTATCGCGTGAGGACTCAGACACGCCGAGCACCGTAACAACGGCCCCCTGCCGCAGGTGCGGTGGGGGGCCGTTGACGTCGACATCTGTCTTACGGGGAGCAGTTGGCGCCGGTCACGGTCCGAGGAGTGGCCGAACGTGCCCGGAGCCGGCCTCGGGGGTTCAGAAGGTGCGCTCCAGCAGGTCGAGCAGGGCCGCCCAGTGCCGCTCGTCGGCCTTCTGGTCGTAGGAGGCGGTGTCGGCCTGGGTGAAGCCGTGCTCCGCGCCCTCGTAGACCTCGCAGCGGTGGCGGACGCCCGCCTCGGTGAGCGCCCGCTCCAGACGCTCCATCTGCTCGGGCGGCATCGAGGAGTCGTGGTCGGCGTGGCCGAAGTACACCTCGGCGGTGACGTCCCCGGCGACCAGGTGCGGGCTGTCAGGGCCGTCGACGGCCAGCCGGCCCCCGTGGAACCCGGCCGCGGCGGCCACCCGTTCGGGGTGGAGACCGGCGGTCTGGAGCGCCATGCGGGCGCCCATGCAGTAGCCGGTCACGGCGACCGGGCCGTCGGCGACCAGGGGGCTCTCCTCCATCGCGCGCAGATACGCGCCGGAGTCCCGCCGGACCACGTCGGGGGTCAGGGACTGGAGCAGCGGTCCCAGCTTCTCGAAGATCTCCGGGCGCTCGGACAGGTCGATGAACTCCGGCAACTCCACCACGGGAGCGCGTCCGGCGCGGTAGAACGCGTTGGGCACGAGCACCGTGTAACCGGCTTCGGCGAGCCGGTCGCCCATCGCCTTCAGGTGGGGCCGCAGCCCGAACGCGTCCTGGTAGAGCAGGACGCCAGGATGCGGGCGCCCGTCAGCGGGGTGGACCAGGTAGGCGTCGGCGGTGCCGTCCTCGGTCGGGATGTCGACGCTCTGTCCCTGTACGTCGGTCATGGCGCAGTGCCTCTCTGCTCGGCGCCGGCGGCCGGCCCTAACGGCGGCGCGGGGCGGCGCCGGGCGGAGCCGAGCCACCGGGGAGGGGTGGATCACGGCCATGGTGGCACGCGTCCGCCCGGGGCCCGCGCCGCCCCCGCCGCCGTCACTCGAATCGCGAGACGTCTCCTGCGCCCCGCCGCACGATCTCGGCCTCCCCGCTGGAGAAGTCCACCACCGTGGTCGGCTCGGTGCCGCACTCACCGCAGTCCACCACCGCGTCCACCGCGTGGTCGAGCCGGTCCTTGATCTCCCAGCCCTGCGTCATCGGCTCCTCCTCGTCCGGCAGCAGCAGCGTGCTGGACAGCAGCGGCTCACCCAGCTCCGCCAGCAGCGCCTGCGTGACGGTGTGGTCGGGGATGCGCACCCCGACCGTCTTCTTCCGCGGATGCTGGAGCATCTTCGGCACCTCGCGGGTGGCGGGCAGGATGAAGGTGTACCGGCCCGGGGTGGACGCCTTGAGCGCGCGGAACACGTCGTTGTCGATGCGCACGAACTGGCCGAGCTGCGCGAACTCCTGGCACACCAGCGTGAAGTGGTGCCGGTCGTCCAGACGGCGGATCGAGCGGATCCGCTCGATGCCGTCGCGGCTGCCCAGCCGGCAGCCGAGGGCGTAGCAGGAGTCGGTCGGATACGCGATCAGCGCCCCCTCGCGCACAGCGTCGGCGACCTGCCGGACGGCGCGTGGCTGGGGGTTGTCCGGATGCACGTCGAAGTACTTGGCCATCCGCCGAGCTTATGCCGTGTCCCGAACGGCCGCCGCGCAGCCGGTCCCCGGAACGCCCGGCGCGGCGCGCGAGACGGCGGGGCGGGGACCGGGAGGCGGTTGTACGAGGGCCGGGAGAAGGCTGGACGGGGGCCCGCGGAAGGCTGGGCGGGGACCTGCGGAAGGCTGGGCGGGGACCTGCGGAAGGCTGGGCGGGGACCTGCGGAAGGCTGGGCGGGGACCTGCGGAAGGCTGGACGGGGACCTGCGGAAGGCGGGGCGACGGCGACGGCGCCGGTGGGCGTCGCGTCGTGCATGGCGCGCTGCTGCCGGGGAACCAGGTCCTTGCGCGGTCCGAGGCCGTCCCCCTGTCTCGGGCACGCGGCCCCGCCGGCTGTGCGTCTCCCCCCCCCGTGACGGGCCGGCGGGGCCGCTGCGCTTCTACGCCCCGAGCGACTGGGCCCCGCCGGACGGCGGCCGCCAGGAGTCGGCGTCTGGGCCGTGCGGCCCGTGAGACCCTCGGTGTGAGCCGCGACACCGTCCCGCGCTCGGACGCGTCTTGGGATGCGCCCGGGGACGCCGAGGCGCCCACATGAGGACTTTCTGGGCTCACCTGCGCAGGGGAGAGGCCGCCGACCGGAGCGGACGCGGCCATGGCCTCCCGCGGTATGCAGGGGCGGGGGCGGAGGGAGGCGGGGAGCCGCGCGTGAGGCGGGGGCCTGAGGGAGAGGGCGCCGACACCGCCGCCACCCGCGCGCAAGACGCCTGTGAGGAACGCCACCGGGCTGTGAACGGCCGGGCAGCGCGTCCGAGTTGAGGCAGGCGCCCACCGCGTTCCGGCGTCGCGCCGGCCGACTTCCCCCCGCCCTCTGTGATGATGGGGATCTGCCGTGCCCGGCCCCGCTCACCGTCGAGCTGCCCCCCCGGCGGCGCAGCACGGCACGTCGACCGGCCCCTCACCCAAAGCGTCTGTCTGTGGCTTCTTCCTCCTCCGCCTCTTCGCCCCTGCCCGCGACCGCACTGCGACGAATCGTCCTTCCCGCACCCCTGCGTCCCGGCCGCCGCACCGCGCCCGGCGAGGACCGCTCCCCTTGGCGGGCACTGCGCCACCGCAGCATGCGCTGGTGGTCGGCCGCCAACCTGGTGTCCAACGCGGGCACCTGGATGCAGTTGACCGCGCAGAACCTGCTGGTGCTCCATCTCACCGGCTCCGCCGCGGCGACCGGGCTGTCCCTGTCCGCGCAGGCCGCGCCGGGGCTGCTGCTCGGCCTGCTCGGCGGCGCCGCCGTCGACGCCTGGCCGCGCCGGCTCACCGCCTCGGTCAGCCAGGCCCTGCTCGCCCTGGTCGGACTGCTCACCGCGGGACTCGTCGCCGCCGGCCTGCTCACGGTTCCGGTCCTCATGGCCCTCGCGGCCGTCACCGGCCTGCTCGCCACCGTCGACGCACCCGCCTGCGCCCTCCTCGGCAACGACCTTGTGCCTCCCGAGGACCTGCCCTCCTCGATCGCGCTGGGCTCGGTGGTGAGCGGGGCCGGACGGGTGGGCGGCACGGCGCTGGCGGGCGTCGTGGTCGGCTGCTGGGGACCGGCGGCGGCGTACGCCGCCAACGGGGTGTCCTTCCTGGCCGTCGCCGCCGTGATCCCGTTCCTGCGTCCGCACTCCGAGGCGGGACGCGCGGCCGCCGCGCCCCATAAGGCGCCCGCACCCCGCAGGGCGCCCGCACCCCGTACGGCGCGCGTGACCGGGCCGCCGGCTCGGCGGGGCACCGGCGCCCGCGACGGCCTCGGCTTCTTCCTGCGCCGCCCGCGCCTGGTCGCCCTGGCCTGCATCACCGCGCTGAGCAGCGTCTTCGGCCGGAACTACGCGCTCACCCTCGCCGTGCTGGTCACCGGACCGCTGGGCGGCGCCGCCGGGGCCTTCGGCACCGTCTCCACCGTCCTGGCCGTGGGCGGAGTAGCCGGCGCGGTGCTCGCGGGGCGGCTGCGCAGCCCTTCGGTGCGACTGGTGGGCGCGTTGGCCGCCGCGGGCGCTCTGCTCCAGATCGCCGCCGGACTCTCCCCGACCCTGTGGGTCCTGCTGCTGCTCGTGGCCCCGATGGCCGTAGCGGAGTCGATCTCCGACACGGCCGGCACGACGGTGCTCCAGACCGACCCCCCGGCGCACCTGCGCGGCCGAGTCCTCGGCGTGTGGCGCACCGCGAGCACCGGCTGGAGCCTCGTGGGCCCGCCGCTGCTCGGGCTGCTCATGCAGGCCGCGGGCGCCAGGGGCGCCCTGGTGATCGGCGGCGTCGTCATCGCGGGCGCGATCGGCGCGGGCGCGCTGCTGCGGGACCGCCGCGCCCGCCGTGCCCCGGCGCAGGCCACGGCCGCCGCGGAGCCCGACGCATACCCGGCCGCGGACGCCCGCCCCGTACTGCCCGACCCGCGCACGCCACTGCCCGACCCGCGCACGCCGGACTCCCGGCCGGTCTCCGGCGTCCCCACGCAGGTCCTCCGGCCGCTCACTGACGCCTGCGCCCGCCCCGGGCACCCCGGACTCTGCGCCGCGCCCTGCGCTGCGGCCGCCTGAGAGGGCCGGGAGGCCGCCGGGGCCGCCGTGCGGGTCCCTACGGATCCACACGGATCCACACGGATCCGCGTGAGTCCGCGTGAGTCCGCGCGGCCCGTGTGATCCGCGGGGGCGCCCCGGGGCGCGAACGGCAGAGGCCGCATCCGGGCGGCGGCCTCGGGACGCGCCGTGCTCGCGCCCCGGGGCCGCATCGGCCCGACGCGCAGAGCGGTGCCGAGGGGGACGGGCGACGGGCCCCGCGCCCGGTCAGGGCTCGTCTGGCGGGCAGGGAGTCAGGATGAGCATCGTCACGTCGTCCTGGACGTTCCCGCAGCACGCGAGGAGATCGGCGAGCACCCGCTGCGCGAGGGCGGCGGGATCACCGGCGCCGCCGAGCAGCGGCAGGCGGTCGAGCAGCGGATAGAAGGCGCCGCGGGCGTCGCGGGCCTCCGAGACGCCGTCCGAGGCGAGGAACAGCGCGTCGCCCGGTTGCAGCAGCACGCTCTTCCCGTCCTGGCACGGCGCCGACCCGGGCAGACCCAGCCCGAGGGGCGTCCACGGCGCGGCCTCGATCTCCGTCGCCTTGCCGTCCCGCAGCAGGATCGGCGGCGGCTGGCCGCAGGTGATCACCCGCACCGAGCGCGCGTCGTCGGAGAACTCCAGCAGCGCGGCCGTGGCGAACAGCTCCGCGTGCCGCGTCTGCGCCGAGTCCAGCACCAGCCGCCGGTCGAGGGCCGCCGCCACCGCCGTCAGGTCCGGCCGGTCGAGCACCGCCTCGCGGAAGCTGCCCAGCAGCGCGGCGACCGTGGCCACCGCCGCCAGACCGTGCCCCTGCACATCGCCCATCACGGCCCGTACGCCCGCAGGGCTCGGCCGCACGTCGAAGAAGTCCCCGCCGACCAGCGTGCCGCGCTGCGCGGCCCGGTACAGACCGGCGCAGCGCACCGGCCCGACCCGCGCGGGCAGCGGGGGCATCACGGCCCGCTGCGCCGCCTCGGCGACCGTGCGCTCCAGGTCGAGCTGCGTGTCGCGGCGGCTGCGCACGAACGACAGGAACACGCTGAGCGCGGCGACGAAGCAGACGGTCTCCAGATCGGTGTCGCCCGGTTGGTTGAGCTGGAAGAACGGCAGGGTCAGCAGGACCACCGCCAGGCCGCCGAACAACGCGGTCGTCAGCGGCCCGTAGGACAGCACGGCCAGCGGCGGGATCGCGCCCAGCAGGAACCCGACGTCCAGGGGGCCGGGGCTGAGCAGCGTGGCCGCGCACACCGCGAGGATCAGCGCGACGGGGAGCGCCCGGACCCAGCGGGGCGGCGGCGCGCCGCGCAGCCAGCCCCGCTGCTCCGGGTCCCGGCGGGGCGCCAGTACGGGCAGCTTCAGCACACTGCCACGCTGCTACGGCGGAACCCGTCCCGCATTCCGGGGTTCGCCGTAGCGGCGTGGGACGGCGGCCCGCGCCGTCAGGGGGACCGGAGCGGCGCGGTCAGGGGCCTGGTCGGGCCGTGTCCGCACCTTCCCGCCGGGCGGCCGGCGCCCCGGCGCGGCGCCTCGGGGCGTCGTCGGATCACCCGGTCACGTCCCGTGCGCGGGTGATCCTCCGCTGTGCGACGTACTGCCTAGAACGGCGTCAGGGTCAGGCGGATGCCCGAGGGGGCCGTGTCCTGGACGTACGAGGCGAAGTTCGCCACGTCGTCGAAGGCGAAGCCGTACGCCTTGCCGTCCGTGGTGGCCGCGTGCATCGCGGCGGCGTAGTGGTTGGTCACCGCGTTCTGGTAGAACGAGGCGGCGTCGGTCACCGGCTGCGCCGCCGAGGACAGCAGCGTGGAGCGGTTGAAACCGGCGCCGAGCACCGCGGCGACCGGACCGGTCGTCCCGTCGTTGGGCGCGGCCAGCGCACCGTCGCAGAACAGCACGTCGCGGGTGGACGGCTTGTCGAAGGAGACGGCGCCGGGGCCCGTGAAGGCGAGCTTCCCTCCGTTCACCCGGCCGGTGAACGCTCCCGCGTTGGTGGTGACGGTCAGGTCCTTGCCGGAGTAGGCGTTCCACACGTCGTCGATGTACGAGGCGAAGTAGTCGCCGGCGAACAGCCCGGCGTCCAGGCCGTGGCCCGGCGCGATCACGCGGGTGTCGTCCACCACCAGCCGGTCGAACCCCGCGGACTGCCGCACGGCGTCGAACGCCGCCGCCCGGCCGCCGTCGCGCACGGTGCCGGTCGTCTGGTCCTGGGCGCCGGTCAGGCGGATGCTCAGCGGCACGCTGAACATGTCGACCATGGTCGTGTTGCAGAACATGCCCGAGGCGTTGTACGTGAACTCGGCGCAGTCGTGCAGGATCGGGTAGTTGGGGTCCGACGACACCCAGCCCGCCGGATACTGGAGCGCGGCGTTGCCGTTGCCGTCGGTGACGGCCTTGAACTTGAGCTTCTGCCCGAGGGACACGTAGATCCGCCCGGACATGAACGGCAGGGAGATCTGCGTCTCGCCGCTGCCCGCCAGGGATATGGCGTAGTCGGTGAAGCCGTCGCCGCCGTTGTCCGAGACGGCGATCGGCGCGAGCGTCCCGTCGGGCGTCACCCGGACCTGACGGCCGTCCTGGTTGCCCACGATGTACACGTGGACCGATCCGTTGTCGTAGGCGCCGCTGTTGTTGACGATCGTCAGCGGAAGCGCGCCCGCGGCCTTGGTCCGCGGGGGAGTGTCGGCCAGGGCGTACGGAGCGATGGCGGCGATGGCGGGCGCGGCCACCGCGGCGCCGCCGAGCGCGAAGAGGAACTTCCTGCGGCCGAGAGCGCGCTGGTGACGAGGGGCCATGGGGGGATGCCTCCTTGGTGCGGACGTGCGTGGGGGGAAGGACGTCGGCAGGCGGACGAAAGCCATCGAGGGCCGCCGAGGGCTGCCGAGGGCAGCCGAGGGCAGCCGAGAGGATGAGAGCGCTCTCACCGCCGCCGGGCCCCGATGCTACGCAGTCCGGCCGGAGCCGCCAACCGTCGCACCGTCCCATCAAATTGCCATGATCCGCCCTTAGTTGAGCAAGCACGAGCCGGAACCGTCGATGCTTAACCGCGACTTAAGGACTGTTTAAGGGACTGGCAGGGCGCGCCGTGGCCTTCGCGGGGCTCTCGGTGCACGCAGGGCACATGCCGGACGACGCTCAGTCCAAGTCGCATGCCGCCGGGCCGTTCAGGCGGCCGACTCCTGCGCCGGGGCGTCGTCGTCCGGCATGCCCTCTGCGGAGGGCGGCGTGTCCTGGCGGCCGCCGGGGATCAGCCGCAGATGCCGGCGGCGTCCGGCGTGCCGGGCCCGCGCGGAATCCGGGTCGAGGACACGGTCCTCGATGCGGTCCATGACCATCAGCATGCCCGACAGCAGCGGCAGCAGCAGAACAGCGGTCAAAAGCACGACGCCCCCTAGTCCGAGACACCTCTGCGGATGCTCCCCGAGGGCCCGATGATGGGTCTCGCGACGTGAAGAGTTCGTGACGATCGGACTGTCCGGGCGCCGGCGCGCGCCCCGCAGCCGTGCGCCGTCTGGTTCGGCCGTACGGGGGATCCCTAGGATGTAATCTCCGTCGCGCCCGTCCCGGTGGCGCGGCGGATTCGGCGATTCTGGGGGAGCGATGCCTGCGGAGAACCAGTTGTCCACGACGATCGACGAGAACGTGCCCACCGCCGCGCGCATGTACGACCACTATCTGGGCGGCAAGGACAACTACGCCGCGGACCGCGCGGCGTGCGAGGCACTGGACGAGGTCGTCCCCAGCACCCGCCGACTCGCCCTGAACAACCGGCGCTTCCTCCAGCGGGCGGTCCGGGTGATGGCCGAGCGTCACGGCATCCGCCAGTTCCTCGACCACGGATCAGGTCTGCCCACCCTGGACAACGTCCACCAGGTCGCCCAGCGCGTCGACCCGGACAGCCGCGTGATCTACGTGGACAACGACCCGATGGTTCTGGTGCACGGCAGGGCGCTGCTCCAGCAGGACGAGCGCACCGCGGTCATCCACGCCGACATGCGCGGCACGGACGAGATCTTCTCGCACCCCGACACCCAGCGTCTGATCGACTTGTCCCAGCCGGTGGCCGTGCTGTTCAACTCCGTGTTCCACTGCATCCCGGACAGCGACTCCGACGGTCCGCTCGCCGTGGTCGAGCGGGTCCGGGAGCGACTCGCCCCCGGCAGCATCATGCTGATGTGCCAACTGGTCAGCGAGGACCCCGAAGTCCGCGACTTCGTCACCGGCTTCATGGACCAGGCCACCCAGGGCCACTGGGGTCGCGTGCGGCAGGAGAAGGACGTCGCCGAGTGGTTCGAGGGGCTGGAGATCCTGGATCCGGGCCTGGTGGAGGTGTCCACCTGGCGGCCCGACACCGAGGTGGCGCCCCGTCAGCTCACGCATGAGTGGGTGGAGTTCGGCGGTCTCGGCCTGCTGCGTTAGGCGAGGCGCACCGGAGACGGCGACGCCCCTGCGGACCGGCTGAGACGGTCGGCAGGGGCGTTCCTCTTCACGGTCGGCCGGGGTGCTTCGCGGTGGGTCGGCGTGCTCGGCCGTTCGGGCGGTGCGCTTCGCGGCCGGTGCGCCGTCGGCCGCGTGCGCGCCGCGTGACCGCTCAAGCCCCGTAGCGCGTGACCGCTCAGTCCCCGTAACGTCCGTCCCTCGTCGCGCGCAGCAGCGCCAGGGACTTCTGGGGCGTCAGCGCCTCGTCGGCCAGCCGGTCCAGCGCGATCCGGTACTCCTCCGTCTCGTCGCGGTCCTCAAGGAAGTTGGCGCTGCGGATGTGCTCGAGGTAGACGACGTCGGGCAGGTCGAGACCGCCGAAGCGGAGATAGGTGATCGGGACGTTGGGCGCGGACGCGTGCGTCACGTCCAACGGCACGATCTGCACGGTCACATTGCCGCGCTGGGCCGTCTCGACCAGATGGGAGAGCTGCTCCCGCATGACCTCGCGGCTGCCGAGCACGCGCAGCAGCACCGACTCGTCGAGCACCGCCCACAGCCGCGGGGCGTCGGAACGGGTCAGCAACTCCGTGCGCCGGGTGCGCAGTTCCACGCGCCGCTGCACCTCGCCGGCGGACGCGGTCGGCAGTCCCCGCTCCACCACCGCCCGAGCGTAGGCGGGCGTCTGGAGCAGACCGGGAACGTACTGGATCTCGAAGGTGCGGATCGCGGCGGCGGCCTCCTGGAGGCCGACCAGCCGGTCGAACCACTCGGGCATCAGCCGCTTGTCGTAGCGCTGCCACCAGCCGGGCTCGCCCGCGCGCCGCAGCAGTTTGAGCAGCACCGAGGACTCGTAGGCGTCGGTTCCGTAGATCCGCAGCAGGGCGCGGACGTCGCTCTCCGCCGGAGGACGGCGTCCCTTGCCCGACTCGATGCGGGACAGCTTGGCCGCGCTGAAGCCGAGTTCGCGGGCCGCCTGGTCCTGAGAGAGGCCGGCGTCCTCGCGGAACCCGGCCAGTTGGACGCCCACCAGCATCTTCAGCAGCGTCGGCGCGGGCTTGGCGCGGTCGAGATACGGTTCGAGGCGGGAGAGGCGATGAGGCTCGGCGGACATCGTGACTCCCCAGGGGCCGGAAGATGGTCAGTCACACTATCGCACCGTCGCGCCACGAAACGTACCCGTCAGTACAAGCCGACGCGTCCCCTCGTTTCACCGCACGCGGGCGCCGTTCACATCAGGTGGTCGAACTCGCCGTCCTTGGCGCCGGCGAGGAACGCGGCCACCTCGGCGGGCGTGTAGACGAGAGCGGGACCGTCGGGATCGCGCGAGTTGCGCACCGCTATGTCCCCGCCGGCCAGGGCGGCGACCTCCACGCAGTTGCCCTCCGCGTTGCTGTGCCTGCTCTTGATCCAGCGGGCGCCCAGCGAACTGGCCCGCACTCCGTTCCGCACTGGTGCCACCGCACTCTCCTAGCTGTTCGCGTCCGACCGGAACCTTCCCGTTGGCGCGCAGTTTCACGCGGAATTTCGCGTGCAATTGCACGAGGACGCCCTCAGCGGGATAATAGCCAAGGCGTCAACCGGCTTGCTACCGCTTGTGGTTGACGTTCTTTCAGAAACGGTTCGGCACGTCTCGGCCGCGCGAACGGCCCGGACGGAGCCGTCGCCCACGCGCGCTGAACGCCCTTCGCTCATACGACCGCCGCGGAAAGGCCCGACATCATGCCCACCGCACCGATGGAGCAGCCGAGCGCACCACGCACCGACCAGGCCGTGCCTCCGACCGGCGCCGTCGCGCCCCTGTCGGCGCTGGGGCAGGTGCCCTGGAGCGACATAAGGGACTCCACCGGATCGGCGGCCGCCATCCCGCAGTTGCTGCGCAGCGTGGCCCGGGGCGACGCCGACACCGCCCACGGCGCGCTGGAGGACCTGCGCGCCCGCATCTGCCAGTACGGCTTCGTCGTCGAGCAGGCGACCGCCGCCACGGTGCCCTTCCTGTGGGAGCTGGCCCAACTGCCGCACGTGACCTGCCGTCCGCAGATCCTTCAGCTCCTGAAGAACATCGTCCGCGCCCGGCAGTGGGAGAGCGTCGCGGCCGTCTACCCCAAAGTCCTCAACCACCGCGAGAACCCCGTGGTGTGGGAGCGTCGGGCCCGGCAGGCGGTGCGCGCCCGACGCGGCGCCCTGCCCTCGCTGCTGGCGGAGCAGGACCGGGAGATCACCAGGGCCACCAGCGAACTGGCCGACGCCCTGGGCGTCTGAGCCGGCGCCTCGGGCGCCTGGGCCGACGGCATGGGCCCCGGGACCGACGGGCCGCCGGTCGGCGCCGCCCGCCCTGGAGCGCCGGTCGGCCGGAGGAGGGGCGAAGCGCTCGGACGACGACGGCTGACGGCCCGTCACCGGTGTGTAAGTCTGCCGTCGTCATCCGTGGTTCGCCGCAAGCCGTCCGCTCTGTCGGGCTGATGACAGCTCGTTCTGTTGTGCCCATACTCTCAACCGCTCACCCTGTCTTGGCCGAAGAGCCCCAAAGCCCCTATATTGCGTATACCTCTGCCGGGTCCTGCGGCGCTCAGTAGCCGTATACGGGAGCTGCCCGGACACACGCGGCCGAGTGTTCAGCGGAGGTCCCGGTGAGCGTCATCCAGCGAATCGAGCATGGTGCGCGGCCCGGCCGCGGCGGTGTCAGTGCCGGTCGGCGCCGCATCCCGTCCACGGTCCATCCGCCCGAGCGCGGGGGCGCCCCGCGCCGCGAGGTCCGTCAGGGCTGGGAGGCGCGGTCGTCGGGGAGAGGGCGCCCCATGTGGTGGTCGGCGGCCGGCCCCACGGTGGGCGCGTGGTCGAAAAACGACTGAATCAGGACAATCACACGCTACTGGGCGGCCCACGTGCATGGCACGGCGTGCCTGGGGCATACGCAAGGGAAATTCGAGAGAGGGGTGCTCTGTGCTGGTTCCGGACCCGAAGGTCGTCAGGACGTTGCTGACTCGGTACGCATCGCTGAAGATCGCGCAGGCGGAGAGGGAGCGGGCCGAGACGGCTCGGGAGTTGGAGGACGTCACTTACACGCTGTGCGTCATGACCGGCACCACCGGCATCCACGACGCGATCGTCCAGGCGGACGCGCTGCTGCTGCTGGCCACGGGCCGGGCGGAGGAAGCCGCCCCGGACGCCGACGGCGACAACGGCCTGTCCCTGGCCGTCTGAACTCCCGCCCACGGCCCGGACAAGGGAGCGTCCGCGGCACGATGTGGCACTGCGTGCCGAGAGGGCGCGCGTCCTTGGTCAGGCCGGTGTGCCGTGCCGGTCGTCAGAGCTTCCCGAATCCTCCGGTGCGGGGAGGGCCAGCCAGTCCGCGATGCTGCGGGCGATCGGCTGCCCCGTCTCCACCTCCACGAACCCGAACTGCCCTGACTGGTTGCACTCCAGGAACCACCACGTCCCGTCGGCGTCCTCGGCGAAGTCAAAGGCGCCGTAAGCCAGTTCCGCCTGCACCAGGTAGTCCCGCACCGCCGCTTCGACGCGCGGGGGGACCGGGACGGCCAGCCACGGCGTGTCAGACGACGCGAAGCGCACGTCCACCTCGTCGGGATGCGCGTCCGCCGGGGTCGCCTTGCGAGCCGCCAGCAGCGTGCCGCCGACCGCGGTCAGCCGGATGTCGGCCCGCTTGGCGATCCTGCGCTGAAGCAGCGTGGGGCCGAAGGCGACCGCCGTGAAGTCGGCGTCCGGGGCCACGCGGCTGGTCGGCACCGCCCGCGGCGGCTCCTGCGGATGCGCGCCCGAGACGGGTTTGACCACCAGGTCGGGAAACCGCGCGGCGAACTCCCGCGCCGCTTGCGGGAGAGTCGTGATCAGGGTGGCCGGCACCGGCAGCCCGCAGCGCTGCGCGAGCCGGAGCTGCCATGGCTTGTGCCGGGCCCGCTGGGCCGCGTCGGGATGGTTCATCCAGCGCGCCGCCGAGCTGCGCAGCAGACCGTAGAGGGCCTGCGCGGCCTCCTGCGAGAGCCAGGCGGAGGCGTGCGCGGCGCGGCCCGCGGGCACGCCCGGACGGCGCACCCAGACGGACCGCAGGTCGCTCACGCTCACCGTCCGCCCCCCGGCGGAGAGCCGGCCGCGGAAGGAGCCGTGCGCGAACTCGCCCGAGAGGGCGACACCGGAGGTCAGATCGGCCGGATCCAGCCGGACCACCGGGACCGAAGCGGCGTTCAGGTGGAGCACCACCATGTCCGCCGTCACGTCCTCCTCGCCAGTGAGGATCAGCACGGTCATCGACGCCGGCCGCGCTCAGTCGTCGAAGTGCGTCTTGGAGCCCGCCGTGGACGTGGTGGTGCCCAGCTCCCTCAGCAGCGCCATGTCGCACGCGGCGATCCGGCCGTCGAGCAGCACGTTGAGCTGGAGTCCGCTGTCGTAGACGTACGGGGCGCCGGTCTCGCACTGCGCGGCCGGACGTGCGTAGTTGAGCGCGAACGGTTGCATCGTCTCTCCCCTGTCGGTGCAGCCGCGATCAAGCGGTGATCATCTTGGCGGTGTCGCTTGGCCCGCTGACTTTGTTTCGGGTTCCCGAGACTTATACGAATCGAACGGGTGATTGGTTTCCTTACGGTGCGTCATCGTCGGCGCCGGAGAGCCTGCGGAGACCCGAGCGGCCCGGCCGGCGCGCCGGGCGCAACCCCGCGTCCCCTGCGGCGCTCTGCAGCGTGCGCAGGGCGAAGAAGAGGACGCCTATGTCGTCGAGGTACACCGGGTCGGGCAACAGGTCGAACGGCAGCACCAGGTAGGCAACGGCGCCCCAGAAGACCCAGCGCGGTCCCGTGGGCAGTCCGGCACGGCGCAGGTCCTTCCGAGTGCGGACCAGTCGTACCAGCAGCCCGACGGCCGCCGCGAACAGCACTGCGGCGAGGACTCCGGCGACGAGCAGTGTCTTGGCGCTGAAGTCCACGTCCCGCTCCTCCTTCTTCTTCCCGTTCAAAGGTGCGCTCACCCCTGTGGCCCACCCCGGTGGCGAGTCCTCGGGATCCGCTTCTGTAATGGTCAGGGTAAGTCGCGGGTCGCACTCCGGGGGCGCGGCAGCGGTCCGCCCTCCTTCCCTGGAGCCCAGATGATCACCCGCTCTTCAGCACCGCAGTCGCAGCCGACCGCCGCCGCCCTCCCCGACCACGTCTGCCCGGCCTCCCCGCCCGTCAGTCCGGCCGCGGGCATGGACGGCACGGGCGCGGACGGCGAGTCGGCGTCCGACCCGGAGCGGGCCGCGATCGGACGACTGCCCCTTGAGGAGGTCGTTCGGCTCATCGCCCTGCGCCAGGAGTCGCCGGAGCGCGCGCGGGGCGCGGGGCGCGTTCTGCGGGCGGCGGCGCTGGACCGCCCGGTGGACGACGTCGCCCGCCTGGTCGCCGAGTTGACCCGGCCGCCGCGTTCCGCCGACAGCGCGGACGAGGCGATCAAGGCCGCCGTCGTGCACCGTAGTGTCGCGGACGTCACACGCCTGCTGGTCCTGCTGCACCAGGCGCCGCTGCCGCCGCACTGCGGCCGCGCGGCGGTCCGGGCGGCGACCGCCGCACGGACTCCCGAGGAACTGGAGCAGCTCATCGGTCGCCTCGCCGTCGACCCCGGACGGCCCGGCGGTGCCGCTCCCGGACCGCAGATCCCCGGGGAGGCGCCGACGATCCCGGCGACCGTCCCCGCCGCCCCCTCCGGCGGGCCGCCGCACGCGGCCGCCTCCCCTCAGATGGCCGTCCTGGACCGGACACTCGCCCGGGACCAAGCGCCCGCACCAGACCAGGCACCCGCCTTGGACCAGCCCGTCGCGCCTGACCAGGCACCCGCCTCGGACCAGCCCGTCGCGCTGGGCCAGACGCCCGCGCCTGACCAGCCCGCCGCGCCGGACCAGACGCCCGCGCCGGACCACACGCTCGTCTTGGACAGGAAGGCCGCCCTGGACCAGACGCCCGCCCTGGGCCAAGCGGCTGTCCTGGAGCAGACGGTCGCCCCGGACCGGACGCCTGCCCCGAACCGGGCGGTTGCCCCAGGCCAGACGCTTGCCATGGACCCGACGGTCGCCCCGGACCGGACGCCTGACTCGAACCGGGCGGCTGCCCCAGGCCAGATGCTCGCCATGGATCCGACGGTCGCCCCGGACCGGACGCCTGCCCCGAACCAGGCGGCTGCCCCAGGCCAGACGCTCGCCATGGACCCGACGGTCGCCCCGGGCCAGACGGCGGTCTCGGGCCGGAGGCTCGCGCCGGACGACGCGCCCGGGGCCGCGGAGGCCCGGATCGACGGGACCGACGGGACCGACGTGACGGAGGCCGACGCTGCCGCCGCCTGCGTGGCCGGGGCGGAGGCCGGGCCGCTCAGACCGCTCGGGCGGCCGGTCTTCTGGCCGGGCTGGCTCGCCGCGGCGGCGCTCGTGGTGTGCGCGGCCGCGCACTTCCCCCTGCGTCGGGAGGGCGCGCCCCTCCTCGCCTACGGACTCGCCCTCGCCGTCTCCTGCCTGTGCGGAGCGCTGGCCCTCGCGCTCGCCCTGCGCGCCGGGGTGGCCGTGCTCGTCGCGGGGGCGGTGGTGCCGGGCGTGCTGGCGGCCCTGGGCTACGTGGAGAGCCGGTTCGCCTCGGCGGGCCTGGCCCGGACGCTGGCGATCACGGTGGCGCCGCCGACGAGCGCCGGTCTCACCGCGGCGTGCGCGTCGCTGGCGTCACTGGCCGCGCTGTCCCTGCTGCTGATGGTGCAGATGGCCGAGCGGCATCCGGCGCCGCGGCCCGTCGACTGACCGACGGCCGTGTCAGGGCGCTCGGCAGACCGCCTGCCGGGCGCCCGTACGGTGTCGCCAGGCGGCCCAGGACGGTGTCTCAGGACAGCGGCCCACGCCGGACGGGCGCGGCATCGCCCCTCTGCCCCGCACCGCCGTGCGCCCGGCCTACGACCGCCCGGCAGCCCCACCACGGCCGCCGCCGTGCGGTGCATCCGCGGGAACGGGGACACCAACTCTCCAGCGCCCGAGGAGAATCGTGCAAGCGGCAGCATGCGCCCTGCGGGACGGCCTGCGAGCGTGCGGCACGGGCACGGGCAACGGGGACGCGCGGCGTGAGCCTGCCGTGCGGCCGCGTGCGACACGGCACCGCTCAGTCCCGCGACTCGCCCGTCCGGCGTACGGGGAGGTCAGACGCCGCCGAGGCGTCCTCGTCCGACGCGCCCTCGTCCGAGGCAGCCTCGCCCACGGTGGCGGCCCTGCCAGAGCCGTCACCCCGCGCCGCCGTAGACCGTTCCGCCGCCGCGGACGGCGCCTGCGGCGCGAACGGCTCCGGCGACACCGACAGTTCCAGCGGCGCCGCCGCCGGACCGGCAGGCGGCGCCACCAGCGCGTCCCGCGGCCCCGGCGCCTGAGCGCCGCCGGGGCGCCGCGACAGCGCCGTGCCCCGGAGCCGGTCGAATCCGCGGGCCAACTGCTGCAAGGGCGACCCGGCTGACGGGCGGCCCGGCTTGCGCGCGGACGGGAGACCGGCCGCCTCCGCTCCGCCCTCGCGGTACACGGCGAGCGCCTCGTGGGCGCGTTCGGCCGCCTCGCGGTACAGGTCGCGGGACCGGGTCATCGCCTCCAGCGCCTCCGAGTACATGGTCACCAGCTCGCGGGCGCGGGCCAGTTCCTCTTCCTGCGTCAGCAGGCGCCACTGCTCGCGCAGAGCGGTCAGGGCGGTGGCGGCGCCGTCCGGCAGCGGCCGGGGCAGCGCGGCGCAGCGGGTGATCACACCGAGCAGCTCCGCCGGGTCGCTGCCGTCCAGGAAGACGCTGCGGACGGCGAAGTCCTGAGTGTCGTGCCCGGCGGCCGCGAGGCCGCCGGGCAGGACGACGGCGCCGCCCCGTGGGACCCGGGCGCCGAAGTCGTCCAGCACCCAGTTGACCGCCCGGAGCCGGTGCGGCGCGGCGCGGTGCTCCACCACCCGGTGGCGCAGGCTCTCGGGAAGCAGCCGGACCACCGCCCGGCGGCCCCGCTCGTCGGGCGTCATGGCCTCGTGCACGACGACGTGCACGCACCAGGTGTCGCGCGCCGCGTGCCGCAGGACGCGCCGCAGCTCCTTGTCGTCCTCCGGGAGCGCGTTGGCGTCGCCGAGGCGCAGTCCGGTGACGGCCTCGCGATCCCACTCGGCGTCGGGCGGCTGCGGCCAGAACATCGCCGCGGGCGACGGCCAGCGCGGGTCCCAGGGCCGCTCGGCCTCCGCGACCAGCACCCACTGCCGCCCGGCGTCCTCGGCGTACGGGGAGAGGGCGAGCCGCGCCCGTACCGTCACCTCGCCGTCGGCCAGCCAGCGGGCCTGGAAGACGTGCTCGGGGGCGGGGTCGGCGCCGCCTTCTTCGAGATGGCTGTGCAGGACGCCGTCGGCCTTGAGCCGGTCCAGGCGGCGACGGACGGCGTCGGCCGCGGCGGGACCGGAGTGGCGGCCACGCGCCGACCACACCGTGGTCGGGGCCGCGGGACGGGGGGAGGACGAGTTCGACATAAGCCAATCTGCGGGCGGGGGCGGCGGGCGGACCCCAGTATCGCCGCAGTGGACCATGATCGGTCGACCGGGGGCCGCGCCGGCGGGGCGCGTGTCGCGAGCGATGCGAGCGCCGGGCCCCGCGCGGCGGGCTTCGTGCCAGGTCAGCGTCCCTGTGTCGGGTCCTGTCCGCTCTTGATCACCTGGAGGGTCTTGTCCGTGATGTCCACGGTGTCCGCGGCGGACGGCGGCGTGACGTTGACGGCGGCGCCGAAGTCGGACAACTTCAGCAGCGTGGTGCTCGTCACCTCGGTGTCCTGCTTCTGGGGCGTGCGCTGCCGCAGCGGGTGGAGCACCAGGCGCACCCGTTCCTGGCGCAGCCGGCCGTCGCCGTCCAGCCACAGGTCCACCGGCAGCGACGACACGCCCAACTGCCGCTTCAGCTCCTCAGCCGATCCGCCGTGGCCCCCGGCCAGAGCGGTCACGGGCACCGAGACCCGGTAGTGCGTGACGGCCGTGCCGTCCACGGTCTCCTGGCCGACGCGGCTGGCGTTGCGGGCCAGTACCTCCTTGACGTACTGGAGCGTCTCGGCCGGGTCGCTGGCGCGTGAACCGCCGCCGGACCGGGCCAGGCGGCCGAGGTCGATCTTCATCCACGACTTGCCGTCGAGCAGGCCGGAGCGCCCGGAACCGGCGGACGGCTTCTCGTACAGGATGCCGTCCACCACTCGCTGCTCTATCGCGTTGCCCTGCGAGGTCAGCGTCATCTGGCTGGCGCCGTCGTGGAGGTCGATCACTCCGCTGCCGCTCGCCTGGATCCGGTTGCCCTCGGTCAGCGCCTCGGTGGTGACGGTCATCCGCGCGCTGTTCGCGTCCACCGTCTTGCGGTAGGCGTCCTGGACGGCTTGGGTCGTGGAGGCGCCGCCGGCGCCCGAAGGGGCGGCACTCGTCGCCGACGGCGCGTCAGACCCGCTCGCCGCGGGCTTCGAGTCGCCGGCGCGGGCGCCCCCGCAGCCGGCCGTTCCCAGTGCTACCGCCAGCGTGGCGACGGCAGTTGCGATCCGCACTCGCGACACAGTGCATTCCTCCCACATACGGTTGGCCGGGGCATGTCGGTCCCGCCTTCCCCGTTCGGCCCGCCTCACGCCCGACGAGGCCGACACGGCGCCTCCGTTCGGCCGCGCCGTGGTGGCCCGCGCCGGTGAGTCCGCTCACTGTGGAGGGCACGTGCTGCTTCGAGTGACAGGAGTGCTCCATGAGGATCCGCATGACGGCCGCCGCGGTGCTGGCGGGTACGGCTCTGTTGACGTGCGCGGGCACGGCCGCCGCCGACGCTGGCGCCAGCGGTGTGGCCACCGGCAGCCCCGGGGTCCTCTCCGGCAACGTCGTCCAGATCCCGATCGACCTCGGCCTGAACCTGTGCGGCGACTCGGTCGGCGTGCTGGGCGCGCTCAACCCCGCCGCGGAGAACGCCTGCGCGAACCAGTGACGACACGCCCGGCGAGACGGCGCTCGCCGGGTCCTCCAGCCGAACGGGCCGTGCCTCCCCTGGGAGGCACGGCCCGTTCGCGCGGTTCGTGCGAGGCGGCTGGAGCGTACGGGGCTCTCAGTCGTCCGTGCTCATGCGCCGCTGGTCCGCCTCGTTCCAGGTACGGGTGTCCCGGGGCTCCACATAGGGCTCCTCGTCCGCCGGGTGACCGCCGTCGATCACCCGCTGGCGCGCCATCTCGGCGTCGAACTCCAACCCGAGCAGAATGGCCAGATTGGTCACCCACAGCCAGACGAGGAAGACGATGACACCGGCCAGCGTGCCGTACGTCTTGTTGTAGGAACCGAAGTTGGCCACGTAGAAGGCGAAGCCCGCCGAGGCCGCCATCCAGACCAGCAGGGCGAGCACGCTGCCGGGGGTGATCCAGACGAAGCCGCGGACCCGCGCGTTGGGCGTGGCCCAGTACAGCAGCGCGATCATCATCGTGACCAGGACGACGAGGACGGGCCACTTCGCGATCGACCACGCCGTCAGGCCCGCGTCGCCCAGGCCGAGCAGGCTGCCCGCCTCGCGGGCCAGGCCGCCGGTGAAGACGACGATCAGGCCGCTGGCGGCGGCGAGCACCATCAGGGCCACGGTCAGCGCGACGCGCAGCGGCAGCACCTTCCACACCGGCCGCCCCTCGGGGACGTCGTAGACGGCGTTCGCGGCCCGGATGAACGCGGCCACGTACCCGGAGGCCGACCACACCGCGCCCAGCAGGCCCACCACCGCCAGGACGGACCCGACGCCGGAGTTGTCCTGCAACTGCCGGACCGCGTTGGAGATGATGGTCCGCGCCGACCCCGGGGCGAGCCGCTGCATGGTGTCCAGCACCTGCTGGGTCGCCGACCCGCCCGCGATGCCCAGCAGGGACACCAGCACGAGCAGCGCCGGGAACATCGCCAGCACCCCGTAGTAGGTCAGCGCCGCGGCACGGTCGCTCAGCTCGTCGTCCTGGAACTCCGCGCCCACCCGGCGCAGCAGCGCCAGCCAGGAGCGTCCCGGAAGGTCGACGGGGGAGTCCGGCGCGTTGCTCTCGGCCGACGCGTCCGGCCCGAACCGCACCTCGCCGGGCTCGTCCGGGCGCGCCTCCGGCTCAGTGCCCTGCGCGGCGTCCGGCGCCTGGCCGCCGTCCTCGTCGGGGCTCACGGCGTTCTTGTCGGCCTGATCGGCCTGATCGGCCTGATCGGCCTGATCGGCCTTCTCGGCGGTGCGTTCCCGGTGACCGGGACGGTGCAGACGGTTCATATCGTTCGGGTGTCCCGACAGCCGGTGAACACGCCTGACGTTCGGCGCCGTTGCGGATTCGTCCGCTGAACGCCGGGCCGCGGGCTCGTGGAGCCGGGGCGCCCGCGTGACGCGTCGCGCGTCCACGCCCCGTGCGGGCGCGGACGCGCGACGGCCACCGCCCTAGGCGCCGCTGGCCCCGAGCATGTCCTCGCGCTCGACGATCTTCACGCGCTCGCGGCCCTGCGGCTCGCCCAGCGCCTTCTCCGCGGCGTCCAGGCGGTGCCAGCCGTCCCAGGTGGTGAAGCGGACGCCGCGCTCGGCCAGGAAGGCGGGCACGGCCTCCGGGGCGGGCGACGCCGGGGTGTGCAGGCGGTCGTTGCCGAAGTCGTCCAGCAGGTTGGCGACCGTCTCGTTGGCGTCGCCCTTGGTGTGGCCGATGAGACCCACCGGTCCGCGCCGGATCCAGCCGGTGACGTAGGCGGACTGCACCGGTTCGCCGCTCTCCGCGATGACCCGGCCGCCCTCGTCGGGGACCGTGCCCGACTCCACGTCCCAGGGCAGCTTCGGCAGCCGGTCGGAGAGGTAGCCCACGGCGCGGTAGACGGACGTGACGTCCCAGTCGGTGAAGGCGCCGGCGCCCTTGACGTTCCCCGATCCGTCGAGTTCCGTGCGCTCGGTGCGCAGGCCGACCACCTTGCCGTCCTCGCCCAGGATCTCCACGGGGGACTCGAAGAAGTGCAGGAACAGCTTGTGCGGCCGGCTCCCCACGTCGCGGATCGCCCAGTTCTCCAGCGTCTTGGCGACCATGTCGGCCTGCTTGTTCGCGCGCCGCGCGGCGATGGAGCCCTCGTCGTAGTCGATGTCCTCGGGGTCGACGATGACCTCGATGGTGGGGGAGTGGTCAAGCTCCCGCAGCTCCATCGGGCTGAACTTCGCCTGCGCCGGACCGCGCCGGCCGAACACGTGGATCTCCTGCGCCTGGTTGGTCTGGAGGCCCTCGTACACGTTCGGCGGGATCTCGGTCGGCAGCAGTTCGTCGGCGGTCTTCGCCAGGATCCGCGCCACGTCGAGGGCCACGTTGCCGACGCCGAGCACGGCGACCTTGCGGGCCTCCAGCGGCCAGGTGCGCGGGACGTCGGGGTGTCCGTCGTACCAGGAGACGAAGTCGGCGGCGCCGTACGAGCCGTCCAGGCCGATGCCGGGCAAGGCCATCGCGCGGTCGGCGGTGGCGCCGGTGGAGAAGATCACGGCGTCGTAGAAGGCGCGCAGATCGTCCAGGGTGATGTCACTCGGATAGTCGACGTTGCCGAACAGGCGGATCTGGGGCTTGTCGAGCACCTGGTGCAGGGCGGTGACGATGCCCTTGATCCGCGGATGGTCGGGGGCGACGCCGTAGCGGATGAGGCCGAACGGGGCGGGCATCCGCTCGAAGAGGTCGATGGACACGCCCGGCTCGGCGGCCACCCCGGACTTGAGCAGGGCGTCGGCTGCGTAGATGCCGGCGGGGCCGGCACCGATGATGGCTACCCGCAGGGGGCGGGGCATGATCAGGTTCCCTTCGAGCGGTGACAGAGACGACTCGGAGGTAACCCTAAACAAAGGCAAGCCTAAGTTGCCACGCGGGTCCTTCCTATGACCCCATAAGGCACATTGATGGGACACCCCGGTTTGACGCGACACCCGGGGGGAGAGCGGCCCGACTCCACGGCGGGGGACGGCGTACGGCGGCCGCGTGGCAGGACGGAACGCCCGGAATCGGGCATGGTGGACCTGTGATCGGGTTGGCCGCGAGCTTCGCCGTCCTGGGGGCGGCCAGCAACGCCCTGGGCACCGCCTTCCAGCGGAAGGCCGCATCCACCGTCGCCGAGGGCGGCGGCCTGCGGCTGCTGCTCTCCCTGGCCCGCCGTCCGATCTGGCTGGCGGGCATCTGCGGCGTGCTCGCCAGCGCCACGTTCCAGGCGCTGGCGCTGGTCAACGGCCCGATGGCACTGGTGCAGCCCCTGTTCATCATGGAACTGCCGTTCGCCCTGTTCATCGGCACGCGCCTGATGCGCCGCCGGCTCCCGGGCGCGGGCTGGCAGGCCGTCGCGGGAGTCGTGTGCGGCCTGGCCCTGGTCCTGGTCGCGGCCTCGCCGTCCGGATCCGCGGACCAGGCGTCCATGACGCGGTGGCTGCCCGCGCTGGTGCTGTGCCTGGGGGTGATGGGCGTTGCCGTGGTCGCCGGGCGTCCCGGGCGGCCTCCCCTGTTCCGTGCCGCCGTGCTGGCGGCGGCCGCCGCCACCGGCAACGCTCTGACCGCCGCCATGCTGAAGTCCGCGAGCGGCGTCCTCGACGACGAAGGCCTCGGCGCCTTCCTCACCACATGGCAGACCTACGGGTTCGCCATCCTCGGCTTCTGCTCGCTCCTGCTGCTGGAGAACGCCTTGCAGGCCGGATCGCTGGCCGCCTCCCAGCCCGCGCTGACCGTGGGCGACGCGACGGTGAGCCTGCTGCTGGGCGTGATGCTGTTCCGGGAGCACATCCGCACGGGGGTGTGGCTGCTCCCGGAACTGGTGGGGGCGGGACTGATCGTGTGGGGCGTGCTGCGCCTGACCCGCGTGGTGCCGCACGCCCTCGAGGCCCTGGTGGGCGACGTTCCGGCCGCCGAGCGTCCCGCCGAGCGCGCGGACCGTCCCGCCGACGACCGGACGGGCGGTTGAGCGGGGCCGCCGGGACGGCGGGGACACGGGCTCACGCCGAGGAGTGACGGGTCCGCGGAGACGGCGACGGGCCCACCCACGTCGAGAGCATGACGCGCCCACGGAGACGGCGACGAGCCCACGCCGAGAAGACGACGCACCCCGGAGACAGCAACGGGCCGGACGCCGTCCACCTCCCCAGGACGACGGCGCCCGGCCCGTGCGTTCGGGGTCCCGCCCCGCGGGGCTCAGCTCGTGGTCAGCAGCCCCTGCCGCAGCCGGGCGAGCAGCCGGTTGAGCAGGCGGGAGACGTGCATCTGGGAGATGCCGAGACGCTCACCGATCTGCGCCTGGGTGAGTTCCTCGACGAACCGCATGTGGATGATCTGCCGGTCCCGCTCCTCCAGTTCGGCGAGCAGCGGGGCGAGGCTGTGGACGTCCTCCACCAGCTCCATGGCCATGTCCTCGGCGCCGATGAAGTCGGCCAGGATGCTCTCGCCGTCCTCGCTGCTGCTGACGGCGGCGTCCAGCGAGGCCGAGGTGTAGCCGTTGGAGGCCACCATCGCGTCGACGACCTCCTGCTCCGGGAGGTTCATCAGCGCTGCCAGCTCCCGCGTGGTGGGCTTGCGCCCGAGCCGGCTGCTCAGCTCCTCGGTGGCCTTGGCCAGCTCCACCCGGGCTTCCTGGAGTCTTCGGGGCACATGGACCGCCCACGAGGTGTCGCGGAAGAACCGCTTGATCTCGCCGACGATGTACGGCACCGCGAAGGAGGTGAACTCCACCTCGCGCGACAGCTCGAAGCGGTCGATCGCCTTGATCAGACCGATCATGCCGACCTGGACGATGTCCTCCATCTCCTGCGGGCCGCGGCTGCGGAAACGCCCGGCCGCGTAGCGAACCAGAGACATGTTCATCTCGATCAGCGTGTTGCGAGCGTACTGGTGCTCGTGCGTGCCCTCTTCGAGGGTCGTCAGCCGTTCGAAGAAGAGGCGGGACAGCGCCCGCGCGTCGCTCGGCGCGACCTGGGAGGGGTCGGCCACCTCCGGCAGCTCCGTCCGAGCCCCAGTCGCCTTGCCCTCTGTGGTCACCGCCATCGTGCGGCCCTCCCTGTCAGCCGATGTTTCTCTCCGTGCCGCGCCCGTCCATGTGATCACGGACGGACGCCGCAGCGTGTACCCCTGTCCGCTGTACTCACACACATTATTTCGCAGGGAATTCCGCGGCGCGCCGTGAAGCGGGAAAACCGTCCACGGCGTGCCGTGCGTCCCCAGGGTGCGGGGCGGTCCGAAGGCGGACGGCGCGGGCGCGGAGGCGTCCGGTCGGAGAGGAGCCTACAGGGCCACTTCGGCGATGATCTCCTTGCCCACGGGCCGGAGGGCGGCGCCCAGTGCCCGGCTGCACGCCCGCACCAGGTAGAGGCCGTGGCCGCCCACGCGCGCCCCGTCCCGCTCGTGCACGAGCGGGAGAGCGGGCGAGGTGTCCCAGACGCCGATGCCCAGCACGGAGCGCTGGGAGTCGTCGGGAGCCTCGCGGTCGTCGCCGCCCGTGACGCCGACGCGGCCGGCGTCCTGGGCGTGGCCGGCGGCTTCGGCCTGATCGGCGGCGTACAGCTCCAGGACCAGGCCGCACGGGCCCGGCGCGTGCCGCAGCGCGTTGCCCACCAGCTCGCTCGCGATGAGCAGCGCGTCCTGCTCGGCGCGCGCGGAGAAGCGAGTCCCGGCGGAAGCGGCCGCACGGGCCAGGAAGGCCTGCACGGAGCGCCGCGCGTCGGCGGTGCGGGCTGCGCCGCTCACCCAGGCCGTGCCGTAGCGCAACTGGGCGGCGGCCCGGCGAGGTACCCACCGGTCCGGCGCCCACATCCCCAGCGCGATGATCATAGAAACCCCGTTTATGTAGTCGTAAGCGTCGTTCTCTGCGGTCTCTGCGCTCTCAGCGGTCTTGCTCGGCTGTCCTGGCGGACCCGGCGCCACGGGTGTCTTTGGCGTCGGATCACACGGTTCATTCCTTCTGTGGAGCTACGCATACCCGGAGTTCGCGGTCCGACGCCGTATCCGGGGTCCACGCCCCCGATCACAGGCCCGACCAGCCCCGGTCGCCCCCCGACCGGCCCCGGCCGCCCCCCGTCCGGCCGAGCAGACCCGCGCAGCGGTGGCCCCGCCCGGCGGATGCGGTGATGGTGAGCACGAGGTGTTCCGCTTCGGGCCACCCGGGAACGCGTCACGGGGCGTGCCGGGCCGCGACGGCCGGCGCGTGGGTGCCGCAACCGGGAGGAGCGTTCGTGAACAGGGATGCACGGTCGGGCCGACACGGCGCCGAGCCGTCGTGCGGGGACGATCCCAGACGCTGGAAGGCTCTGTGGGTCACCCTGGCCACCGGCTTCATGAGCCTGCTCGACGTGACGATCGTGGCCGTGGCGCTGCCCTCGATCCAACGCGACCTGAGCGCCTCGGCGGCCTCCGTGCAGTGGGTGGTCTCCGGCTACGCGCTGACGTTCGCCCTCGTCTTGGTCCCCGCCGGACGGCTGGGCGACGCGATGGGCCGGCGCCGTATCTTCCTGACCGCCCTGGCCGGTTTCGTGGTGTGCAGCGCCGGTGCGGGGGCCGCCCCCACGATCACCTGGCTGGTCGTGGCCCGGCTCGCTCAGGGCGCCTGCGCGGGCTGCATCGCCCCGCAGAACTCCGCGCTGATCCAGCAGATGTTCCGCGGCGCCGAACGCGGCCGGGCCTTCGGCCTCTTCGGCGCCGTCGTGGGCGTCTCCAGCGCGGTCGGGCCGATCACCGGCGGGCTGATCCTGGCCTTGGCGCAGGGCATGCAGGGCTGGCGCTGGATCTTCTACGTCAACGTGCCGTTCGGCGTCGTGGCGTTCCTGCTGGGACTGCGGCTGCTGCCCCGCGGGAGGCCCGGCCGGCGCGAACACCTCGACCTGGCCGGAGTCGGCCTGCTCGGCGCCGGGGTGCTGGCCCTGATGCTGCCCCTGGTGTTCGCCGAGAGCGGGGGAGTGCACCGGATGTGGTGGCTGTTCCCGCTGGGGCTGGCCCTGCTGGTCTGGTTCATCCGCTGGGAGGTGCGGGTGGCCGTCCGCGACGGCGGCCCGCTGCTCGATCCGCGCCTGCTCGTCAGCACGCGCGGCTACGGTCTGGGCACCGCGCTCGGCGCCCTCTACTTTGTGGGGTTCAGCGGGGTGTGGCTGGTGTTCGCCCTGTTCTTCCAGGACGGCCTGGGCTACGAGCCGCTCAGCTCCGGTCTGGCGGTGACGCCGTTCGCGATCGGCTCGGCGCTCGCGGCCGTGGTGTCCGGCCGGCTGGTGGAGCGGCTGGGGCGGCTGATGACCGTCTGCGGGCTGGTGGCGGTGATCGTCGGCATGGGCGCGGCGGCGCTGATCCTGCGCTCCGCCCCGCTGGACGCCATGACCTGGCTGGCCGCACCGGCGCTGTTCCTCGCCGGAATGGGCAGCGGCTGCGTCATCACACCGAACATCACCATGACGCTGCGCGATGTGCCGGTGCGCATGGCCGGCGCGGCTGGCGGCGCCCTCCAGACGGGGCAGCGGCTCGGCGGCGCCGTGGGGACCGCGGCCCTGCCGGGGCTGTTCTACATGGTGCTCGGTGCGAGCGGACGGGACTACCGGGAGGCGGTGGCGCTCACGGTCGGCTCCGCGCTCGTGGCGATGCTGGCGTCTTTGGCGGTCGCCGTCGTCGACTGGCGCCGCGACCGCGACACGCTGGCCCCGCGGCAGCCGCATCAGGCCGCCGACCGGCCCGCCCAGGCCTGCGGGGACGGCGGCCGCGCATGACCGGGCGCACCGGCGGCCGCCCGGACGAAACGGGAGGTTTGCCCGGCGGCTCGCCGGACACCCGACGTGCCGACACCCACGACTAACGTGACTGGGAGTGAGTGACTGTGGCTGGTGACCAGAAGGCCAAGGGCAAGAAGGAAGAGCTGAAGGGCAAGGCCAAGGAGGCGATCGGCCGCGCGGTGGGCAACGAGCGGATGACCGCCGAGGGCCGGGCCGAGAAGTCGAAGGGCAGCGCCCGGCAGGCCAAGGAGAAGACGAAGGACACCTTCAAGCCCTGACCCGTCCGACACTCAGGCCCTGACCCGTCCGAAGCCCCACCTCGGACGACAGGCGGCAGCACACTAGAGGGATCCCCGGTCCTCGACCGGGGATCCCTTCCGTGCACGTCCGGTCCGTGTGCGTCCGGGGCGGAGTCCGGCCGGATCAGAGGCCGCCGAAGGTCCGTGCCGCCTGGCGCTCCCGCAACTCCTCGACCGTGCGGAGCTGAGCCTGGGCGCGCTCCAGCAGCTCGTCCAGCTCCGCCGCGTCGAGGCGCCGCTCGCGGTCGGCCAGGCTGCGCAGCACCTCCCAGAGGCACTGCTTGCCCCGGACGCCGATCTGCAACAGCTCCAGCTCGAGAAGCGTGCTCAGGGGCGAGCGCCGCACGAGCGAGCCGTTGGCCTTCAGCCGCCCCACCCGCTCGCCGAGGAGACCCGCGATCACCTTGTAGCGGCGTATCGGCTGGTCGAGCCGCCGCATGATCGCCACCAGGGTCCGGCGGTCCTCCGCGATGGCGCCGGCCAGCCCGGCCGACGCGGCGCCGAGGTCGGACCCCCGGCACGCGGCGGCCAGTTGGCGCGACCGCTCGGAGCCCACCGTCGCGCCCGCCAGATGGTCGTTGAGGTAGATGCCGAGCAGCGAGCGGGCGTCCCGCCCGGTGAGTCCCGGCAGGACTTGCCGCTGGCGTCCCTTACGGTCCATGACGCGTCCTCCCGTCGCCGCCCGCCCGCATCCCTCTGCATCCCTCTGCGCTCGCCGCCGTTCGACGGCGCCCGTCTGCGCCTCACGCGCCCGGGTGCACCCACCGCACCCGTCGGCGCCCTTCTGCGCCGACGGGCCGGGCCCGGGTCAGTTGCCGGGCAGCTTGGTCCGCAGGCCGCCGACCGTGGCGGCCGGACCTGCCGTGGCGCGGACCGACCGGCGCACCAGGCGGGCCTCGCGCCGCAGCTCCCGTGCCGTGTGCCGGCCGCGCCAGAGCACGGACGGCGCGGCACCGGTGTCGTCGGCGGTGATCAGCAGGCCGCCCAGCATGGAGAGGTTCTTCAGGAAACTGATCCGCTGCCCGGCGCGCTCGGCGGGGTCCTTCTCCTGCCAGAACGGGTGGCCGGCGACCGTGGTCGGCACCAGCGAGACCGCGAGCACCGCGGCGGAGAGCCGGGGCATCCGCCCCAGCGCCAGCAGCACCCCGGCGGCGACCTGCACGCCGCCGTTGAGCCGTACCACCTGCTCGGTGCTGTCCGGCAGTACCGGCACGCGCTTGCGGATCGCCTGGACGACGGGCTCGGCGACGGGGCTGAGGGGCTCGGGCTTGCGGACGGTGCTCAGCCCTCCGGCGACGAACATCGACGCGAGCAGGGGCCGGCCGGCCAGGCGCAGCAGACTCATGGACCTCTCCAAGGAGTGAGGGGGTGCGGCGTCTGTCCGGGTTCCCCGAGGCGGCCCCCGGCAATCGAGGGCGGTACGGGGACGGTCGGAACACGGCCGTCTGCCCGCCGCGCACTCGTGCATACGAAGGAACAAGCGCACTCTTCCGGCCGACGCTCCGGAAAAGTGACCGAAATGCAGCACAACCTTTCACGTCTTTCCGGACAGGCGCATTCTTCCGGGACATTACGGAACCAGTCGGCGTCCGCCGCTTGTCTCAGCCGCCGAAGCCGGCACGGGATCCGCCCGTCCGGCCAGCAACGGGGGATCACCATGTCCACGCCTACGCGCGCTCGCAACCGCCGCCTGACCGCCGCCGCCCTCACCGCCGCGGCCCTCGCCCTGGTCGCCGTCACGCCCGCCCTCGCCGGAACCGCCGCCGCGCACACGACGGCCGGAACCGCCGCCGCGCACACGGCCGCCGACGGCGCCCGCACCGCCCGGACCGCCGCCCGCGCGGCCGCCGCGCCCGTCGCCCAAGGCGACGCGCGCGACGTCACCCAGCGGGTCGCGGACTTCTACGGCGCCTACATCGACACCGTCTGGGACGGCGAGGACCCGGCCGCCGCCGGCAACCTCGAGGGGCTGAAGTCCTTCTACCTGTCCGCCGCGGCGCGCGGGAAGGTCGCCGCCTACGAGGCCAGGGAGCACGCGGACGGCGTCCTGTTCGCCCAGAACGTGCCGGTGAAGTGGCAAGTCGCCTTCACCGGCACGGGCGCGGGGCACGCCACCAGCAGGGTCACGCTCATCTGGGGGGACCGCCGGGACGCCACGGTGACGCGGATCGACGTCGAGTCCGACCTGCGCACGCGTAAGATCACCGACCTCCGGCCGGTGGACTGACCGCACGACCGGCCGGTGAACTGACCGCGCGGGGGGACCGACCCGGTTCCCCCGTCCCGGCGCGGCGCGTCCGGCGCCCTGACCCGTCGGCCGCCGTGCCGTCCGGCGCCGCGCCAGCCGATGTCCCGCCGGCCGATGCCGCGTCACACCGCTCGCGTGCCGGGCGGTGTGACGGCGGACGTCTCGGGAACCCGCCCGCCCGTCCGCGCACCACATCGTCCGGAGCAGCGAGGAGCCCCCGTCATGGGACACGGCGGAGACGTCATCCAGGAACTGACCGTCGACCACCGCGAGGTCGAGGAGATGTTCGCGCAGATCGAGGCCCTGCCGAACGGGGACAAGCGGCGCAAGGACCTCGCGGACCAGGCGACGATCGAACTGGTGCGGCACTCCGTCGCGGAGGAGATGTACCTGTACCCGGCGGTCCGCCGGTACCTGCCCGAAGGCGACGCGATCGCCGACCGGGAGATCGAGGACCACGCGCAGGCCGAGCGGACGATGAAGGAACTGGAGGGCCTCGGCGCCGACGACCCGCTGTTCGACCAGGTCGTCGGGCGGCTGATGCGGGAGATCCGCTCGCACCTGGCGGACGAGGAGCAGAACCTCTTCCCCCGGCTGCGCCAGACCGCGACCCCCGATGACCTGGAGCGACTGGGCGAGAGGGTGCGCACGGCCAAGAAGACCGCCCCGACGAGGCCGCACCCGTCCATGCCGGACACCCCGCCCGCCAACAAGCTCCTGGGACCCGGCGCCGGAATGGTGGACCGGCTCAGGGACGCCCTGTCGGGCCGGGGAAAGACGGGATGACCGTACGGACCGGCGGACGCGGCGAGCGGGGCCGACGCGGGCGGAAACGTCCCGCCGCTCCCCTCCGCGTCAGCCTCCGGAGGCGCGTCAGCCTCCGGAGGCGCCGAACGTCCGTGACTGCGCGAGGGCCTCGTCGAGACCGGCGTGCCAGGGGATGAGCGCGTCGACGCCGACGAGCTGGAGCACCCGCAGCACCGCCCCCCGCGGCGCCGCCAGGCACAGCGGCTTGCCCGCTGACTCAGCGGCCTGGTGGGCGGTGATCAGCGCGTTGATGCCGCTGGAGTCCATGAAGGTCACCTCGCCGAGGTCGACCACCGTGGCCGGCGCGGTCTCCAGGCAGGCGAGCAGCGACTCGCGCAGCCGCGCGCTGCCGTCGATGTCGACCTCCCCGGCGAGGGCCACCACGCAGACGCGGTCCCCCGTCGTCGTCCGCGTGATCAGCAGCCGCTCGGGCATCTCCGCCCCCTCGGTCTCTGCCACACTTTTCCTCACTTAACGTCACATCGCATCAGTTTCTGGCCAGCGCCAGAGAACCGACGGCCATGATGTCAGGAGTTGGTGAAGCATTCGAGAGGGCGGCCGGGCGCGATGCCGGTCACCGGCCGTCCGCGGCGGCGCCGGCTCACGTACCGCTGTCGCCGACCGGAAAGGTCCGCCGGATCGCGTGCCCTTCCGGGAAACCTTTCCGGCCCCAGCGGTACACCGCCGCGCCGCGCCGTCCCGGCCGGGCGTCAGGCCAGCGCCACCAGGAGCGCGGCCAGCACGGTGAACACGGCCATGGGCGTCATGACCAGGCGCGCCCGGGAGATGCAGGCCGCCAGGCCCCCGCCGTGCCGGAACCGTGCGCGGAGGTCCGCACGCGTGGACGCCGGGGCGGCCGGGTCGCGGCCCGAGCCGAGCAGCGCGCGGCACCACGGGCAGTCGGGGTCATCCCACGCTTCCATGCCGCGCTCAACGAACGCCGGGGTGCACGGCAACGAGGACGGCCGCCATCGTGATCCGACCGTCACCGGGTCGTGAGCGAACGGCGCCCAGGACCAGGAGCGCGCACCGGCCGTCCGCGTGGATCTCGCCGCCCCGGCCGGGCCGTCGGGGCTCACAGGATCGTGATGCCGCGCGGCACGGGCACGGCGGGCACCGGCTCGCCCCCCATCGCTCCCACCGCCCCCTGGGCGCCCGGCGGTCGACCGCCCGCGCCGGATCCCCAGGGCCGCATCAGAGGGGCTCCGGTGTCCGCGCCCGGCGCCCGCCGCCCCTGCGGCGCCGCAAGGGCGGCGGCCCGTGCGGCGCGGGGCGGGTTCAGGGGGAGACGGCCGGTGAAGGTCTGCACGGCCCGAGGAATGCTGTCCATGCCGGGCCAACGCGGGCCGCCGCCGGTTCGTACGCCCCTCGTCCCGCCGTCTCACCGCATCAGGTGAGGAGACCGCTCGAACGGCGGCCTGCGTTCATACGACGAACAGCCCGCAAGTGCGCGTCGAGCCCCCGCCCGCACGGCGGCCGACCGCACGCCGGGTCAGCCGGGTGCGGGGGTCAGCTCGGCCAGCAGCAGGGTGCGGTCGTCGCTGACGTTCCCGGACACGGCGTCCGCCAGCAGCCGACGGCACAGCGACGGCAGCGCGTCGGGACGCCCGAGGTCCGGCAGGCTCTCGGCGCCCCGGTCGAGGGTGCGGGCGAGCTGGGCGATGCCCTCGTCTATGTCGCGGACGCGGGACTCCACCAGCCCGTCGCTGTACAGCAGGAGCAGGGCCGGCTCCGGCAGGTGCAGCACGGTCGGCTCGTACCGGTCGGCGCCCAGACCCAGGGGAAGTCCCGCGGTGGCCAGGGGCACCGGCGCCGTCGGCCCCTTCTGCCATCTGACCAGGGGAGGAGGATGGCCGGCGCCGACGAAGGTGCAGGTGCGCCGCTCCGCGTCCCACTCCGCGTACATGCAGGTGGCGAAGGAGGCGCCCGGGGTGCCGTCGGCCACGGCGTCCAGCCGCCGCATCAGCTCCGCCGGGCCGATGTCCAGGGCCGCCAGGGTGCGCACGGCCGTCCGCAACTGGATCATGGCGACGGCGGACTCCGGGCCGTGCCCCATCGCGTCGCCGACGACCATGGCCACGCGTCTGCCCGAGCGGGGGAGGACGTCGTACCAGTCCCCGCCGATGACGTTGTCCTGCCCGGCGGGCCGGTAGCCGTGGGCGACCCGGCAGCCGTCGAAGGACTGCCCCGTGTCGGGCAGCAGGCTGCGGCGGATGGCGAGCGCCGTACGGCGCTCGCGTTCGTAGCGGCGGGCGTTGTCGAGCGCCACACAGGCCCGCGCGCCCAGGGACTCCACCGCGACGGCGTCGCCGCGGCCGAAGGGCTCCCGGTCCGCCCCGCGCGTGCAGGCGATGAAACCGACCGCCGTGCCGCGCAGGCGCAGCGGCACGATGAGGAAGGAGCCGCTGTGCAGCAGGGCGTCCACCCGCGCGTCGTCCGGGCCGGTCCTGCGCAGCCGCTCGAAGGTGTGCCCGTCCACGCCGTCGAGCAGTTGGGTCTGCCCGGTGGCCACGGCGCGGGCGTACGGCGTCTCCCGGGGGAAGACCAGGACCTCGCCCACCGGCAGCAGGTGGTCCCACGCCTCCCAGGCGTCCGTCCCGATGCGCAGCGCGAGCCGCCGCGCCTCTATCTGCGGCGGATCGGGCGCCATGTGCGCCTGCTCCTCCAGAAGCCAGCGCTCCAGCAGGTACACCGAGGCCGCGTCGCAGAAACCCGGAGCGAGGGCGTGCGTCACATGGCGGCCGGTCAGCTCCAGATCCAGCTCGCTGCCGATGGCGTCGGCGGCGGGGGAGAAGAGGCCGCGGCGGCCCGGCGGCACGGCACGAGAGGCGCCGTCGGGTTCGTGGGGCTCACTGCGTTCTGAGTTCCGCAGGGTCGTTGCCTTCCGGGTGGGGCCGGTAGCTGGCGGAGTATGCCGTCGGCAACTATATGATCTGTAGTCAAGTTCACTACACAGCAGGGGAGTTGGTCATGCCGAACGGAGACGGTCTGCCCCAGGGCGTGGATCCGGGCAAGGCCAGCGTGGCCCGGATGTACGACGCCATGCTCGGCGGCGAGCACAACTTCGCCATCGACCGGGAGGCGGTGGCCGCCTTCACCGCGATCGACCCCCAGGTGCGCACCCTGGCGCGCGCCAACCGGGCCTTCCTGGGCCGCGCGGTGCGCTTCCTGGTCGACGCGGGCGTGCGCCAGTTCATCGACCTCGGCTCCGGCATCCCCACCCAGGGCAACGTCCACGAGGTCGCCCAGGCCGCCTGCCCCGGCGCCAAGGTGGTGTACGTCGACAACGACCCGGTGGCCGTGGCGCACAGCGAGGCGCTGCTCGCCGACAATCCGGACGCGACGATCGTGGCCGCCGACATCAGGGACCCGGCCGGCGTCCTCTCCTCCCCGCAGGTGGGCAAGCTGCTCGACTTCGAGCAGCCGGTGGCCGTCCTGATGATAACGATCCTGCACTTCATCACGCCGGACCAGGACCCGGCCGGCATCGTGGCCGCCTTCCGCGACGCGCTCCCGGCGGACAGTTGGCTGGCCCTGACGCACGCCACGGACGAGGACCGGCCGGACACGGCCGCCGCCGTCGGCCAGTTGTACCGCGACCGCGCCACCTCCCCGGTCACCGCCCGCAGCCACGGCGAGATCGCCGCCCTCTTCGACGGCTTCGACCTGGTGGACCCGGGCCTGGTCTACGTCCCGCTCTGGCGCCCCGACCCGCTCGACGAGGTCCCGGAGAACCCCTCCCGCTACTGGGTGTACGCGGGCGTGGGCCGCAAGCTCGGGTAGCCGTCCGGCCGCCTGAACGCCCGGCGGGGAGGCCGGAGGGCGGAACGCACCGCCATGCTCATTCGCTGTCTGTGCGGTGCGTGACCGCCGCGACCTCCGCATCTGCTTTCCGGGCCGCGTCGTCGGCGCCCGCGACGCGCTGTTCCAGGCCGTTGAGGATGAGGGTCAGCCCGGCTTCGAACGCCGACTCGTGATCGATGACCGGAACGTCGGCCGGCAGGTCTTCCTCGTCCCAGGCAAGGGCGTCCGCCTGCTCCTCCAGCACGCAGCCGACCGTGAACCGGCTGGCGGCCAGCATCGCCATGTGCGCGTCCCTCTCGGGCACCCCGGAGGCGACGAGGAAGGTCACCTTGCGGCGGACCCGGTCGAGGTCGCCGGTCGGGACGCTGCCTGCGTGAAGGCGGGCTCCGTCGCGGCGCAGCAGCAGCGTGCGCCGGAAGCTGCGCGAGTTCTCCAGGAACCATGCGCGCCAGTCGTCCCCGGGCGAGGGGAGCGGCGCGGCGGCGTGGGGGGTCATGGCCGCCTCCGCCATGGCCGCGAGGAGATCCTTCTTGGTGCGGAAGTGGTAGTAGAGCGACGGCTGTTCGACGCCGAGCCGCTTGGCCAGCCGCCTCGTGCTGACGGTCTCCAGGCCCACCTCGTCGAGCAGATCCAACGCCTCGGCGACGACGGTCTGACGGTTCATCTTGGTCACGTTGACAATCTATCGGCGATAGAAGACTCTGGGCAGGAATCAATCACTGATAGATTCTGGAGTGGTCGACATGACGGACAAGACCGCGAGGCGCTCCCTGCGCATCCTCATCGCCGGCGGCGGCGTCGCCGGGCAGGCCCTGGCCTTCTGGCTCACCCGCGGCGGTCACCGGGTGACTGTCGTCGAGCGGTTCCCGGCGCTGCGAGCCTCGGGCGCCCAGGTCGACCTTCGCGGTCAGGGCATCGAGGCGATCGCACGCATGGGGCTGCTGGACACCGTGCGCAGTCATCTGGTGGACGAGGCGGGCGTGGCCTTCGTCGACTCCCAGGGGAAGCCCAGGGCGACGATCATGGCCAACACCTCCGGCAAGGGCCGTCAGACCCTCACCTCGGAATACGAGATCATGCGCGGCGACCTGGTCCGCATCCTGCACGACGCGACCAAGGACGACGCCGCGTACGTCTTCGGCAAGAGCGTCGACGGCTTCGAACAGGACGAAGACCAGGTCACCGCTCGCTTCTCCGACGGATCGTCCGGCGAGTTCGACCTGCTGATCGGCGCGGACGGACAAGGGTCACGCCTGCGGCGGGCGCTCCTTCCGGAGGGCTTCGACCCGTACTGGCGCGTCGGCATCCACATGGCCTACTGGTTCGTCCCGCGCATCGCCTCCGACGGCGACATCCGCGACACCTACATGGCCCCGGGCGGCCGCCAGATCATGCGGCGCAGCCACAACCCGACCGAGACTCAGGCGTACTTCGTGATGCGCGAGGAGTCGGAGGAAGCCTCCGCGATCCACCGCGCACCCGTCGAGCGGCAGCAGCGGTTCTGGGCCGGCCGCTTCCGCGACGCCGGCTGGCAGACCGAGCGCTTCATCGCCGGCATGGAGACGAGCCCGTTCTTCTACTCCTTGGAGATCGCCCAGGTACGCACCGACGCCTGGTCCAAGGGGCGGGTGGTCCTGGCCGGCGACGCCGCGCACTGCGCCTCTCCCTACAGCGGCATGGGCGTCTCCGGCGGCCTGGTCGGAGCTTATGTTCTGGCCGGTGAGATCAACCGGCACGCCGACGACCTGCCGACCGCCCTGGCGAACTACGACAGCGTGCTGCGGCCCTTCGTCGACAAGATCCAGGCCCAGGTGAACCCCCGCCTGCTGCGCGTCGGCATGCCCGAGAGCAAGCACGCGATCACCGCCTTCCAGACCGCCACGGCACTGGCCTGCCTCCTGCGCATCCCCGCCCTCGCCGCACGCTTCGCGAAGGAAGACCGCGGCGGAGACTGGCGACTCCCGGCGTACGGCGCCCCGGTCGCCGCGTAGGTCGCCCGGTCATCTGGAGACACACGGAACTCGACAAGAGAAGTGCCGCGGCCCCTGCCGGGCGGTCAGGGAACCGCCTGCACAGCGGTGCACGCCGGGTCGGATCCGGCTGCGGTCTCACGAAGCCGTCTGCTGCGGAGTCACCGCCGGAAACGTCACCCCCGTCAGCTCCTCGGAGACGGTCCACAGGCGCTGCTGGACGGCCTGGTCGTGGGAGTCGGGGCTGGAGGCGACCAGCTTCGGGTAGCCGCGGATCTCGCCCCGGTTGCCGGGGCCGTAGTACTGGCCGCCGGTGACGGTCGGATCGGTGGCGGCGCGCAGGGTGGGCAGGGCGCCCATGTCGGCCTTCTGGGTGAGCAGCGGCGCGAGCCAGGCGACGGGCAGGCGGAGCGCGGCGGGCGTGTTGCGGAGCAGTTCGGTGTTGGACACGCCGGGATGGGCGGCGACCGCGACGGTGGCGCCGTGCGGTGCGAGCCGGCGCTGGAGTTCGTAGGTGAACATCAAGTTGGCCAGTTTGGCCTGGCCGTAGGCGGCGACGCGGCTGTAGGAGCGCTCCCACTGGAGGTCGTCGAAGTGGATCGCGGCCCGGATGCGGTGGCCGGTGCTGCTGACCGTCACGACGCGGGAGCCGGGGACGGGCAGGAGCCGGTCCAGCAGCAGGCCGGTCAGGGCGAAGTGGCCGAGGTGGTTGGTGCCGAACTGCAGCTCGAAGCCGTCGGCGGTGGTCTGCCGCGGGGTGTACATCACGCCCGCGTTGTTGATGAGCAGGTCGATGCGCGGGTGGGCGGCGCGCAGGTCGGCCGCCGCGGACCGGATCGAGTCCAGCGAGGTCAGGTCGAGGGCCTGCACGGTGACGTCGCCGGTGATGCGGGCGGCCGCCTGCTTGCCCTTCTCGACGTCGCGGACGGCCAGGACCACCGCCGCCCCGCGTGCGGCGAGCATCCGGGCGGTCTCGAAGCCCAGCCCGGTGTTGGCGCCGGTCACGACCGCCACCCGGCCGCGCTGATCGGGGATGTGCTGCTCGGTCCAGTCGCCGTTCATGGCGCACTCCTTAAGGAACCATCGGTCTGTTACGAGGACCAACTTAAGAGACCATCGGTCTTCTGTCAAGGGACCAGCGGTCTTTAAGCTAGACTGAGGGCGTGACATTCCAGCGGGCGCGAAGCGAGGAGCAGCGGGAGATCCGCCGCCGGGCGATCCTGGACGCGGCGGCGGCGATGCTCGACGAGATGCCCGTGTCCGAGGTGAGCCTCAACGAGCTGAGCCGACGGGTGGGCCTGGCCAAGTCGAACGTCCTGCGGTACTTCGAGTCGCGCGAGGCGGTGCTCCTCGAACTGCTGGACGTCTTCCTGGAGGACTGGCTCGCCGAGCTGGCGGACGAGCTGGCCGCGGGCATCGAGGCGCACGCGGCGCCGGAAGCGCGGGCGGGCCAGCTAGCCGAGGTCCTCAGCCGGTCGCTGGCGGACCGGGTGGTGCTGTGCGACCTCTTCGGCGCGCAGGGCGGCGTCCTGGAGCACAACGTCTCGGTCGAGGTGGTCAAGCGGCACAAGCACTCCTCCCTCACGCTGCTCGCGGCCATGACCGACCTCGTGCGCCGCCACGTGCCCGAGCTGGGCGACAGCGCGCAGTTGTTCTGCCTGATGTGCCTGGTCTCGGCGGGCGCCCTGTCGGCGTACGCCCCGCCGCCGCCCAGCCTCCTCGCCGCCTACGAGGACGAGCCCGCCCTAGGCGTGTTCCACCTGGAGCTGCGCGACGCTCTGCGGATCTCCTTCACCTCGGCGCTCCTGGGCGTGCTGCCGCGTGCCTGAACGCGTCCGCAGCCGACGCTCTTGCGCCTGTCCGGCCGGAACAGACGTCATCAGCACGACTTGGCCGGGGCCCCGGCCCGACGCCTCGGCGTCTGGTGGGGCCCACCGGTTCGCGCTGACCACTCTCGGCGATGGTCTGCCCCTCTTGGACGTGTCCAGCTTGGACGTGTCCAGGTGGCTCGGGCGCAAGACCGTCAGGGTGACGGATGCGGCGCTCATCCGGCACCGTGCCGATCTGGTGCTGACTGCGGCGAGGACGTGATCTCGCGTATCCGCAGGTCGGAGCGGCGAGCGAACATATGCGGTCGCTACGCGTCCACCCGCGGACCGGAGGATCTGGTCCGGCGGTTCCATGGAAACCGTGCACGAGGAGGCCGCCTTCCGCCGCGCCCGCCCGGCACCGGTGCCTGCTGCCCGCCGACGGCTTCTACGAGTGGCGGACCGTCGAGAGCGGGGACGGCGCCGCCCCTGACCCGGTTGCCCCGGCGGACGGGCGCCCCTCTGCGCCGTACGGGCGCCGGTGGCCCCCGATGACCGGCGACCTGGCGCGTTGCGGCGGGGGCGCCGTCGCCGGGGCCCGTACCGTGCGGGAGACGTGACCGTCGGCAGGCAACGGGAGGCGCGGTGGCGGAGGCGGGCGGTCCGGCGTCCGGACGGGGCCGCAGGCGCCCGGCGGGCGCCGCCGTGCTGGGCAGCCGGCCGGTGCCACGCGTGCGGCTGCCGCCGCGCCCCCGCCCCCGCCCCGCGCCGTCAGGCGCCCTAGAGCCGACCGGGGCGGAGCGGACGGTGCCCTGGCTGCGGGTCGCCGCCGCCTACGCCTGGCGGCTCATCCTCGTCGGCCTCGTCGTGTACGGGGTCTTCGTCGTCCTGGGCCGGTTCCAGCTCATCGCGGTCGCCCTGTTCGCCGCGCTGGTCGCCACCTCGGTCCTGCACCCCCTGGCGGACCTGCTGAACCGGGTGCTGCCGCGGTCCCTGTGCGTCGCGCTCGCCCTCATCGGCAGCCTGCTGCTCCTGCTGGCCCTGCTCGCCTTCGTGGGCGACGCGGTGGCGGGGGAGTCGTCGAGGCTGGCGAACGAGCTGCGCGGCGGCATCCGCCGGATCGAGCTGTGGCTGGAGGGCCCGCCTTTCCGGCTCGGCCGGGGCAGGCTCTCCGCGCTGCACAATCAGCTCGTGTCCTATCTGTCGGCGCACCGGGCGAGCCTGCTCGACAGCGCCCTGAGCGGCCTCGGCAGGCTCGCCGAACTGGTCACCGGGGCCGTGCTCGCCCTGTTCGTCTCGGTCTTCTTCCTCCACTCCGGACCGCGCCTGTGGGGCTGGACGCGCGACCGCCTGCTGCCCCGCGGCGCCCGAGCGGTCTGGGACACGGCCGGTCACGCGGCCTGGCGGGCCTTCGCCGGATACACCCGCGGCATCATCATCGTGGCCGCGACCAACGCCGTCCTCGTCGGCGTGGCCCTCGCCGTGCTGCGGGTGCCGCTGGCGCTGCCGTTGGCGGTGCTGGAGTTCTTCGCGGCGTTCGTGCCGCTGCTGGGGTCCCCGGTCGCGTTGGGCGTGGCCACGGTGGTCGCCCTCGCCGGGCGCGGCCCCCTCACCGCGCTCGCCGTGCTGGTGCTCATCGTCGTCATCGGCCAGCTCGAGGGGCACGTCCTGCATCCGCTGGTGATGAGCTGGGCGGTCCGCCTGCATCCGCTGGTGGTCGCCGTCTCCGTCATCGCGGGCGCCATCGTCGCCGGCGTCATCGGCGCCATCGTGGCCGTGCCGTTCGTCTCGGTCGTCTGGGCGGTCCTGTCCGCGCTGCGTCCCGCGCCGCGCTGAGCGGGCCGTCCGGTCGCGCGGCCGCCCGCACCGCCGACACGGCGTGACCTGGTGCGCCGATCGCGCGCCTTGCCCGGCCTGAACGGGTGCGCGAGGCATGGTGTGCGGCCCGGTGGGACCGGGCCGCACACCATGCCTCGCTCAGAGGAGCGGAGACTCAGCGATGACCGCCGCCGCCACCGCCGTGACCGCCACCGCCGTAGCCGCCACCTCCATGGCCGCCGCCGTAGCCGCCACCGTGACCGCCGCCGCCGTAGCCCCCTCCGTGGCCGCCGCCGTAGCCTCCGTAGCCGCCGTGACCTCCGTAGCCTCCGTAGCCACCGTGACCTCCGTAGCCTCCGTAGCCGCCGTGGTCACCGCGTCCGTGGTCTCCGTATCCGTAGCCGTAGCCGTAGCCTCCGTGTCCGTGGTGTCCGTAGTCGTAGCAGTCGCTCCACCATCCGCGGTCCGAGCAGTTGCGGCTGTACCCGGAGTGGTGGTGGCTGTAGCTCGAGTCGTGGGCCGAGGCGGTCCCCGCCGCGCCGATCGCAGCGCCGCCGGCCATGACGATCCCGGCCGCGGACACGGCGAACAGACGCTTCACGCGCAGTGCTCGCATGGGATTACCTTTCCTTCCATCGTCTCGCGTGTCGGAGGCGCGAGAGTGATGGCCGCGCCCGCTGATTGACTGACGGAGGGAAGACTGCGACGCGGTCGGAGATGCCGCTGCTGTCAGCGAATAGCACGTCTCCGTTGCCCGGACCCACCGCCCCGTCCGCGTCGAATGCGCGGGAGGCGCGGTCGCGGCCCCCGGGGGGACCTCACCGGACGGGGCGCACCCCGGTTGCGGCTCTCAGCAATAGACGCTAGTACCCCCTCAGTCCCTCGGCATCTCAAACGGACGGAATCCGCAAGTCGGTCTTGGCGACCGCTGTCGCGCCGCGCGCGCCAGCACCCCCGCGAGGCCCGAAAACGCCGCGCGCGCCGGCACCTCCCTAGGGCTCGAAAACACGGCCGAGACCGGCGCATAAGGCGGCTGACGGGGGGCACGCGAAGCAATGCCGAAAGGGGTGCCACACATGTCCACGGGAACACTTCTCGCGATCATCATCCCCATCGTCGTCGTGCTCGCCTTGATCGCGGTCGCGGTCTCCCTGGTGAGCCGGCGCCGCCGCCTCCGCAAGCGCTTCGGCCCCGAGTACGAGCGCACCGTCGAGGGCGCCGAGAACCGCCGGGCCGGCGAGCGCGAGCTCAGAGCCCGCGAAAAGCGGCACGACTCGCTGGACATCAAGCCGCTGCCCGCCGAGGCGCGCGATCGCTACTCGCGCGAATGGAGCACCGTGCAGGCGGACTTCGTGGACCGCCCCCTGGAAGCGGTGCACGACGCGGACCGGCTGGTGACCTCGCTGATGCACGAGCGCGGCTACCCGACCGAGGGCTTCGAGCAGCAGGTCGCGGACCTGTCCGTGGAGCACGGCCAGACGCTCGAGCACTACCGGGCCGCTCACGAGGTCGAATCGCTCAGCTCCGGCAGCGAGGCCACCACCGAGCAACTGCGGGGCGCGATGGTCCACTACCGCGCGCTCTTCGACGAGCTGCTCTCCGACGAGGGCCGGGCGCAGCACGCCCGATCCTGACCACTGGGCCGCCACGCCGGCCGGCGCCACCCGTGCCGCCGGCCGTGCAGGAAGGAACGACATGCGAGACAAAGACAAACCGAGCCGCTTCGGCGGGCGGCTGTCCACCGACGACCTCGCCAAGGGAACCCCGGCGGACTCGGAGGGACAGAGCGCCGGTCAGCCCGGCGCCGCGGCGCCCCAGACCCCGGCCGGCCCCGGTGAGCGCACGGGCGCGCGCACCGGCGAGCCGACGCGGTCCGGGCAGCCCGCCGCCCAGCCGCCCGGTCCCGCGGGACCGGCGGGCACGGCGCCCGCCGAGACGGCTGAGACCGACACGACCGCCGGAACCGGCACGACCCCCGAGACGGCGGACTCCATACGCACCTCGCCGGACGCCGAACGCACTGCTCCGCCCCAGGACACGGGCCTGAGCACGGACGCCGAGCGGAGCGCGGCGACCGGGACCGGCGTCGCTCGCGACCGGGACGCCGACCGCGACCTGAGCGCCGACCGCGACGTGAGCGCCGACCGCGACCGGATCCCCGGCGCGGACGCCGGAGCGGACCGGGACACGCGCGCTGGCACGGACCGGGAGACGGGCGCCGGCGTGGACCGGGAGACGGGCGCTGGCACGGACCGGGAGACGGGCACCGGCGCGGACCGGACCGCGCCCGACGAGGAGAGCGCCCCCCGGCTGATGGCGGAGGACGAGGAGCACAGTTTCCGCGACCGCTGGCACGACGTGCAGAGCACGTTCGTGGACGACCCGCGCGAGGCCGTGCACGCCGCCGACGCGCTCGTCGCCGAGGTCATGCAGACCCTGGCCGCCGGCTTCGCCCGGCACAAGGGGGATCTCGAAGGCCAGTGGAGCCAGGGCGAGAAGGTGGACACCGAGGACCTGCGCAGGGCGCTGCGCCGGTACCGGTCCTTCTTCAACCGCCTGCTCGACAACTGACGCAGGACCGTCAACCGCCTGCTCGGCAACTGACGCACGACGCCGCGTCCACGGTGGCCTCACCCGGCCACCGTGGTGGTGACCCGGACGACGCAGGGTCTGCGCGGCGTCGAGCCGAAGCCGAACCGCACGGGCGGCGTGAGGTCGGCCAGCGCGCCGAGGTTCTCGCCGTCGAAGACGGCGGAGGCGTAGTCGATACGGCGCAGGTCCCGCGCCCCGTACCACTCATGGCGTCCGCCGCCCGCGCTGCCGTGGGTGCGGACGCCGCGCAGCAGCCGCGCCGGGCGGTCCACCGCCGCGATCCAGGCCGGGTGGACGGCGAGCGGGCGCGGCACGGCGCTCAGCAGCAGTCCGAGCGCACCCCGGCCGCCGGTCGTGAAGTCCAGACGCAGCGACGGTGCGGACACGCTCCACAGGCCCGCCGCCGCCCGCGCCAGGACCGGTTCCACGCGCACCTCGTCGAAGCCGTAGGTGTCCGCGATGAAGCGCGCCTTCTCCCGGTCCGGGGCCAGCAGCACCCGATGGCCGTCGGCGCGCTCCACCATGACGTCGCTGAAGTGCCCGAACGGCGACCGCGGCCAGCAGCCCAGCACCAGACGCGCCCCCGACGCCGTGCCGATGCCCGCGATGAACCCGTCGAAGACCCAGCGGGGGCGGCGCTCGCGCACCGCACCGCTCCCGCCGTCCCGCAGCCAGCGGCCGCTGATCACCCCGCGCCCCTTCCCGGCCGCCCCGTCCGCGCGAGGTCGCGTCACGGGTCCGGCCACGTCCTGCCGAGGCCGACGGCACAGCGCCGAAGGCCGTCCGCGCGGGTGCCCCCGGCCCGGCCTGCCGAAACGGCGCCCTGGCGCATGAGCATCACGGTATACGCGGACGGCCGGCGCACGGCGCCGCCGGTCGGGGGAGGCCCGTGCGGACCGCTCTCAGGTGTGGCTGACGGTGACGCTGTAGACGTTGGTCTCGCCGTAGTCGCTGGAGCTGCACGGCGACGAGTTCGTGCAGTTGGCCTGGACGTAGGCGCCGGCCTTGAAGTAGTTGCCGGAGCCGGTGTAGGGGATCGTCGTCTCCAGCGTGCCGTTGTAGTACGCCTTGATCTGGCCGCCGCTGACGACGTACTTGGCCTCGTAGACGGTGCCGAGCTGGTAGCCGCTGGTGACCAGCTTGTAGTGGGTGGTGTCGCCCTTGGTGATGTAGAGGCTGCTGCCCTCCAGCCGGAACACGGTGACGTCGTCGCTGTCGTCGTGGATCTGGGCCCCGACCACCTGCGGCTTGTCGTTCGGCAGATGCGTGAACGCCTCGCGGACGATCAGGGTGTGGGTGCCGGAAGTCGCGGACCAACTCGCCTCGTCCGCGCCGTTGTTCTTCATCTCGCGCAGTTCGGAGCGCGGGTAGCCGGAGCCGCTGGTGGTGGTGCCGTTGACGGCGGCCCGGAACTGCACCGCGGTGCCCGCGGAGTTGACCGTGAAGTACGGGCTGTTGGAGTAGGAGGCCAACTGGGGCTGCTTGATCTCGGTGGGGCTCTCGGAGGGGCCGACGGGCAGCGTCTCCTTCCAGTTCGTGAGGTTCAGCAGACCCGCCGGCACGGCGCCGCCGCCGCCCCCCGAGCCGGCGCCGCCCCAGACCTCGACCTCGGTCAGGCTGTTCCAGGTGCCGCTGGCGCCGCTGTTCGTGACGTAACCGTGCCCCACGTAGCGGACCTTGGACGTCTGCACCGCGGCGAAGCTGAAGGACTCCAGGCCGGTGCCGGCGCCGCTGGTGCGGGTGTCGACGACGGTGGACCACGAACTGCCCGTCCAGTACTGGAGCTGGAAGACGTTCTTGCGGGTGTCGCCCTGGTAGACGGCGACCTTGACGTGGGTGACCGTCTGGACCGCGCCGAGGTCCAACTGGAGCCACGCGCCGTCGCCGTCGCCCGACCAGCGGGTGCCGTAGTCGTTGTCCACCGCGTTGGCGGGCGCGTGGGAATCGCTGGTGCTGGCCGTCACCGAGGCGGGGCCGGGGGTGATCTCCACGTCGGCCGCCTGCGCCGGGGTCGGCGCGACCAGGCCGACGAGTCCCGCCGCGGCGGCGGCGACGGCGGCGACGGCTCTGCGACGGCCTCGGGGCGCGAGACGCGGGAGCTGGGCAGGGCTCATGGCAGACCTTCCTCTGCTTGGGCGTGGTGCGCGGCAGTCCTGCTGACCGTGACCGAATCCCCCGGGAAGCAGCGGGGCCGGATCGACAGCGCATCGTATAGGCCCGAGGTCGTCCGGCGACATGGCGCGGGGAAACACTCCGCCTCACCGGGGCGGCGGGACGGTGCACGTCAACGTCCCTTGGAGCAAGGGCCGTTGAGCGGTCACCGTCCCGCACGCCGCCGCAGACGCGCGGTCTGCCAGGACACGGCGCGCCGGATCTCCGGTTCGCGCAGGCCGGTACGGCAGCCGCGCTGCCCCCAGCGTGAGCGCCTGGTCGCCGCTGCCGCGCGACGACGACCGGACCCGCCGGGCTCGCATGCCCGGGGGTCGGCCGTGCGGCGTGGGTCCGCCCGCGGCGATCAGCAGGGCGGTCGCCCGGTGGCCGCCGCCCGGCTGGCGCGAGCGGCGGCCCCGGACCGGACTCTCAGTTCCACAGCGAGTAGGACACGGTGTGCCCGTATCCGTCCGGCCGTGCGCCCGGGAAGGTGAGGCTGAGCCGGGTGAAGTGGTCCACCTGCGGGTCCTTCTTCCACGGCTCCGGGCGCTCCAGGCGCACCTCCACGGGGTACGAGCGGAAGGTGCCGGCCGCGCAGTACGGCTTGCAGTCGTTGACGAAGTTGACGCCGCGGGCGACGGCGGTGCGGCCGTTCCACGTCGACCACCGCAGCGAGGAAAGTCGGCTGTTGCCGTCGCCGCAGGCCAGGATGAACGCGTCGGGGCGCGCCTGCGGCTTCCACAAGCAGTCGACGAAGACGGGCTGTCCGGGCGCTGTCTGCCGCACGGCGGACGTCTGAGCCGCGGATGCCGCGGATGCGGTTCCCAGACCCGCGCTGAGCAGGGTGGCGGCGCAGAGCGCGATCGCGGTCCTCACTGTGTGTTTGCCCATGTCTGCTCCCAGCCGACGACGTCTGATCTCTGTACCGACGCTACGGCCGCGACGGTGGCCGCACCACTCGGACGGAGCAACGCGCCGTGTCACGCCGGTGGCTTTCGGTCGGCGGCCGGAAGCGGCGGCGCCGCGCCGCTTCCGGGTTCCGGCTGGCAGGTCTCGCACAGTTCGTGAGCGCCGTCCCTGGTGACGACGGTGCCCCAGCCCAGGCAGTGCTCGCAGTCGCGGGCCAGGCCGAGATCGGGGCGGGGAGGAGGGGCGGGACTGTGAGGGGCGCCGTACGCCATGCGGGGGCCGCTCCTTGGCATCGCGAAGGGAACGCCCACCAGTTTGTCGCATTCTTCTGTTTTGTCCAGAATATTTGGTCAGAGTCATCGTCGACGTTCACGCGCCCGCACCCTGAGTGGCGGGGGTCACCAGGGAGCCAGAGGGCGTCAGGGCCGCACCCCGGCGACGTCGACGTTCAGATGGCGCGGGCCGCGCAGCACCGCGTTCGGCCGGTACGGCGGCGGATCCTCGACGAGGCGGGGGTCTTCCAGGCGCCGTGCCAGCTCGGCCAGGGCGATCTGCGCCTCCACCCGGGCCAGCGGCGCGCCGAAGCAACTGTGGATGCCGCTGCCGAAGCCCAGGTGCTCGACGTCCGACCGGTCCGGGTCGAACCGGTCGGGGTCCTTGAAACGCTCCGGGTCCCGGTTGCCGGCCGCCAGCACGAGCCAGATCCGCGAGCCCTTGGGGATCGTCACCCCGCGCACCTCCACGTCCGCGAGGCAGGTGCGCTGCGGCACGAGCTGCACGGGCGGCTCGTAGCGCAGCAGCTCCTCCACGATCCTGACGGACAGCGCGGGCTCCTCGCGCAGCCGCCGCAGGTACTCGGGGTGGCGCAGCAGGGTGAGCATGCCGTTGGCGATCAGGTTGACCGTCGTCTCGTGACCGGCGATCAGCAGCAGCACCGCCGTGCTGAGCACCTCCATCATCGACAAGGACCCGTCCGGGCCGTGCGCGGCGACCAGGTCGGACAGCATGTCGTCCCGGGGCTCCCTGGCCCGCTGCTCTACCAGCCCGGCCAGATACACGCCGAGCTGGACCCGCGCCTCCTGCGCCGCGCGCTGCACCGGGGCGTCGGGATCGTCGCGGGTGTCCGGGTCCAGCGCGGCCACGATGGGGTCGACCCAGGCGCGAAAACGCGGCTCGTCCTCGCGCGGCACGCCCAGCAGCCGGCAGATCACGATCACCGGAAAGGGGTAGGCGAACCGGTCGACCAGGTCCACGCGTCGCTCGTCGGCGAAGCCGTCGATCAGTTCGCTCACGATCCGGTGCAGCTCCTCGCGCATGGAGTCGATCCGGTGCGGCCGGCGCGGCGGCCCGAAGGAGCTGTTGGCGATCCGCCGCAGCCGGTCGTGCTCGGGCGGGTCGAGCCGGAGGAAGCTCGGCGGCAGGCCGGCGGCCTCCGGTCCCGGCAGCTCGTCGGCGCCGGGCACGGCGAGGTTGGCGGCGTCCGAGCTGATCCGCGGGTCGTGGAGCAGGCCGAGAATGTCGTAGTACGAGCTGACGACGTACGGTCCGCCGTCCTCCTCGTGCAGCACCGGTGTGGCGCGCAGCTCCTCGTACAGCGGATAGGGGTCGGCGCGGCTGGCGTAGTCGGTGATCCGGCGCAGGAGCGAGGGCGGCGTCATGAGGGTCCTCGGGGCGTGGGGTCCGGGGCGGGACCCGGGCGGGGCCGCCGGCCCGAGGCGGGGACGGCGGCGGGCGAAGAGCGGGAGGCGGGTGCGGGAGAGGGAGAGGGCTGGGAGGGGGCCGCGGGGCGGCCGCTCAGCGGCGGGCCGGGGTGAACACCAGGCGCCGGTCGGCGGGGGAGTAGCCGCTGAGCGTGGCGGTCGGGCCGTGGGTGGGCAGCGACGGGTCGGGGAAGTCGGCCGGCTGCGGCTTGCGGCCCTCGGGCCTGCGGTCCATCGTCGGGTACTCGACCGGGAACGGCGCGCCCTGCTCGATCTGCCGTTCCCAGAACTCCAGCCAGCGGGCGCCGTCGAAGCTCACGGCCGCGATGACCCGGCCCTGGTGGCCGTACACGGCGACGAAACGGCGTTCGGCGAGCGAACCCTGGGCGATCATGATCTCTTCGCCCATGGACGGCACGCCGACCGACTTGATGTTCACGCCGAACTGCGACGACCAGAAGGCGGGCACCCACAGGTGCGGACGCCGGTCCGCGCTGGAGCTGATCATGTTGTGCGCGGCCACCTCGGCCTGCGCGACGGCGTTCCCCCAGTGCTCCAGGGACAGGAACTGGTAGCCGAACAGCGGGTGCGGGGAGCGGGCGACGTCACCGGCCACGAACACGTCGTCGGTGACGATGCCGCGGCAGTCGAACGCCCGGCAGCCCGCGTCGCAGGCGATGCCGCGCGGTCCCGCGCCCAGCCCGGAGCCGGTCAGCCAGTCGGTGTTGCGGATCGCGCCGAGGCAGATCACCACGACGTCCGTCTCGACCACGCTGCCGTCGGACAGGTGCGCGGCCTTCACCCGGCCGATCGAGTCGCCCTCCAGGGCCGTGACCATGACGCCGGTGCGCAGGTCCACGCCGTTGTCGTGGTGCAGTTCGGCGGCCACCGACCCGATCACCCCGCCCAGGGCCCCCACCAGGGGAGCGTCCGCGCGCTCCGCGACGCTGACCTCGATCCCCTGCTCCCGGCAGGCCGAGGCGATCTCGGATCCGGTGAACCCGGCGCCGATGACGAACACCCGGCGCGGCCCGGCCTTGAGCCGGCGCTCCAGCCGCTCGGCGTCGTCTCGGGTGCGCAGCAGGAAGAGCCCGTCGAGCTGGGCCTCCTCCTCCTTCGGCCACGGCCGGGCGCGTACCCCGGTCGCGATCAGCAGCCGGTCGTAGGGGACCTCGTCGCCGTCGGCGAGCCGCACCCGCTTGGCCGCCAGATCCAGACCGGTCGCGGCCACGCCGAGCCGCCAGGTCGCGTCGATGTCGCGCCGCCGGGGCAGCTCCGTGTGCTTCGGCGACGCCTTGCGGAGCAGCACCGCCTTGGACAGCGGGGGACGGTCGTACGGCAGGTGCGGCTCGTCGCCGATCATGGTCAGCTCGCCGGTGAAGCCCCCGGCGCGCAGCGTCTCGGCGGCCTTCAGCCCGGCCAGCGAGGCGCCCACGATCACGATCCTGCCCTCGCGCCGGAACCAGTCGTGGAACTCCTCAACGGCCACGGCCGGCCTCCTGCCCGGCCACGGACACGGACACGGCGCCGTGCTCGCGCCGGTACGGCCCGTCGTCCAGCCCGTCCGCGGTGATGGCCTGCACCGGGCACGCGGCGACCGCCCGCGCCACCTTCTCCTTCAGTTCGTCGTCGGCCCGTGGGTTGTAGACGAGCGCCTCCTCGCCGTGCATGGTGAACACCTCCGGCGCGAGGAACGCGCACTGCGCGTACCCCTGGCACCGGTTCAGATCGACGACAAGCCTCATGCGCGACCCGCCCTTCCGGCGGCGAGGTCCGGGGCGCCGGCGCTGGGCGGGCTTCCTCGGACGGCGGACAGTTCTCCCTCGCCAGCATCGAAGGCCGGCGGGCCGCCCGCGCGCCGGGACCGGCCGATCGAGTGACGCGCCCGGCGCCCCGGCGCCCCGGTGGCCCCGGCGCATCCCGGGACGCCCCGGTCCGCGGCGGCCGTCAGGGGCCCCGCCGGTGTCAGGGCCCCGAGGTGGCGTCAGGGACCCGAGGTGGCGTCAGGGCGTCGCGGGGGCGGCGCCGGGCCCGGGGCGCCGGCCGCTCGCCGCGAGGATGTGGGCGCTGAGCACCAGCGCCCAGGCGGGGAAGACCAGCTCGGCCCACGGCACGTTCGACGCGGCGAACAGCAGCGTCAGCGCGGTGAGCAGCCCCAGCACGGTCAGCCACCGCGGCAGGACGCCGAGTCGGCGGCCCATCACGGACAGTGAGCAGGCGAAGACCGCCGCCATCCGCATCGCGTACCCGGTCATCAGCGTGTACGCGAACTCGCGGCCGAAGTCCCGGCCGTGCCGCCGTACTCGTCGATGACGACGGCGACATGGTTGCGCTCCTTCTGCATCTCGCGCAGCAGGTCGCCCGCGTTCTTGGTGTCC
>NZ_JBEYWK010000028.1:0-67515 GCF_040644415.1 Streptomyces sp. NPDC046985
AACGCCTTGATGCACTCGTAGTGCGCGTTCGCGGCGCCCCTCATGCCCTGCCACCACCACCGGTCGACCAGCCCCTGCGACACCTGCGCGCCGGGTCGGTTGAAGCCGTAGAACGGGCCGCTCGGCACGTCGATGTAGAACTGGGCGCGGTTGGCGGCCAGCGCGTCGCGCAGCTCGTCGAACGCCTCGATCGGGGTGCCCTCGGGGTTGCTCTCCTTCTTGACCATGACCGGGGGCACGGCGTTGGAGATCACCGCCTTGGAGACGCGGCCCGGCTTGGCGCCGGCCACGTAGCGGATCACCTCGCCGCCGCCGGTGGAGTGCCCGATGTGCACCGCCCCCTTGAGGTCCAGGGCGTCGGTGAGGGCGGCCACGTCGGCGGCGTAGGCGTCCATCTCGTGGCCCGAGGGCGGCTGGCTGGAGCGCCCGTGACCGCGGCGGTCGTGGGCGATGACGCGGTAGCCCTTGGACAGGAAGTACAGCAACTGGTTGTCCCAGTCCTCGTGACTCAGCGGCCAGCCGTGGTGGAAGACGAGCGGCTGGGCGTCGCGGGGGCCCCAGTCGACGTAGAAGATCTCGGTGCCGTCGGACGTGGTCACCGTGCTCATGGCTGACTCCTCCGGGTGATTGGCTGCCTGGTCTGCCGTCGGGCCCGCCCCGGCGCCGACAAGACGGCCGGCTCTGAGCACACGTCCCCCCGGACACTTGCCGCCCCCGTGTCTGCCACGTTACGCGCGCACCCATGAGGGTGCATGCCGCCCGCGGGTCGCGGGCGGCGAGTGGCGGGTGGCGGGTGGCGGGGACGCCTTGGCACCCACAGACTTGACGCAAGGCGGGGGCCCACCGCACACCGCGCGTCGCTGGCCCCCCGACGCTCCCCAGGGACCGAACAGCCGCGCGTGGAGAACCGATGTCCGCCCGACGCATCCCACTGAACCTCTACGGCATACCCTTCGGCATCGCCGGCCTCGCGGGCGTGTGGCTGACGGCAGCGGACGAGCAGTACGCGACCGTCGTCGTCGGCGAGGTGCTCGCGGCCATGGGCGCCGTCGCCTGGGTGGTGGTCAGCGTCTGCTACCTCCGCTACATATGCGGTGCGCCCCGGGCCCTGCGCGCGGACCTGACCGACCCGGTCCTCTCTCCCTTCGCCGCGCTCTTCACCGTCACCCCCATGCTGCTCGCCGCGGAGGCCCTCACGCGCTACGCGCGCACGCCCGCCACCGTCCTCGTCGACGTCTTCCTCGCGCTCACGTTCGTCTTAGGCGCGTGGTTCACCGGCCAGTGGATCTACGGCCCCCTCGAAGTCCACAACCTCCACCCCGGTTACTTCCTGCCGACCGTGGCGGGCGGATTCGTAGCCGCAGGGAGCGCGGGAGCCGTCGGGCAGCATCGGCTCGCGTGGGTCATGTTCGGCCTCGGCTTCGTCTGCTGGGTGATCCTGGGCTCCATGATCCTGGGCCGGTTGTTCTTCGGACCGCCCCTGCCCGCTCCCCTGGTGCCCACCCTGGCCATCGAGGTGGCGCCCGCCGCGGTCGCGAGTGTCGCCTACTTCGCCATTCACGGTCCCCGCATCGACGGCCTGGCGGCCGGACTCGCCGGATACGGCGTACTGATGGTAGGCGCGCAGGTCAGACTCGTCCCCCTCTACGCGAGACTCCCCTTCATGTCGGGCTTGTGGGCCTTCACCTTCTCCTGGGCGGCCGTCGTCAACGCGACGCTGCACTGGATCGACCAGCAGCGGCCCCCCGGCCACCAGGCCTACGTGTACGCACTCCTGATCGTCATCACACTCTCCTACCTGGCGGTCGGCGCACGCACCGCAGTGGCGCTGGCGCGCGATGAACTGCTTCCCCGACCTCCCGAGCACACCGTCACCCCTGCCACCAGGCGGTGAACGGGGCAGCAGGCCCCTCAAGCGGCGGCACGGGTGCTCGGTTCACGCGAATGCGCCAGCCAGATGGCCGACACGGCGGCCTCAGGTTCGGCGTAGACGCGGCGCACGGCGAGCGTGCGCCGGGCCTCGGGTCCGTCCCGGAAGGCCGGGCCCGAGGACGGCGCGGGCCCGGCCTTCTCGGCCTCGGGCCCGAACAAGCTGAGCTGCTCACCGGCGGGGTGGTGTACGGCGACTCCAAGACGGGACTCACACCGCAGGCCGCCCGCGGCGGCCGGGGCCCGTCAGCCGGCGGACTCCTCCGGCACCGTGGTGTACCGGTGCCGTGCCCACAGCGGCAGCGCGACCCAGCACGCGAGGTACCAGGCCACCACCGTACCCACCAGCCAGGGAACGAAGCCGTCGTGTGTGGCCGCCCGGAGAATCAGGAACAGGGCGGAGGTGAGCGTGGCTACCAGCAGCGCCAGGCCGAGGAAGACGAGCCGCGCCGCTTACGCCTTGCGCAAGGCGGGGGCCCACCGCACACCGCGCGTCGCTGGCCCCCCCGGCGCTCACCCCACCCACCTGAGCAGCCCAGCGACATCACGAGCTCCACCTCAGGTGGAACGCGTAACCGCCCGGGGTGGCGATGACGCCGTTCGGGAGTGGGCGGCAGCAGCGGAGCCACCCGCTCCCACAGGTCATCGGGAACAAGATCAGCACGCATCCTGCGACACCCTGCCGACCAAGATCGTCGAGCACAGGACCTGACAGGTCGACCCAATCTGAAACGATCAGTTAGTCGCGGACCAGGTCGTCCGCGGTAAGGACGGACCGCAGATCGGGGCCCGACTCGGCCTGCCCGCACGGTCCTTGCCTCTCGACGAGGCGAGCGAGCACTTCGGCAGCCCGTTCACGGCCGCCGCGCACCCCACCGACGCTCCCGCCTCCAGCGCCCACACCCCGCAGATGCTCGGCTGGACGCCCACCCACGCCGGGCTCCTGGACGACCTGGAGAACGGCGACTGCCTACCCCAGCCCACCGGCGCCACGGCGGACCGCTGGACCTGAGCGAAGCCCACGGGGCAGCACAAAGGGACCGGTGCGGGCCCGGCATCCGCCGGTCCGCACCGGTCCCTCATGTCAGGGCGCCGCCTCACGCGGTCGCCGCTGCCCGGAGGCCGCGCCCACTGCCTGAGCCGCCCCGCTTGCGACGCACCGCCCTGCGCCGCCGCGCCGCCGTCCTCGTCACTGGGACGGCGCCGCGCGCCCACGGGGCTCCGCCCGCCCCCGCAACCGGCGCGTCACGCACGGTACCGGGGGCGGCGGCTTCAGCGGCTGGTCCGCGTCCGGTCGAGGGCCGCGATTCCGATGGCGGCCAGCGCGATCTGGATGAGCCACTCGATCCAGTCGACGCCCTTGGTGTGGGCCACCCCGAGCGCGTTCGCGATCGCCGCACCGATCAGCGCCGCCACGATGCCGATCAGGATCGTCCATATGACGCCGATGTGCTGGCGGCCCGGGACGACGAGTCGTCCCAGCACGCCGATGATGATGCCGATGATGATGGCACTGATGATGCCGCTGATCTCCATCTTCGCCCCTCTTCTTGTTGTCCCTGCGCCCTACGGATGCCCGCTGCGGCCGTTTACACCCCACCCGGTTACACAGGTCTCCGGCGGGGCGGCGAAGCGGCGCCGCGGGCGGGGCCGAGACAGGCGTGCCAGATGCGTGCGCATCGCGCTGACCTGGGACGGCGGCCTCCTGGCCGGTCGCGTACGGCGGCGGGACGGCGGAGGCCGGAACCTCAGCCCCATGCGAACTGCGGAGGCCGGCGCCTTCAGCCGCGTGCGAGGCGAGGAGGAGTCACTGACAGACAGCCCCCGGGACGGTCACTCACGGCCGCGGCCGTGCCGGAAGCGCTCCAGGCCCGCGGAGAGGTCCACGATCGGGTCCGGATAGTCGACGGCGCCGCGGTCCTTCAGCTTCCACGGCTCGTGCACCGCCGAGTTCTCGACCTTCTCCAGCTCGGGCACCCACCGCCGCACGTACGCGCCGTCCCGGTCGTACCGCTTGGCCTGGACGACGGGGTTGAGGACCCGGTTCGGCCGGGTGTCGGTGCCCGTGCCCGCCACCCACTGCCAGTTGAGCTGGTTGTTGGCCAGGTCCCCGTCCACCAGCAGATCCAGGAAGTGGCGGGCGCCGACGCGCCAGTCGACGTACAGCGTCTTGGCGAGGAAGCTCGCCGTCAGCAGCCGGCCCCGGTTGTGCATCCAGCCCTCGTGCCGCAACTGGCGCATGGCCGCGTCCACGATCGGATAGCCGGTGCGGCCCTCGCGCCACGCCTCGACGTCCTCCCGCGCCTCCTCCTCCGAGCGCCACTGGTCGTGCTTGGTCCGGTAGTCGTCCTGGGCCGCGTGCGGACGGGCCGCCAGCACCTGCCGGTGGAAGTCGCGCCAGGCGAGCTGGCGGACGAACGCCTCGGCGCCCGGACCGCCGGACTGCCGGGCCCTGTGCACCAGTTCGACGGGGGAGAGGGCGCCGAAGTGCAGATAGGGCGAGAGCCGCGAGGTGGCGTCGCCGGCCAGGTCGTCGTGCCGGTCCTCGTAGGCGTCGACGTCCGAGCGCAGCCACGCAGCCACGCGCCGCCGTCCCTCCGTCTCGCCGCCGCGCGCCAGCCCCGGCGACGTCCCGGACACGTCAGCGCGGCCGGGCAGCGGCTCGGAGCGGACGTCCTCCGGCACCCTGACCGCGCGCGGCGCGGCGAGGGCGGGGCGCAGCGACTCCTGCGACCACTTCCGGAAATAGGGCGTGAAGACGGCGAAGTGGTCGGACGAGGACGGCGTCAGCGCCCCCGGGGCCACGGCCGTCGTCACCGTGTCGTGCACGTGCAGGCGGCGCCCGTCCGCCTCCAGCGCCCGCCGCAGCCGCTCCTCACGCCGGTGCGCGTAAGCGCTGACGTCGGAGGCCATGTGCACCTCGTCGGCGTCCGCCTCGGCGGCCGCCGCGCACACCTCCTCGACGACGTCGCCGGACCGCAGCACGAGTCGGCCGCCGCGGCGGCGCAACTGCTCGTCCAGGTTCGCCAGGCAGTCCGCGAGGAACGCCAGCCGGTTGGGCGCGGCGAAGCCCGCCGCGTCTACGGCCGGGTCGCGCACGAACAGCGGGACTGCCTGACGGGAGCCTTCGAGCGCGGCGCGCAGCGGAGGATGGTCGTACAGGCGCAGGTCGGCGGTGAACAGGACGACCGAGACGTTCATGGGGCGTGCTCCGAGGACGGTGACCGGATGGGCGGGTGTGGATGCTTCCCGGGCGTGCGTCCGGGCGGATGCGGGGAGCGGGAGGCCGCGTCGGCGCGCAGGCGCGGGAGGGCGCGCCCGTATGGGGACGCGCCCGTGCGTCAGGTCGCGTCAGGTCGCGTCAGCGGGAGGCGGCGCGGCGGCGCGAGGCGGCGCGTGCGGCCGTACGGGGGAGCGGGGCCGTCCCTTCGGCGGCTCGTGCGATGTTGCGGGCCATCCCGCCGAAGACGACGGCGTGGAACGGCGAGACGCTCCACCAGTAAGCCTGGCCCAGCAGCCCGTGCGGATGGAACAGGGCGCGTTGGCTGTACCGGCTGCGGCCGGCGCCGTCGGTGTCCGCGCGCATCTCCAGCCAGGCCAGGCCGGGCAGCCGCATCTCGGCGCGCAGCCGCAGCAGCCGACCTGGTTCGATCTCCTCCACCCGCCAGAAGTCCAGCGAGTCGCCCACCCGGAGGCGCTGGGCGTCGCGCCGCCCGCGGCGCAGCCCGACCCCGCCGGCCAGCCGGTCGAGCCAGCCGCGCATCGCCCAGGCGAGGGGGAAGGAGTACCAGCCGTTCTCGCCGCCCACTCCTTCGATGACCCGCCACAGCGCCTCGCGCGGGGCCTGGACGGTCAGTTCCCGCCGGTCGGTGTAGAGGCTGCCGCCGGACCAGGCGGGGTCGGTGGGCAGCGGGTCGCTCGGCGCGCCCGGCACCGAGGCGGACGACCAGCGGGTCGTGACCTGTGCGTCGCGGACCTTCAGCAGCGCCAGCCGCACCGACTGGTCGAACCCGAGCGGATGACCCGGCGGGTCCGGGACGTAGCGGGCGATGTCGTGCTCGCGGCACACCACCTCGTGCCGCAGCGACTCGGTGAGCGGCCGCGCGATGGACGCGGGCACGGGCGTCACCAGACCGACCCAGTGGCTGGACAGCCGGGGGGTGAGCACCGGGACGGGGACGATGACCCGGTGCGGCAGCCCGGCGACCTCCGCGTACCGGAGCATCATGTCCCGGTACGTCAGCACCTCCGGCCCGCCGACGTCGAAGGCGCGGTTGACGTCGGCCGGCATACGGGCGCTGCCGACCAGCACGCGCAGCACGTCCCGTACCGCGACGGGCTGGATCCGCGTGCGCACCCAGCTCGGCGTGACCATCACGGGCAGCCGCTCGGTCAGGTAGCGCAGCATCTCGAAGGAGGCGGAGCCGGAGCCGATGATGATCGCGGCCCGCAGCACCGTGGTCGGCACGCCCGAGTCCAGCAGGATGCGGCCCACCTCCGCGCGGGACCGCAGGTGCGGCGACAGCTCCCCCTCGGGCACGCCGCTGGGGGTGAGCCCGCCGAGGTAGACGATGCGCCGCACTCCCGCCGCACGGGCCCGCTCGCCGAAGATCCGGGCGGCCTTGCGGTCGGTCGCCTCGAACTCCGCTCCGGTGCCCAGGGCGTGCACCAGGTAGTAGGCGACGTCGATGCCCCGCATCGCCTCCTCCACCGCGCTGGCGTCCGTGACGTCGCCGCGCACCACCTCCGCGTCGCCCGCCCACGTGTGGTCGCGCAGCTTCTCCGGCGAACGGGCCAGACAGCGCACCCGGTGCCCGGCCGCCAGCAGTTCCGGCACCAGGCGGCCCCCGATGTAGCCGGTGGCGCCGGTCACCAGGCAGTGCAGCGGAGGCTGCGTCTCGTCACCGTTCATCGTCCTCGTCCCTGAAGTCGTCGAACTCATCGAACTCATCGAACTTGTCGGTCGCGTCTGTTCGCGTCGGTCTCATCAGTCGTGCCGGGCGGGTCCGCCGCGTCGGTCCCGCGTCCGCCGTGCGGGACCCGCCGGTCGCGCGCCGCAGGCAGGAAGCGCGGCTTCCCGGTCAAGCCTTCCCCACGGACGCCGGTTCCGGATGCGCCGTCACCCGTGCTGGACGATCAGATGGCGGCGCCTACGAAAACGTGCTACAAGTCCGCGCCGATCCGGGGCAGACGCACAGTACGCAACCGTCGCAAGGGGTCGACGGACGATCGCCGGAGGTGTACTGCCGTCATGGGTGCGAAGGTGTTGGAACGGTTCCCCGCAGGCTCCCCTCGTGGCTCATGGCCGGCCGAGGAGTTCGCGGCACGGTGCAGGGCTGAGGGCCGGCAGGCGACGGTGGTGATGGATCTGAAGGCGGACGACTTCCTCGTGGTCGTGCCCGCCGTCGACGACGATCGCTGACGGCGCCTCGGCGTCACCCGGCTGTCCGGCGACGGCCCCGTCCTCCGCGCCCTCGCGAGCTGAGGCGGACGGGTGCATCGCGGCGCCGCCGGGCGGGGCGCCGTCCCCGGCGGACGCCGTTCGTGTAGGAGGGGGAGGTCGGCACGACTCCCCGGAGGACCCATGGCGTACTACCTGCTCAGTGTGATCCAGCCGGCCGGGGGCACACCGCCCTCGGCCGAGGAGCTGTCCCGGATCATGGCCGCCGTCGAGGTCTTCCACCAGGAGCTGCGCGCGGCCGGGGCGTGGGTCTTCGCCGGCGGCCTCGACGGACCGGAGACGGCCCGGGTGCTGCGTCCCGAGGGCGACGACGTGCTGATCGCCGAGGGCCCCTTCGCGCACGGCGGCGAGTACCTGGGCGGGCTGTGCCTGATCAAGGCCCCCGGCCCGGACGAGGCCCTAGACTGGGGCCGCAAGGCGAGCCGGGCCACCACCCTGCCCATCGAGGTACGCCCCTTCCTGCACCCGACCGAGCAGTGACGCCTGCTCCGGTTCCGGTCGCGGTCTGCCGCCCGCGCGCCTGCCGCATGCGCACCTAGGGCGACTGGTACGCGCCCGCCGCCGCCCCGAGGCTCGCGCGCCTGACGCCCGCGCACCCCTAGGCGGTCGGCCGGGGCCGGAAGCCGGAGCTGGGCCGTCCGCCCCACGCTCCCCGGCCCGTGGCCGCATCGCCCATCCGCCCCCCCCCTGCTGCCCGTGGCCGCCTGACTGCCCACCCCCACGGCCCGTACCGGATCACCCCGAGGATGGAACTGGCGTGGGACGGGTTTTACGTATAACCTCACCCGTCACCCACCTCTTGCCCGGCAGTCCCCGAAAGGCCCCGATGCGTCACATCGCCCTGGTCACCCTTGTCGTCGACGACTACGACGAGGCGATCCGCTTCTACACCGAGGCTCTAGGTTTCCACCTCGTGGAGGACGCCCCGCGTCCGGACGGCTCCCGCTGGGTCGTCGTCGCGCCGGAGGGCGGGGGAGAGGGCGCCGGACTGCTGCTCGCCCGGGGGAAGGACGACGCCCAGCGGGCCAGGGTGGGCGACCAGACCGGCGGGCGCGTCGGGTTCTTCCTGCACACCGACGACTTCGCCCGGGACCACGCGCGGATGCGGGCGGCGGGCGTGCGCTTCCTGGAGGCGCCCCGCCACGAGCCGTACGGGACCGTCGCCGTCTTCGAGGACCTGTACGGCACCGAGTGGGACCTGCTCCAGCCCGCCGCCGACGCCTAGGGACCTCCCCGCTTCACTCCCTTCTTCACCGCCCCGTATCTGCTGCCGAGGACACCTTCATGACCGCGCCCCGCATCGACGCCGACACCCTCCGCCGCCTCCCCAAGGCCGTGCTGCACGACCACCTCGACGGCGGACTGCGCCCCGCCACCCTCGTCGAACTCGCGGCCGCGGTCGGCCACACCCTGCCCACCGCCGACCCCGGCGAGCTGGCCGCCTGGTACGTCGAGGCGGCCGGCTCCGGCGACCTGGTGCGCTACATAGCCACCTTCGAGCACACCCTCGCGGTGATGCAGACACGCGAGGGCCTGCTACGCACCGCCGAGGAGTACGTGCTCGACCTCGCCGACGACGGCGTCGTGTACGGCGAGGTCCGCTACGCCCCCGAGCTGATGCTGAACGGCGGCCTGACGCTGCCCGAGGTCGTCGAGGCCGTGCAGGAGGGCCTGGCGGCCGGTGTGGCCAAGGCGGCCGCCGCCGGCACGCCGGTCCGGGTCGGCACGCTGCTCTGCGGCATGCGGATGTTCGACCGCACCCGCGAGATCGCCGACCTGGCCGTCGCCTACCGGGACGCGGGCGTCGTCGGCTTCGACATCGCCGGCGCCGAGGACGGCTTCCCGCCCGCCGACCACCTGGCCGCCTTCGAGCACCTGCGCCGCGAGAGCGTGCCGTTCACGGTGCACGCCGGGGAGGCGCACGGCCTGCCCAGCATCCACCAGGCCGTCCAGGTCTGCGGCGCGCAGCGCATCGGCCACGGCGTGCGCATCATGGAGGACATCGTCGACGGCAAGCTCGGCCGCCTTGCGGGCTGGGTGCGCGACCGGCGCATCGCCCTGGAGATGTGCCCGACCTCCAACCTCCAGACCGGCGCCGCCGCCTCCCTCGCCGACCATCCCGTCACGGCACTGAAGGACCTCGGTTTCCGGGTCACCGTCAACACCGACAACCGCCTGGTGTCCGGTACGACGATGACCCGGGAGATGGCCCTGCTGGTCGAGTACGCCGACTGGACCGCCGAGGATCTGCGCACCGTCACCGTGAACGCCGTCAAGAGCGCGTTCATCCCGTTCGACGAGCGCGCGGCGCTGCTCAGGGATGTGGTCCTGCCCGGTTACGACGCCGTGCTCTGAGGCAGTCCGCGCAGGTAGGCGGCCTGTCCGACGTGCTGGAGATCGTCGGACAGCACGCTGACCAGCCGCGCGCCCAGCGTGACGGGCGGGTCCCAGCGCTCGTCGACGACGCGTTCGAGGTCCTTGGCGGCCAGGGCGCGCAGGGCGCCCAGGGTCTGCTCGTGCACGGCGTCGTAGTACCCGGTCAGCAGGTCGGCGGAGTCCACCCGGACCTTCGCGGTCTGTGCCGGGGTGTGCCCGTAGCCGGTGCCGTGCCGGGGCAGGTCCAGGCCGAAACGCTTCTGCCAGTCCCCGGACAGCCACACCTGGTCGAGGCCGAAGGCGTCGGCGACGTGGTCGTCCTGGACCCGGGTGAGATGCCAGACCAGCCAGGCGACGGAGTTGGCGTCGTCGGCGGGCCGGGCGTTCAGCCGCGCGGCCGACAGGCCGTCGACGACGGCGTGGACTTCTTCCTGGATGCGGCCGTAGCCGTCGATGAGGATGTCCTTCGCATGCATGCGTCCACCTTCCCGCATCAGGCGCCCGCTCGCGAAGAGGGCGCCTGCGATGCGGGACGTCGGCCCGTCAGGAGGACGGGGGACGGCGCGGAGCGGGCGCGGGCGCCCCGGTCGTGCCGAGCAGAGCGATCAGCGCGCGGGCGGCCGGACCGGTGGACTGCTCCAGGGGGAGCAGCGCGACCGTCTCGTACCGCGTGCCGCCCGCGCCGTCGAACGGGAGCGCGGTGAGCGAGGGCCGCTTGTGCCGGAAGTGCCGGGGGACCACCGCGATGCCCAGGTTCTCGTCGACCAGGTCGAGCAGGCTGTGCACGTCGTTGACCTCCAGCGCCACGGTGCGCCGCACCCCGGCGGCGGCGAAGGCCGCGTCGGTGGTCCGGCGGGGACCCCAGTCGGGGTGGAAGTCGACGAAGACCTCGTCGCTCACCTCGCGCGGGGTGAGCGGCGCGGCCGCCGTCGCGAACCGGTGCCCGGGATGGCACAGCACGGTCATCGGCTCGCTCGCCAGCGCCACCGAGCGCAGTTGGTCGCCGTCGGGCTCGGTCCGGTAGGCGAACGCCAGGTCGAGCCGGCCCGCCGCGACTCCCTCCGCCAGCGCCACCGACCCCGTCTGCCGCAGCCGGACCTCCACGTCCGGGTGCCGCCGCCGGAACGCGGCGAGCAGCCCCGCCACGTGCACTCCGGCAATGCACTGCTCGGTGCCCAGCGCCAGGGTGCCGCGCAGCACGCCCTGCACCGCGGCCACCGCCTCGTGCGCCGAGCGGACCTGCGTCAGAATGCGCTCCGCCTCGCCGAGCAGCGCACGCCCGGCCTCGGTGAGGGTGACCCGGCGGGTCGTCCGCACGAACAGCGGGGCCCGCAGCTCCCGCTCCAGCGTCCTGATCGAGGCCGACAGGCCCGACTGCGAGACCATCAGCCGCTCCGCCGCCCGGGTGAAGTGCTGGTCTTCGGCGACGGCGACGAAGTGCTGGAGATGGCGCAGTTCCATGATTGAGCAGCTTAACCGCACAATCCGATCGGATTCTCCTGTTGGACCGCTGGCCGGGCCGCGCGCGAGAGTGGGAGGCCGGTTCCGTCCGCGACGGAGCCGCTCACGTCGTGCCCGATCCCAGGATGGAGTCGCGTTGTACACCGCCCACCCCGACCGCTACGCCGACATGCCCTACCGGCGCGCCGGACGCAGCGGACTGAAGCTCCCCGCGCTGTCGCTCGGCCTGTGGCACAACTTCGGCCCCGGCCGCCCGGCCGCGACCCAGCGCGCCATCCTGCGCCGGGCCTTCGACCTGGGCGTCACCCACTTCGACCTGGCCAACAACTACGGTCCGCCGCCCGGCGCCGCCGAGTCCGCCTTCGGCGAGGCGCTGCACGCGGACCTGGCGCGCTACCGCGACGAGATGGTGATCTCCACCAAGGCCGGCTATCTGATGTGGCCCGGCCCGTACGGCGAATGGGGCTCGCGCAAGTCCGTGCTGTCCTCGCTGGACCAGAGCCTGAAGCGAATGGGCCTGGACTACGTCGACGTCTTCTACTCGCACCGCCCCGACCCGGAGACTCCGCTCGAGGAGACGATGGGCGCCCTGCACTCGGCCGTCCAGCAGGGCAAGGCGCTCTACGTCGGCGTCTCCAACTACTCCCCGGAGCAGACCCGCGAGGCCGCCCGTATCCTGCGCGAGCTGGGCACCCCGCTGCTGATCCACCAGCCGCGCTACTCGATGCTCGACCGCCGCCCCGAGCAGCAGGGTCTGCTGGACGCGCTGGACGAACTGCACGTCGGCTCGATCGCCTACTCCCCGCTGGAGCAGGGGCTGCTCACCGGCCGCTACCTCGACGGCATCCCCGAGGACTCGCGGGCGGCGAGCGACAGCCCCTTCCTCGACTCGGACGCGTTGACCGAGGACCTGGTGGGCCGGCTGCGCGGGCTGAACGAGATCGCCGCCTCCCGCGGCCAGTCCCTGGCCCAGATGGCGCTGGCCTGGGTGCTGCGCGGCGAGCGGGTCACCTCCGCTCTCGTCGGCGCGAGCAGCCCGGAGCAGTTGGAGGACAGCGTCACGGCGATCCGCCGCCTGGACTTCGACGCCGAGGAGCTGGCCCGGATCGACGACCTCGCCAAGCGGTAATTCTTCTCGCCGCACGGAGCCGTCGTCGTCCGGCGGCAGCGGCGTGGCGCGAATCGGCGGACCCGCAGGGGCCGCCTGTCCTCCCCGGACAGGCGGCCCCTGCGCGTGGGGGGCCTCCCGGGTGTCCGCTACGGAGGCGGCCTCCCGGGGGCCCGCGAGGCCGAGCACCGTTCAGGCGGTCTCCGAACCTAGGCCGGGAGACCGCACACCGTCCGGATCCGGTCTCCGCCGTCCCGGGGGATCATGTCGTCCAGAGGAGCGGGGTCGAGGCGCCCGCCGTCCGGCGCCCGGCCCGGAGCGACGCCGCTCTCGTGACGCAGCGTGAGGCTCGGGCGAGGGCGGAAGGGGGACTTCCGTGCCGCGCGCGGGCGTCCGTGCTGGTCCGGACCTGGGGACCCGTCGCGGACGCCTCGACGCGCTCGCCGCCCCTCCCCGTGGCGGCGGCGCGGACGACCGTCGAAATCAAGACCGCCCGGCCCGCATTCCGTGCTGTTTCGGCCACATGGCGTGACGAATATGCCAGCAGAGTGGCCGGAATATCGTGGTGACACTGTTTCACAAGTCAACATACTCAAAGGTCAGGGACGCTTCACCGCACAGGAGCCGCACGGAGAGCGAGGCACGGACAGCGACGGTAGACGCTACGGGGGAGGTGCTGTGCACGACGAATTCCTGTGCCATGTCACCGCGTACGGCGTGTGCGACGGCGTGCGCATCGGCGTGCCCCTCGGCACCTACCGGGCGCCCACCCTGGCCCTCGCCCTGTGGTGGCTGCGCGACCGGGCCTCCTGGATCGCCGAACGGCTCGACCCCGGCCCGCACACCTCGTACGTCCCCGAGGGCGCCCTCGTCCCGGTCCCGGACAGCGCGCCCGACGTGCCCGCCCAACTGCGCTCCTGGTGCGCCGATCCGGTGCGCCAGGAACGCGTGGCCGACGAACTGGCGGGCGGCCGCCTCGTGCGCATCGCCACCGGCGACGAGACCACCGAGTGGGAACTGCTGGCGGAGTCGGTCGACGCCCTGCGCATGCAGCGCACCGTCCCCGCGCTGCTCGTGCCGATGGTCTGACCGGTGACCGGTGACCGGTGACCGGTGACCGGTGACCGGTGACCGGCGGCCGGTGACCCGTAACCCGTGACCGGCGGCCGGGTCGCGGACGCTCTACGGACCGCTCGCGGCGGACGGTCCGGACCGCTCCGCGCCCCGACGGCCCGTGAGGCCCGTCAGGCGCGCCAGCCAGCCGCCGAGGAATCCGGTGACCAGCCCCCAGAGCGCCGCCAGGCTGATCGCGCCCCACAGACGCGGGCGCAGCAGCACCTCCCCGGACAGGCCGCCCCCCGCGTCCCCGATGCCGAGCAGGGACAGAGCGTAATGGGCGGAGATCCGGCCCACGAGGCAGACCGCCAGCACCGTCAGCAGCAGTCCGGCCGCCATGCGCAGGGCGTGCCGCCACAGAGGCGTGCGGGGCGGGGAGAGGGCCGCGGCGAGGGCCCCCGCGCCCGTCAGCAGCACCGCCGCGACGGGGACCAGCCACCACGCCCGGCCGTCGTGCTCGGCGAGCGTGCCCACCGTGAGCGTGGACACGTCCGGGGTGCGCAGCACCTCGTCGAGCAGATGCGGCACGGGCAGCCCGAAGGGGCCGTCCACCCTGCCGTTCCAGGCGGCGCCCATCCCGAGCGTCAGAGCGAGCCAGGCGAGGTTCGGCAGGCCGAGCAGGACGAGGGCGAACGTCTGCTCCGGGCGCCCGCGCACGCCCGCCGTCACGAGCGCGGCGACCAGCCCGACGACGACGTACGCCAGCAGCAGGGCGACCATGGCGTACGCCACCGGACGCGCCGCCCGCCGTCCGCGCAGCAAGCGTGACGGCAGCGGCGCCTCTCGGGTGACCAGCAGCGCGACGGCCAGCACGCCCAGCAGCCACAGCAGCCCGAAGAGGACGGTCAGCGGCGCCTGGGCGGCGAAGCCGACGCGGGGTTCGGCGCCGAACAGGTCGCTGAGCGCGCCCAGCACTCCGCTGCCGAGATCGACGGCGAAGGTCTGCCGGGCGGCGAACGACAGGCCGACCAGTGCCGCAGCCCACAGGAGAGCGATCCGGGCGGCCCACCAGGCGGCCTCCCCGGGGCGCACGGCCGCCCGCCGCAGCGGGTGCAGGAAACCGGCGGCCACCGTCAGCGCGCCGGTCAGCGTGACCGACAGCGGCATCACCGTGATCCCGGCGTGCGTCTCGGCGAGGGCGCCCGCGTCGCCGGACAGCTCCAGACTGCCGCCGACCGAGGCCACCACGGTCGCGACGACTACCCGGGGAAAAGCCCGGTCCGGGAGATCCGCGGCCCCGGCGGCCCACAGTCCCAGCGCGGCGACCGCGCCCATCGCCACCAGGACCGCCAGGACGAGGAACACGGCGGCCGCCCAGCCGGTCCGGCCGCGCGGCCCGGCCGACGGGACGGGCCGGGCGCCGGAAGAGGCTGAGGAGGCGGCGGGCGGGCTCACCTCGTCACGCTAAGCAGTCGGCGGCGGCCGCGCCCGCCGGGCGGTCCGTCCGCGAAGACTGCGGGGCCGCGTGCTGGGTAGCAGGACAGGTGCAGTAGCGTCCGGTCGGACCGGCTTTCGAGAGAGAAACGCATGATCGAGCACCCGGACGGGGCAGTGATACCTACTGGTTTCGACGTTCCCGTGGAACCGCTGCGGCGGGCGACGCACTTCACGGGGGAACCCGGCTGCATAGCCGACGCGCGCACCTTCGCCGCGCACTTCCTCGACCAGCTCAAGAAAGAATGGTGCGCCGTCGTCGGCAGCCGCTCGGGCGAGGCCCTGCTTCTGGTGGTGAGCGAGCTGGTCACCAACGCCGACCGGCACAGCGAGGGGCCGTACATCCTGGAGCTGGAGGGCACGGGCGCCACGGTGAGCGTCTGTGTGTACGACAGCAGCGTCGCGCTGCCGCGCCGCTACCCGCGGGACCCGGAGCGCATCGGCCGGCACGGCCTGGAGATCGTGCACGCGCTGGCGGCCGAGGTCACCGCGGAGCGCGTGCCCGTGGGCAAGCGGGTGCGCGCACTGATGACCCTCGATCACGACTGACCCGGGGACCAGCGGTGTCCGCCGGTCCCCGGGTCTGTGGTCGCTGGGTCTCTGGTCGCTCTCTGATCGTCCCGGATCTCCCGGGCCGCTGGGTCGTCCCGGGATCTCCAGAGCGTCGCGTTCTCCGGTGCTGCGTCCGGAAGGGTTCGGCGTCGTGAGCCGGTGAGCCTTCCCGGACGCAGCACCGCAGCATCAGGCCGTCAGGCGCAGCCCAGCTCGCCCAGCATGCCCTGGCGGAGCTGGGTGATGATCCGCTTGATCAGGCGGGAGACGTGCATCTGCGAGCAGCCGAGCCGTTCGCCGATCTCCGCCTGGGTGGCCTCTTCCACGAAGCGCAGGTGGATGATCTCGCGGTCGCGGTCGCCGAGTCCGGCCAGCAGGGGCGCCAGCGCGTGGAAGTCCTCGACGAGCCGCAGGCCCTCCTCCTCCACGCCGATGAAGTCGGCGAGCACCGCCTCGCCGTCGTCCGGACCGTCGCCGGTGAGGGCGGCGTCCAGCGAGGCGGAGTTGTAGCCGTTGGAGGCGATCTGGCCCTCGACGACCTCCCTCTCGGACAGGTTCATCAGGGTGGCCAGCTCGGCGACCGTCGGCTCCCGGTCCAGCCGGCTGGCCAGCTCCTCGCGCGCCCTCGCCAGCTCCACGCGCAGCTCCTGGAGCCGCCGCGGCACGTGCACCGCCCAGGTGGTGTCCCGGAAGAACCGCTTGATCTCGCCGACGATGTACGGCAGCGCGAAGGAGGTGAACTCGACCTCGCGGGACAGCTCGAACCGGTCGATGGCCTTGATCAGCCCTATCATCCCGGTCTGGACGATGTCCTCCATGTCGTCGCCGCGGTTGCGGAACCGCCCGGCCGCGAACCGCACCAGCGACATGTTCATCTCGATCAGGGTGTTGCGCGCGTACTGGTACTCGTGCGTGCCCTCCTCCAGCTCCACCAGGCGCCGGAAGAAGTGGCGGGACAACTCGCGCGCGTCGCGTGGGGCGATCGTCCGCGGGTCCGCGACGGCCGGCAGCGCCGTGCCGTCCGTGCGGCCCTTCACGGACGCCTCGGCCGTCGCTTCGGACCGGATGACGGCGGTGACGGTGTCGGCGGTTTCCATTGCCCCTCCCACGAAAATCACGGTTGACCTCTGCCTCGTCGGCTGTGCCCCTCCGCGCCGCCGACCGCTGACCGGCTGCGCGACCCCCCGCATACCCGGGGAAGCGGAACCTACGCCGTCCATGTCGTCGGGCGGCCGACGCGGCACCGTGCAGTGCGCCTACCCGCGGTCACCCCGGGCATGCCCGCCGCGAGGCAGAGCGGCGGAAAATCGACGGGTGGAGGCGGCCGGGTCAAGGTCCGGACGTCACAGGGGCGTCGTCGTGCACCACCGTCTTCTCCCGGCTCGTCCGTCGAATGCCCTTCCGGCCGCCCGGCGTTGCCCTCGCCGCTCACCGCCCCTCTGCGCAGCGGGAATTCACGCAGGGCGAAATGCCGGGCCCTTCCGCGCGCGTCCTCGCCTCCTAGTCTGAGGGGGTGAGCAACCAAGCGCCGCACCCCGCCCGCGTTCTTCCGCCGCGTCCGCCCGGTCCGCCGCGTTCGCCCGGCCCGCGTCCGGAGTCCGCCCGCCCGGCCGGGCCGGCCGCTCCCCGCGAACCCCTGTGGCGCGACCTCGTGGGCGACGTCCTGCGCCGTGAGCGGCGCGCGCAGGAGCGCACGCTCCAGGACGTCGCCGACGCCGCGCGGATCTCCCTGCCGTATCTGTCGGAGATCGAGCGGGGCCGCAAGGAAGCGTCGTCGGAGGTGCTCGCGGCCGCCGCCCAGGCGCTCGGGCTCGGCCTGGCCGACCTGCTGTCGCTGGCGCACGGCGAACTGGTCCGGGTGACCGCCCGGACCCCGGTCCGCGCGGTGACCGCCCGGACTCCGGTCCGCGGCCGCGGCGCGACCTCCTCCCGCGTCGACGGGCTGTGCTTGGCCGCCTGACGCCTGGGCCGCCCCCCTGGCCGGCCCAGGCGGTGCGTCTGGTGCTGTGGCCGGAAGGCGAGCCGGTCAGTCTTTCCGGCCACAGCGCTACACCGTCGCCAGGCGCCGGCTCAGCACCTCGTCGGCGAGGCCGTAGGCCACCGCCTCCTGGGCGGTGAACACCTTCTCCCGGTCCATGTCGGCGCGCAGCGAGGCGGGGTCGTGCCCGGTGTGCCGGGACAGCACCTCCTCCACCTGGGAGCGGATCCGGACCATCTCCCGGGCCTGGAGGGCGAGATCGGAGACCGTGCCCTGCCGGCTGCCGCTGGCCGGCTGCCCCAGCAGCACCCGCGCGTGGTCCAGAACGAACCGGTGGCCCGGGTCCCCGCCCGCCAGCAGCACCGCGGCCGTGGAGGCCGCCTGCCCGACGCAGAACGTGGAGACGGGCGCCCGCACGAAGGTCATCGTGTCGTAGATCGCCATCAGCGAAGTGAACGAGCCGCCGGGTGAGTTGAGGTAGATCGCGATCTCCTGCTCGGGGTTCGCGGACTCCAGGTGGAGGAGCTGCGCGATGACGACGTTGGCGACGCCGTCGTCGATCTCCGTGCCGAGGAAGACGATCCGCTCGTTCAGCAGCCTGCTGAACACGTCGTAGGACCGCTCGCCCTGGGCGGTCCGCTCGATCACGTACGGAACCGTGTAGGACCCCATGTCACAGCCCCATCCGTCGACGGGAGGTCTCCGGGCGGACGTCGGCCAGCGACTCCACCACCCGGTCTACCATCCCGTACTCCCTGGCCTGTTCGGCGGTGAACCAGCGGTCCCGGTCCCCGTCCCGCGCGATCGTCTCCTCGCTCTGCCCGGTGTGCTCGGCGGTCAGCCGCTCGATGGTCCGCTTGGTGTGCTCCAGGTTCTCCGCCTGGATCTCGATGTCCGCGGTGCTGCCGCCGATCCCGGCCGACGGCTGGTGCATCATGACCCGCGCGTGCGGCAGCGCGAGCCGCTTGCCGCGGGCGCCCACGGTGAGCAGGAACTGGCCCATGCTCGCCGCGAATCCCATGGCCAGCGTGGAGACGTCGTTCGGGATGAGCCGCATCGTGTCGTAGATGGCGAGTCCGGCGGTGACGGACCCGCCGGGGCTGTTGATGTACAGGCCGATGTCGGTGCGCGGGTCCTCGGCGGACAGCAGGAGCAGTTGCGCGCACACACGGTTGGCCGACGTCTCGTCCACCTGGGTGCCCAGGAACACGATGCGCTGGGCGAGCAGTCGGGCCGCCAGGTGGTCGTCGAAGCGGCTGGGCGGGGTCTCGGCCTCCTGGGCCCGGGGCGAACCCGTGGCGAGCGGTGTCATCGCATCTCCTTGTCGTCGCGCGGTCGCCGTCCCCTTCACTGTCGACCGGCGGCGGCCCTCCCGAACGCCTTCTCTGCCGGTGGCAGATTCGCCACGGGCAGACAGGGGCGGCCCATCAGGGGAGGGCCATTCGGGTTCTCTCCGCTCCGGGCGATGATTTCCCGGGCCGCGAGCGGTCATATTCGGTGACCGCGTCCTATGCCCAGGAGGAACCCATGGCCACCGAAGGATTCACCACCTGCCTCTGGTTCGACGGCCAGGCCGAGGAGGCGGCGCACTACTACGTGTCGGTCTTCAAGGACTCCGGCGTCGGCCGCGTCACCCGCTCCCACGAGGCGGGTCCGGGGCCGGCCGGTTCGGTGGTCGTCGTGGAGTTCACGGCCAACGGCCAGCGGTTCGTCGCGCTGAACGGCGGACCGCAGTTCCAGTTCAACGAGGCGGTCTCCTTCCAGATCCACTGCGCGGACCAGGCGGAGGTCGACCACTACTGGGCCAAGCTCACCGAGGACGGCGGGCAGCCCGGCCCCTGCGGCTGGCTCAAGGACAAGTACGGCGTCTCCTGGCAGGTCGTCCCGGACGCGCTGATCGAGATGATCAGCGACCCGGACGGCGAGAAGGCGGGTCGCGCCACCCAGGCGATGATGGCGATGGGCAAGCTGGACATCGCCGAGCTGCGGAAGGCGTACGCGGGGGAGTAGCCCGCGGCCGCACGCCGCGCGGACCGCCGAGCGCGCAGGCGCACAGGCGCGCACAGGGCGCGCCGAGCTTCGGCACAGAGGCACAGCACAGAACTCAGATCACAGAACTCAGATCACAGAACTCAGATCACAGAACGCAAAGCACACAACGCACAGCACACAACTCAGAGCACTCGCACAGCACACCGGAAGGACTGCGGTCATGGCGGCACAACCCGAGGGAACCCCTTGCTGGGCCGACGCGATGTTCGGCGACGTGGAGGCGGCCAAGAGTTTCTACGGCGAGGTCCTCGGCTGGACCTTCGGCGATCCGTCGCCCGAGTTCGGCGACTACAGCGAGGCGTCCGTGGACGGCAAGGCGGTCGCGGCCGTGGTCCCGCCGATGCCCGGCCAGGAGGCGGCGTCGCAGTGGCGCCTGTACTTCGCCTCGCCCGACGCGGCGGCCACCGCCGCCCGGATCCGCGAGCACGGCGGCGAGGTGCTGGTGGAGCCGACGCGGATCGGGGACCTCGGCGCCATGTGCGTGGCCCGCGAGCCCAGCGGCGCCGTGTTCGGTGTGTGGGAGGCGGGGACCCACCAGGGCTTCCAGTCGACCGGGACGCCCGGCGCCTACTGCTGGGCCGAGGTCTACACCCGCGAGCCCGGCGCGGCGGACGACTTCCTCAGCGCCGTCTTCGGCTACCACGTGCAGCGGATGGAGGACGACCGCATCGACTACCGCATGTTCGACCTCGGCTCGGAGCCGGTCCTCGGTCGCATGCGGATGACGGACGACTTCCCGTCCGAGGCGCCCTCGCACATCAACGTGTACTTCACGGTCCCCGACTGCGACGCCGCGGTGGCCGCCGCGACGGCGCACGGCGGTGTGCTGCGGCACGGCCCGATGGACAGCCCGTTCGGCCGTTTGGCGGCGCTCACCGATCCGCAGGGCGCGGTCTTCACCGTGATCGACGTCACCGCGGCCAAGGGCGAGAGGCCGACCACCACGGAGGTGGCCTGACTGGTGCGGTGACCGGAAAGCCTCACCGGCTCGCGGGGCCCCGTCCGTGCGTGGCGCAGGGTCTCGTCCTGGCGTGGCGCGGGGTCTCGTCCTGGCGTGGCATGATCGAGGCCATGCGCGAACGAGTGGTGGCCGCGTGCGACGGGGCCTCGAAGGGGAATCCGGGACCCGCGGGCTGGGCCTGGGTGGTCTCCGACGACGCCGAGTCCGCGAACCGCTGGGAGGCCGGCCCGCTCGGCAAGGCCACCAACAACGTCGCCGAACTCACCGCGCTGGAGCGGCTGCTGGCGGCGACCGACCCCGGTGTGCCGCTTGAGGTCCGGATGGACTCGCAGTACGCGATGAAGGCCGTCACCACCTGGCTGCCCGGCTGGAAACGCAACGGCTGGAAGACCGCCGCGGGCAAGCCGGTCGCCAACCAGGAGCTGGTGGTGCGGATCGACGAGCTGCTCGACGGCCGCAGCGTCGACTTCCGCTACGTCCCGGCCCACCAGGTCGACGGCGACCCGCTGAACGACTTCGCGGACCGGGCCGCCAGCCAGGCGGCGAGCGCCCAGCAGGCGGCGGGCAGCGCCCTCGGCTCCCCGGCGCCGCCGCCCGCGCCCGTCGCCGCGTCCGCCGGTCCGCGCCGCAGCGCGAACGGAACCGGGAAGACCGGCGCCCGCACCGGCGCGGCGGGCGCCTCGGCCCGCACCATCAAGGCGAAGTTCCCGGGCCGCTGCATGTGCGGCCGGTCCTACGCGGCGGGCGAGTCCATCGCCAAGAACGACCAGGGCTGGGGCCACCCGGAGTGCCGGACGGCCGCGGCCGGCTAGCGCTGTCACCGGAGAGGTCCACCAGCGCGAGCCGGTGAACCTCTCCGGTCACAGCACCAGCGACTCCCACGGCGACCGACTCCGCGCCCGCCCGCGGCGAATGACAGACTGACCGCATGGACGAACGTGAATTCGGCAGGTCGCAGCAGCACGCCTCGGTGGTCGGACTCGGCACCTGGCAGCTCGGCGCCGACTGGGGCGACGTGGACGACAAGCAGGCCCTCTCCGTGCTGGAGGCGGCGGCCGAGTCGGGGGTGACCTTCTTCGACACGGCCGACGTCTACGGCGACGGGCGCAGCGAGGAGACCATCGCCACCTTCCTGCGCTCCCGCCCGGACCTGCATGTGCTGGTCGCGACCAAGATGGGCCGCCGCGTCGAGCAGGTCCCGGAGAACTACGTCCTGAGCGCGTTCCGCGACTGGAACGACCGCTCCCGCCGCAACCTCGGCGTCGACCGCGTCGACCTGGTGCAGCTCCACTGCCCGCCCACGGCGGTGTACTCCAGCGACGCGGTGTTCGACGCGCTGGACACCCTCGTCGAGGAGGAGCGGATCGCCGCCTACGGCGTCAGCGTCGAGACGTGCGCCGAGGCGCTGACCGCCCTCGCCCGCCCGCACGTGGCCAGCGTGCAGATCATCCTCAACCCGTTCCGCATGAAGCCGCTGGACGAGGTGCTGCCCGCGGCGCGCGAGGCGGGCGTCGGCGTCATCGCGCGCGTCCCGCTCGCCTCCGGGCTGCTGTCGGGCAAGTACACCGCGGACACCGTCTTCCCGGCCAACGACCACCGCACCTTCAACCGCCACGGCGAGGCCTTCGACCAGGGCGAGACCTTCTCCGGGGTCGACTACGGCACGGGCGTCTCGGCCGCCGCCGAGTTCGCCGCCCTCGCTCCCGAGGGCTGGACGCCGGCCCAACTGGCGCTGCGCTGGATCGTCCAGCAGCCCGGCGTCACCAGCGTCATCCCCGGCGCCCGCAGCCCGGAGCAGGCCCGTGCCAACGCGGAGGCCGGCAAGTTGCCCCCGCTGACCGACGAGACGCTGGCCGCGGTGCGCGACCTGTACGAGCGCCGGATCAAGGACCAGGTGGCCGCTCGCTGGTAGGCCCCCCGGCCTCCGGGCGGCGCTCACGGCCGCCGCCTCCACCGCAGCCGCAGCCCCGCTGCGGTCACCCGGCGTCCCGCTCAGCCTCGCGTGATCACGTCGGCGAGGAAGTCGTCGACGCCGATCTCCTCCGTGCCCGGCGTCACCACGCGGTAGCTCTCCTGGAGGAAGGCCGCGACGGCGGACGCCCAGACGAACACCGCCGCGTGGTGACGCCCGCCGTCCGGGTGGGCGTCGCCGTAGAACTCCATGCACAGCTCATCCCAGGGCCCGGTGGACGCCGGGTGGAACCGCACGTCTCCGACGCCCACCGCGTGCATCAGTCCCTCGCCCAGCATCTCCCGGTCCAGCGTCCAGCGGGCGAGCACCCGGCCGTCGTGACTGAAGACGGCGGTGACGGCGAACGGATCGTCGGCGTCGTAAGCGAAGTGCGCCAGCACGGGAAAACGATCTGTGCCTCCGCCCGCCTGCAACTGCACGACGAGGGTTTTGCGCACGTGAGGCTTCACAGACAGGCGCCCTTTCGAGGACAGGAGGACGTCGCTGATGAGAGATGCCGCGACGGGCCCCTAATACCCCCGCTCTCGTGCAATGCTCCTGCGACCGGGTGAAACTGGCCGCCGGCCTGCGGTCGCCCTGCGATCCGGCCCTCCGGCGCCCCGGAATCCAGCGCTCCGTGATCCGGCCCTCCGGCGCCGTGGAATGCCGTGGAGTGCCACGGAGCGCCGTCAGCCGAAGGCGTCGCGCAGTGCGGGCAGCAGGGTCTTCGCGGACCAGTTGAGGAACGCGTCCTGCTGGTCGCCGCCGATCTGCACCAGCGCCACCTCGGTGAACCCGGCGTCCGCGTAGGGGCGTACGGCTTCGACGAAGGCGGCGGGGTCGTCGCCGCACGGGATGGACGCGGCGACGTCGTCCGGGGTGACGTACTGGGTGGCCGACGCGAACGAATGCGGGCCCGGCAGTTCGGCGTTGACGTTCCAGCCGCCGCCGAACCAGCGGAACTGCGCGTGCGCCCGCGTCACCGCCGCGTCCCGGTCGGCGTCGTAGCAGACCGGGAGTTGGCCCACCCGGGGCTTGCCCTGGCCGCCGTGCCGGTCGAAGGCGTCCAGCAGCCCGGCCTCGGGCTCGGTGGCGATGACCAGGTCGGCCAGGTGCCCGGCGAGGGTGCAGGACCGTTCGCCGGAGACGGCGACCCCGAGGGGCGGCGGCTGGTCCGGCAGATCCCACAGCCGTGCCGACTCCACGTCGAAGTGCGTGCCGTGATAGGTGACCAGGCCGCCGTCGAACAGCGCGCGGATGATCTCGACGGCCTCCTCCAGCCGTTCGTGGCGGACGTCGACGGCGGGCCAGCCGCCCCCCACCACGTGCTCGTTGAGGTTCTCGCCCGATCCCAGGCCCAGCCGGAACCGGCCCTCGGACAGCAACTGCATCGTGGCCGCCTTCTGCGCCACGACGGCCGGGTGGTAGCGGAAGCTCGGGCAGGTCACGTAGGTCATCAGCGGGATGCGCGAGGTCGCCTGCGCGGCCGCCCCGAGGACGCTCCAGGCGTAGGGCGAGTGTCCCTGCGAGCGCAGCCACGGGGAGTAGTGGTCGGAGGTCACGGAGAAGTCGTAGCCGACCTCCTCGGCGCGCACCACGTGGCCGACCAGTTCGCGCGGCCCGGCCTGCTCCGTCATCATCGTGTATCCGATCTGCACCATGCGCGCCGAGTCCCCGGCTCGCGTGCGCGAAAACGGATCAGCCGGGGGGCGGGCGGAAACCGCGGAGGACGGCGTCCAGCGCACGCCGGTTCGCCGCGGCGCCGAAGGCGTCGGCCGGAGCCGCCCAGCGCAGCGAGAAGCCGCTCCCGCCGCCCAGCAGGACGCCCCGCCCGAAGGTGCGCACACGCACGTCCCCGTCGGTCGACAGCCACTCCATGTCGGCGGCCGGGCGGCCCAGGTAGGTCGTCGCGCGGATGTCGCCGATCCGCTGGAACGACCCCTGCCGCTCCAGGGCGGGCTGCACGTCGTCCCGCCAGATCGCGACCGGGTCCGGGCCGAGGTGCTCGCTGTGGGTGACCGCCAGCGTCCGCGCGTCGCCGCTCGCCCCGAAGACGACGCGGTACGACGGACCGGCCGCACGCGTGGTGCGCAGCCGTCGCCAGCCGACGGGCAGCGCGACCGAGAAGCCCTCGGAGGCGCGGTAGAGGCGGAAACCGGTCGGCGAGGCGGTGGGCGCCCGCGTACCGGAAGAGGGGGAGCCTGAAGGAGAAGAACCGGTGGACGGGGTGGAAGGGGCCGGGGGAGCGTCGCCCGCCGTCGGGATCCTGGGCGGCGCCGAGGGCCGCGCGGCAGTGGCGGCCCCGGTGGCGACGGCGCCGGGGCCATGGTGCTGACGGGTCGCGGCCAGGGCGACGGCCCCGGCCACGACGGCGATCACCGCCACGGCCCCGACTGCCGCCCGGACCCGTCCGCCGCCGGCGCGCCCCGTCCGCCGGGGCGCCGCGCGGCCCGACGCGCGCGCCGGGCGCAGTCGGGACCACGGGACGTCCGGGCCTGACGCGCCGGGGTCGTCGGCCTCGTCGGCCAGGGCCTGGAGGAGCGTGTCCCGGACCGCGGCACGGGCCATCCGCTCCAGCGAGTCCTTGCGCAGCAGCCCCTCCACGGCCGGGGCGAGCGGCCCGCACCGCACCGGCGCGCGCAGCGGCAGCCGGTCCACGGCCCTCAGCGTCGCCTCGGCGCGGCCCCGGTCGCTGAACGGCGGGCGCCCCTCGACCATGGCGTACAGCAGTGCGCCGAGCGCCCACAGGTCGGCGGCCGGTCCGACGCGCTCGTCGCGGGCCTGCTCGGGGGAGGCGAACGACGGCGCGGTGAGGCGCGGGGCGAGGGTGGCGCCCGCGAGACCGAAGCCGCTCACCACGAGGCCGCCCCGATCCGGCACGAACACCTGCGCGGGACCCAGTTCGCCGTGGGTGACGCCTTCCGCGTGGGCGGCGTCCAGCACGTCCAGCAGCTCCAGGCCGATCCGCGCCGTCCGAGCGCACGTCAACGGGCCGTCTTCGGCGATCAGTTCGGCCAGGGACGGAGCGTCGATCCACTCGCTGACCGTCCACAGCGCGCCGTCCTCGGTCACGGCGTCGACTAGCGCGGCGACCCGGCCCGGCCGCAGCCGTCCCACCGTCTCGGGGGTGCGCAGGACGCGGTCGGCGATCAGCCGGGCGGCGGCCGGCGCGGCGGCGTCGGCCGGGAGCCCGATCCGCGTCAGCAGGCGAGGACGCCGGCCTACGACGTCCTCGCCGTACCAGCGCAGCAGGTTCGTGTCGCAGTGGACGACCCGCAGCGGCCGGTACCGCCCGGCGACCAGCTCGTGTGCGGACGGCTGCGCCCTGACCATGGCCATGTCTCGCTGCACCCCCCGGCTTCCGCCTTTCCCAGAGGTACGGCGGCGGGGGCGGGTTGCGTTCAACGGGCGGCCCGGATCGCCGCGCGCGGACGCGCGGACCGGACCGGTTCCGGCCAGTCGGCGCCGTCCAGCGCGGCCCTCTCCGCGCGATCCGGTCAGCGCGATCCGGTCAGCGCAGGGCGAACCGGTCCGCCCAGGACAGGACGTCGGCGACCGCCGCGTTGCCTCCGCACACCACCAGGCCGAGCCGGGCCCCGTCGCCGACCCGCTCCCGGACCAGCCGGGCCGCCGGGAGGAGACAGCCGGCGGCGGGCTCGGTCCACACCTTCGCGTGCTCGGCCAGCTCCAGACACCCCCGCACGGCGTCCCGGTCGGACACCACGAGCACGTCCTCCACCAGGGCGGACACATGGTCATACGTCAGTCGTGCGACCGCCGGGGCGGCCAGTGTCGTCGCGAGCGAGGAGACGGCGACCGGAAGCGGACCTCCGGCGGCCAGCGCACGCGACATCGCCTCGGCGCCCTCGGTCTCCACGCCCCAGACCCGCACGCCGGGCCGCAGCGCGCGCAGCGCGGCGGCGACGCCGGAGATCAACCCGCCGCCCCCCACGCTCACCAGCACGTCGGTCACTTCCCCGGCGTCCTGGGCCAGTTCCAGGCCGACGGTGCCCTGACCGGCCACGACCACCGGGTCGTCGAAGGGATGGACCAGGGTGAGCCCCTCGTCGTGCAGCCGGGCCGCCGTCGCGAACGCCTCGTCCATGCCGTCGGTCAGCCGCACCGACGCCCCGGCCTCCTCCGCGATCCGCACGGACCGCGACGGCGCCGTGCGGGGCATGACGACCGTGGCCTTCACGTCGAGGGCGGCGGCCGTCACCGCCACGGCGATCCCGTGGTTGCCGCCGCTGACGGCGACCGCGCCGGCGGCCCGTTCCGCCTCGTCGAGCGAGAGGAGCTTCGCCGTCGCGCCGCGCACCTTGAACGAGCCGGTGCGCTGGAGCAGTTCCAGCTTCGCGGTCACCGGGACGCCGAGCAGCGCGGACAGGCCGGGGCTGGGCACGGTCGGCGTGCGCACGACGTGTCCGGCGATCCGCTCGGCGGCGGCTTCGATCTCCGAGATGCCGATCACGGCGGTCCACCTTTCCGGCGCGGGGGCGACGGACCGCGCCGCCCCGACCCTCACCCGGCGAGGCGGCGCAGGTCAACACGGTATCGGCGCCGGTCACGAGGGGCGCCGACGAGCGGCGGGGACGGGCCAGGGCCGGGCACAAGGGACCGGGCCGGGCCAGGCGCGCGGGACCAGACCGGGTCGGGCGCGCGGGACCAGACCGCGCCGGGCGCGCGGGACCGGCCCGGCTGCGGCGGTGCGCGCCTGCCTCGCGCGCGCCGTCCGCCCCGCTTCCACGGGCCGCGGCACGAAGGTGCGCCGCGCCTGTCTCGCGCGCGCCGTCCGCCGCTTCTCGACGTCCTCAGTGCTGCCGGGGCTTATCGGGGGTCACTTCGCTCGGCCGGACCACGACGTGCCCCTCGCCGCGCAGCACCAGTTGCACCGCCTCGCCGGAACCGCCGCGCAGCATCGAGCCGATGGACTGCGAGCGGTGCAGCGAGGTCTCCAGCCGGGCGGTCCAGCCGACCACCGCGTCCGTGTCGACGTAGACCGGCTGCCCGGGGGTGACGGGTATGACCAGCGGGGTCCCCTCGCACATCAGGCCGAGCCGGCCCTGTCCGGTGAAGACGCTGTTGAACAGGCCGCCGCCTGCGACGCCCGAGCCCTTGACCGTGCTGATCCGATACGACAGCGAGGCGTCGAAGCACAGCACGTTGCGCCCGTTGACGGTGAACTCGTCGCCTTGGTCGACCTCGACGACGAAGCAGTTCTGCGCCTCGTGCGCGAACCAGGCGTCGCCCCGCCCGAGCACCGCCATCAGCGGCAGCCCCTCTCCGGTGACGGCGCGTTTGAGCATGCCGCCCACGCCCTGCCCCTTGCGTTCGAAACGCAGGTCGCCGCGGTAGGCCACCATCGAGCCCTGCCGGGCGAGCATCTCGCCCTCCACCGCGTACCGCAGGCACTTGGCGTTCTCGACGGACAGGCCCGGTGCGCTCGCGGGCCGCACCACGTGCTCGCTGGAAAAGAGGTCACCCTTCATGCGGGCATCCTGACCCGGAGTGATTCATTCTGACAAGATCACTGGCTGGGACGGCTCACCGCGCGGCCGCGACCCGGGATTTGACGTGCTTGCCGCAGAACGCCGAGTCCAGCGTCGCCAGCATCGTCCGGTCCGTCGCCCCGTTGTTGGACGTGTTGGCCAGCGCGGTGAAGCTGCGCTGGCCGCCCTTGCTGGTGAACGCGTAGGTGGAGAAGCCCTGCACGATGCCGGTGTGCCCGTACACCGACACCCCGCAGGACAGGTCGCGGCGGCGCAGTCCGAGCCCGTACGCCTGCTGGGCGCCCGAGGACAGCCAGCGCTCCATCTGGGCCAGTTGCCCGGCGGGCAGCAGCCGTCCGCCGAGCAGCGCCGACAGGAAGGCGTTCAGGTCACGCGCGGAGGAGATGAGGGCGCCCGCGCTCTGCGCCCAGGACGCCGTCTGGTCGGTGGCGTCCACCAAGGGGCTCCGGGCGTCGTCGGGGGTGAGATAGCCGTGCGTGTGCCGGCCGGGGATCGCGGTGGCGGGGTGGACGTAGAAGGTGTCCGTGAGCCGCAGCGGCTTGATGATGCGGTTCTGGTACTCGGTGCGCACCGGGTGTCCGGTCAGCTTCTCGACGAGCAGTCCGGCCACCACGAAGTTGGTGTTGGAGTACGCGTAGACGGCGCCCGGCTTGTGGGTGAGCGGGTGCTTGACGGACTGCGCCACCAACTGCCGGTAAGTGAAGACCTTGTTGCGCACGGCCTCGAAGCCGGGCACCGTCCGGGCGAACAGGTCGTGCGTGTAGTCGTAGAGCCCGCTGCGGTGGCTGAGCACGTGCCGCACCGTGATCCGGGCGTCCGGCAGCAGTCCCGGCAGATAGCGGTCGACGGACGTGTCGAGCTTCACCTTGCCCTCGGCCGCCAGTTGCAGCAGCACCACCGCGGTGAACGTCTTGGTGACGCTGCCGATGCGGAACCGGTCGGCGGCGTCCATCGCCGTCCGGGTCGCGCGGTCGTCGACTCCCGCGGTGGCCCGGTGCACCGTGCCGTGGTCGTCGATCCGCGCCAGCGCTCCCGGGGCGCCCTGCTGCACCGCCTTGCGCAGCAGGCTGCTGAGGGCGGCGGTGTCGGGGGCCGGGAGCCGGGCGGGCGCCGCGCCGCTCCGGGGCGCGAGGGCCGGGCGAGCCGTGTCCGGGCGGCCGGTGTCCGGGTGGCGCTGCGCCGCCTGCGCCGGGCCCGCGACGAGGGTCAGCGTCAGCGACCCGAGTACCAGGCTCCTGCACACCGTTCGGGGGGTCATGCGCGCTCTCCTCTTCCGCTGCCGTCCTCCGCCGGCGCGGACGCCGTGCGAGATCGATCACACTCGGGCGGGGCAACCTTCTCGCATCTGGTCACATCTTCTGTATCGACACACAGTTGGTCACTCGTTGATCACTTCAGTGCGCTGAATTGGCAAAAGATTGTCCTGGGCCGTACGGAATGCATCATTCGTGCTTTACATGCCCATGACTGATCCATAAAAGTTCCGTTCCGGGGCCCGACCAGCCCCCATGGCGCCGCGGCGCCGTGCTTCGCGGCGCTCGGCCATCCGGCGCCCGCTTGAACGAAGGAACTCCTCAGAGTGCACAAAGCCCACATACGCAACGTGGCGGTCGCCGTCGTCGTGACGACGGCCGCCACGGGTCTGGCCGGCACGGCGCTGGCCGCCCCCGCCGCGGGGGCGGGCCGCACCGTGTCGTCCGCCGGCGCCTCAAGCGCCTCCGGCGCCTCGATCGTCGAGGCCGCCCGCGCCGCCGCCCTCGCGCACGTGTCGGCCACCGGCGTGAGCCAGGGCGACGAACTGCGCGCCCAGGACGTGATGACCGACTCCCGGGGCGCGGTGCACGTCCGGTTCGTCCGCACGCACCAGGGCATGACGGTGCTCGGCGGCGACCTCGTCGTCCACCTGGACCGGAACCTGGCGTACACCGGGGTCACCCGGGCGGCCGACCACACGGTCAAGCCCGTCGCCAAGGCGAAGCTGACGGCCGCCCAGGCGGCGGCCAAGGCGGCCTCGGCCGCCCAGGGCGACGCGGGCAGCGTCCGCCTGGTGGTGGACGCCCGGGGCGGGGCCTCCGCCCTCGCCTACCAGGTGCAGGTGAACGGCGCCGCCAGCGCCGAGGACACCGGCGCCCGCACGGTGGTCGTCGACGCGGTCACCGGCGCGGTGCGCAGCAACGCCGCCGACAGCGACGAGTTCCTCTCGCCGAAGCTGCTCAGCACCCTGCGCGAGCGCGGGGAGACGCTGAACCCGGCGACGGGCGACACGCCGTTGACGGCCGTGTCCGGCGGCCGCACGCTCGGCCCGGCCGCGTCCGCACCCTTCCCGCGGACCGTCACCGGCCTCGGCTCCTCGCTGTTCCTGGGCGTGGTCCCCCTGACCACCACCCAGACGTCCGGCGCCAGCTTCCTGCTCAAGGACCCCACCCGCTGGGGCACCGAGACGCGGGACGCGAAGAACAAGGAGCTGGAGGACTTCGCGCTCGGCGCGAAGGTCACCACCACGAACGGCCGGTGGGGCAACGGCTCGGTCTCCAGCCGCGTCAGCGCCGCCGTGGACGCGCAGTACGGCGTCGACAAGACGCTGGACTTCTACGCCAAGACCTTCGGGCGCAAGGGCATCGAGAACAACTCCCAGGGCGCCGAGGCCATGGTCCACTTCGGCGACAGAATCGCGAACGCGTTCTGGGACCCGACGTGCGACTGCATGCTCTACGGCGACGGCGACGGCCAGATGTTCAAGAAGCCGCTCGTCGCCCTCGACGTCACCGGCCACGAGCTGACCCACGGCGTGGTGGAGGCCACCGCCAAGCTGGAGCCCACCTACGAGAACGACGAGGGCCAGTTCGGCGAGCCCGGGGCGCTGAACGAGTCGCTGGCCGACATCTTCGGCTCCAACGTCGAGTTCTCCGCGAACAATCCCAGCAACCCGCCGAACTACCTCATCGGCGAGAAGCTGGGCCTGGCGCAGAAGTTCCTGCGCCGCCTGGACCACCCGTCCCTCGACCGGCTCGAGGGCACGATCGACTACTGGTCGCCGTCGGTGTACTACACCGAGGTGCACGCCGGTTCGGGTGTCTCCTCGCACGCGTACTACCTGCTCGCCGAGGGCAGCGGCAGCAAGAAGATCGGCGGGTTCTCCTACGACTCGCCGACCTATCACAACCTGTCGGTGACTGGCATCGGCCGCGCCAAGGCCACCGCCATCTTCTACCAGGCGCTGACGCGTTACATGGTCTCCACGACGGACTTCCACGACGCGCGGGTCGCGACGCTGAACGCCGCCCGGGACCTCTACGGCGCGAACAGCACCGAGTACAAGACGGTGGACCGGGCCTGGGCCGCGGTCAACGTCACCTCCGCTAACACTCCGGCGGACCGCGGCTGACGGTCTGCCGCACGCACCAGGGGACGCTCCGCCGCCGGCGGGGCGTCCCTCGTCGTCTCCGCGCGGGTGAGCGGCCGACGCGTCGCCGTCGCCGGGCCGCTCAGGCGCGGGGCGCCCCCGGTCGTCGTCCCCAGCAGCTCAGCAGCTCAGCAGCTCAGCAGCTCAGCAGCCCTGCCGTCGTCCGCCGTGGACGGGGCGGTCGCCTCGGCCCTGCCGGGCGCGGGGCCCCCGCCCGGCAGGGCGGCGTCCGGCGCGATCGGACGGCCGACCTGGGGGAGACTGGGACTTCGACACCGGGTAGCGACGTGAGGAGGCGGAAGGGATGACGCGGCCGATCACGGCAGGGGTGGACGGTTCGGCGGAGAGCATCGCCGCGCTGGCGTGGGCGGCGCGCGAGGCCGAGCGCCGCGGGCTGCCGCTGCGCGTGGTGCGCGCCTGGCGCTTCGAGGCGCACGCCGACTTCGACCTGGGCGACCGGGACGCGCAGCGGGAGCGGGTGCGCGACACCCTCGCCGACGCCGTCAGCGTCCTGGCCGAGCGCCATCCCGGTCTGCCGATGACGGCCGACGCGGTGGAGGACGCCGCCGCGGACGCGCTGGTCGCCGCGGCCGCCGAGGCCGAGGCGCTGGTGCTCGGCTCACGCGGACAGGGCCCCCTCGTCGGGTTCCTGGTCGGCTCCGTGGGCCAGCAGGTGATCGCCGAGGCGCCACGGCCCGTGGTGCTGGTGCGCGCCGAGGACGAACCGGCCGCCGAAGCCGCCGGCCGGGAGATCGTGGTCGGCCAGCAGGGCGGCCCGGAGGACAGCGCCGCGGCCCTGCGGTGCGCGTTCGAGACCGCCACGGCCCGGGGCGCCGCCGTCCGCGCGGTGCGCGCCTGGACGCTGCCCCCGGTCTTCGCCTACAGCCCCGGCTCGCTCAAGCTGCTCGACGAGACAGGCGGCCTGGAGCCGTACGAGGCGAAGGCGCTGGCCGACGCGGTGCGGCCGTGGCGGGAGCGCTTCCCCGAGACGCCCGTGGTGGAGCAGGTGGAGAGGGGCGCCGCCGGCGAGGTGCTGCTGTCCGCCGCCGCATGCGCCCAGCTCGTGGTGGTGGGCCGCCGCGCCCGCCGCACCGCGGCCGGCGCGCGGATCGGCTCCGTGGCGCACGGAGTGCTGCACCACGCCCGCTGCCCGGTGGCGGTCGTCCCGCACGCCTGACCCGCACGGCGGCGATGCGCACACCGGCCGTTCGAGTCGCAGCGGGCGCGGCCGCACGACGAGGCGACGTCCAAAAGCGTTCGGTGTACCGTCGCAGCCCTAGAGCGCGTGGTCGCGGGCGCGCCGCACCGCCTGACCGATCGGGCCGCGGTGCACGGGCCCGTGGCCGGGCAGCAGGACGTCGGCGTCGAGACGTGCCAGGACGTCCAGGGAGGCCAGCGCGCGGGCGCGCTCGTGGTGGAACATGGCAGGCAGCATCTGCGGGCCGCGGACCCGCGAGACGGGGTGCCCGCTCACCAGCGCGTCCCCGGAGACCACCGCGCCCGCGCGCGGCAGGTGGAAGGCGGCGTGGCCGTGCGTGTGGCCCGGCGTGTGCACCGGCACGGGCCGCCCCGGCAGGTCGAGCGGGCCCGCCGCCGGGAACGGCTCCGGAGCGGTGACCGGCACACGGGCGGCGCCGCCGACGCGCAGCGCGTGCGCCGCCCAGGGCAGCACACCCGGCCGCCATCCGTTGCGCAGCACCTGGCCGATGCTCACCTGGTGCAGGAAGTCCCGCCGCGCGTGCGGCACTTCGGCCTCGTGCAGATAGACGGGGACGCCGTGCACGGCGCGGAAGTACTCGGCGGAGCCCAGATGGTCGTTGTGCGCGTGGGTGATCAGCACCGCGGCCACCGCCTGAGGCGAACTGCCCACCGCCGCCAGTGAGTCGAGCACCAGCTCACGATCGCCGGGATAGCCGGTGTCGATCAACGTGACCGCGTCGCCCTCGGTGAGGATCACCCAGTTGGTGCTGCTCCCGTGCACCAGATAGGCGCCGTCCGCGACCTGCCGCACGTCTGCCCGCATCGATCTCCCTCTCCGCTCCCGCGACGACTGCCCGGCGGTCACGGGGAAGGGACCGCCCGACGATCACAGTACACCGGACCGGGAACCGGAAGGCGGCGCGGGCCCGGCACACCGCGCCCGTCCGGCGGGCGGACGTCCACGCGCCGGCGCCCGGCCGCTCGCGGCCTCAGCACCTGGACGACCCCTTTCGATACACCGCTGTATCGGATACATTGCCGTATCGAACGGAGGTGGGCGCATGGCGTCCGAGGAGGCCGACGGACTGCTCACGGCACGCGCGCCGGAAGCGGACGGGTCCCGCGCCGACCGCCCCGGCGCTGCCGGGCGGGTCACCAGACGGCGTGCGCGGACCCGAGCCGACCTGCTGGAAGCGGCCTTCCGGGTGTTCGCGGCCAAGGGGTTCGGCCAGGTCTCCATCGAGGAAGTCTGCGAGGCCGCCGGATACAGCCGGGGCGCCTTCTACTCCAACTTCGCCGCGCTGGACGAGCTGTTCTTCGCCCTCTACCGGGAGCGCGCCGAGCTGATCGCCGGCCAGGTGGCGGGCGCCCTCGCGCTGGACGGCCCGGAACTCGACGTGGCCGCCGCCGTCGACCGGGTCACCGAGGTGCTCCTGCTCGACGTGGACTGGCTTCTGGTCAAGACGGACTTCCTGGCGCACGCCGCTCGCGACGCCGCCGTGGCCCGGACCCTGCTGGAGCACCGGGCGAGGCTGCGCGCCGCTGTCGCCGACCGGCTCGCCCGCACCCCGGGCCGCGCCGCCTGGCCCGCCGCCCTCGGCGGCGCGGACGGCGCGGCGCACGCGGTCGTCGCCGCGTACGACGGAGTCACCGTCCAACTGCTGCTGGACAGGGACGTCGAGGGCGCCCGCCGCTGGCTCGGCCAGTTGCTCACCGCGCTGCTCACCGACGGCAACGCCGGCCCCGCACCCACCGCCTGACGACAACCCAGAGGAAGCCAGAGGAAGCCAGAGGAAGGAGCACGCCCGTATGGACGCGGACGTCATCGTCGTAGGAGCCGGCCTCGCCGGGCTGGTCGCGGCCCACGAGCTGACCAGCCGGGGCCGTACGGTCGCCCTCGTCGACCAGGAGAACGCCGCCAACCTAGGCGGCCAGGCGTACTGGTCGTTCGGCGGGCTGTTCCTCGTCGACTCCCCGCAGCAGCGCCGCCTGGGCGTCAAGGACTCCTTCGACCTGGCCTGGAGCGACTGGCGGGGCAGTGCGGGGTTCGACCGGCTGGACGACGAGGACTCCTGGGCGGTGCGCTGGGCGCGCGCCTACGTCGCGTTCGCGGCGGGGGAGAAGCGGTCCTGGCTGGAGAGCCACGGCATCACCCTGCTGCCCACCGTGGGCTGGGCCGAGCGCGGCGACCTGCGCGCGGACGGCCACGGCAACTCCGTCCCCCGCTTCCACATCGCCTGGGGGACCGGCACCGGCGTCGTGGAGCCCTTCGCCGACCGCGCCCGGCAGGCCGCGAAGGACGGCCTGCTCACCTTCCACCATCGGCGCCGGGTGGACGAGCTGGTCGTCGAGTCGGGCGCGGTGCGCGGCGTGCGCGGCGCCGTGCTCGCTCCGGACGACGCGCCCCGCGGCGCCGCCTCCAACCGGGACCCGGTCGGCGCGTTCGCACTCACCGCGCAGGCCGTGATCGTCACCAGCGGCGGCATCGGCGCCGACCACGACATCGTCCGCCGCCACTGGCCCGACCGGCTGGGCACGCCCCCGGCCCGGATGATCACGGGCGTCCCGGCGTACGTGGACGGCCGGATGCTGGACATCAGCGCGGCGGCCGGCGCGCGCCTGGTCAACCGCGACCGCATGTGGCACTACACCGAGGGCGTGCGGAACTGGAGCCCCCTGTGGCCCGGCCACGGCATCCGCATCCTGCCCGGCCCGTCCTCCCTCTGGCTCGACGCCCTCGGCCGCCGGCTGCCCGACCCCTGCCTGCCCGGCTACGACACGCTGAGCACCCTCCGGCACCTGCGCACCACCGAGGACATCGCCCGCCACGACCACTCCTGGTTCGTGCTGACCCGCAAGATCGTCGAGAAGGAGTTCGCCCTCTCGGGCTCCGAGCAGAACCCCGACATCACCGCCAAGGACGGCAAGGCGGTGCTGCGCGACCGGCTGTTCGGCAGGGGCGCGCCGGGGCCCGTACGGGACTTCCTGCGGCACGGGGCGGACTTCGTGGTCGCCGGGACCCTCGAAGAACTCGTCGAGAAGATGAACAAGCTCACCGACGAGCCGCTGCTGGACGCCGCCGAGGTACGGCGCCAGGTGGAGGCGCGCGACCGGCAGATGGCCAACCCCTACAGCAAGGACGCCCAGATCCAGGGCATCCACAACGCCCGCCGCTACCTCGGCGACCGCCTCGGCCGGGTCGCCTCCCCGCACCGGATGCTCGACCCGGCGGCCGGGCCCCTGATCGGCGTCAAGCTGCACGTCCTGACCCGCAAGACCCTCGGCGGCATCCAGACCGACCTCGACTCCCGCGCCCTGGACGCGCACGGCCGGCCCGTCGACGGCCTCTACGCCGCCGGCGAGGTGGCCGGCTTCGGCGGCGGCGGCGTCCACGGCTACAACGCCCTGGAGGGCACCTTCCTCGGCGGATGCCTGTTCTCCGGCCGCGCCGCGGGACGCGCGGCCGCCGACCAGACGGGCTGAACGGAGTCCGGCACGGCGGACGGGCTGAAGGGGGTCCGGCACGGCGGACGGGCTGAAGGGGACCGGCGCGGCGGACGGGCTGAACGGAGTCCGGCACGGCGGACGGCGATCAGATCCAGTCAGCGGACTTGCGTCGAAGCCCCGGCAGTCCGGCGGGGGACCCTAGGCTGGCCGGCGATCGCACGCCTTCCCGACCCGTCAAGGAGAGCACGTGACGCCATCCCGCGAGCGGACCGCTTCCGCCGGACGCACCGCCGTGCTGCGCCGCGAGGCCGTGGCCGCCGCCGTTCCCGTCGCCCTCACGGCGCTGCTGGCGGCGAGCGGCCCCGCACTCGCCGGACCGGCCGCCGCCGCTCCCGCCAGGGGCGGCACGGTCGGCGCCGCCGGGGTCGGAGACCCCTACTTCCCGCTCGCCGGGAACGGCGGCTACCACGTCAGCCACTACGGCCTCACCCTGTCCTACGACCCCGGGTCACGGCGCCTCGACGGCGCCGCGGTCCTCACCGCCCGCGCCGCCCAGCGGCTGACCCAGTTCGACCTCGACCTGAAGGGCCTGACGGTCACCGGGGTCACGGTCGACCACGTCAAGGCCGGCTACCGCCGCGACGGCCAGGAACTCGTCGTCACCCCGCGCACCCCCCTGCGCCCCGGCCACGCGTTCCGCGTCACCGTCGCCTATCACGGCGTCCCCGCGCCGGTCACCGACCCGGACGGCTCGCCCGACGGCTGGATCCCGACCGACGACGGGGCCTTCGTCGCCGGAGAGCCGCAGGGCGCCATGACCTGGTTCCCGGCCGACAACCATCCCCTGGACAAGGCGTCCTACGACTTCGCCCTCACCGTGCCGGCCGGGCGCACCGCGGTCGCCAACGGCGTGTTCCTCGGCAGCCGCACCGCGCACGGCCGCAGCACGTTCCGCTGGCGCCAGTCGGAGCCGATGGCCGCCTACCTCGCCACCGCCACCGTGGGCACGTTCCGGGTCGAGCGGTACACCACGCCGGACGGCCTGGAGGTCTACGACGCGGTCGACCCGCGCGAGGCGGCCGCCGCGGCGCCGGTGCTCAAGAAGCTGCCCTCCGTGCTGAAGTGGGAGAGCGGGATCTTCGGGCCGTACCCCTTCCGCGGCGCGGGCGCCATCGTGGACCACGCGCCCAGCGTGGGGTTCGCGCTGGAGACGCAGAGCAGGCCCCTGTACGACTCGGCCCCCGGCCTGACCACCCTGGTGCACGAGAACGCCCACCAGTGGTTCGGAGACTCCGTCTCCCTCACGTCCTGGAAGGACATCTGGCTCAACGAGGGCTTCGCCACCTACGCGGAGTGGCTCTACACCGAGCAGCACGGCGGAGCGAGCGCCCAGAAGGAGTTCGACAAGTTCTACGCCCGCCCGGCCGGCGACGCGCTGTGGGCGTTCCCGCCCGGCGACCCCGGCAACGGCGGGAACATCTTCGCCACCCCCGTCTACGTCCGCGGCGCGATGACCCTGCACGAGCTGCGCAGGACCGTCGGCGACCAGGCGTTCTTCCGGATCCTGCGCGCCTGGGCGGCAGACCGCCGCGACGGGCACGGCGACACCGCCCAGTTCACGGCCCTGGCGCAGCGCGTCTCCGGAAAGGACCTGCGACCGCTGTTCCACACCTGGCTGCTGGGCCAGGGGAAGCCTGCCAGGCCGTGACATCCGGCCCGTCACGGCCGCCGGGCCGCCGGACGTGTTCCGGCGGCCCGGCGCTGGCCTCAGTGCGTCCCGGCGCACGGGGCTCCGGGCCGGTGCGTCAGCCGATCCGGCGGCGAGCCGCCGCGCGCCGCCGCCTCAGCGCACGCCGTTCGGTCTCGCTGGTGCCGCCCCAGACGCCGACGGTCTGGTCCGTGCTCAGCGCCCACTCCAGGCACTGCTCCCGGACGGAGCAGCCCGCGCAGACCGTCTTCGCCTGCTCGGCCTGCACCAGCGCCGGCCCCGTGGAGCCGATGGGGAAGAAGAGGTCGGGGTCCTCCTCGCGGCACGCGGCGTATTCTCGCCAGTTGTCCATGAATCGTCACCTGCGATCAGAAGTCGTCCGTGCGTCCGTGGGCCTCTCACACCGTCGTCGAGGCGCCCGTCTGGCTTACCCGGCTTCGTTTCACCGGACGACGCCGGGGCGAAACCGGCCTCCCGCCACACCTGACAGACCTTCGCAGAATCCGCACACCTGCGGCCCCGTCCGGACCAGGGGCTTCGTGACCGCCGCTTGTCCTGGGATAGTGAACGCCATACACAAGATGTAGCGAGCACATAGGAAGACCGTGGACACCAGCGACACCACCGACAGCAGCATCCCGCCCGAGGCCCGCACGCGCGCCGGGGCCCAGGACCGGACCCCGGCGGAGACCGGCGCGGAGACCGGCGGCGCCGGCCGCGCCGCCGACCCCGTCCGGCGCGGCTGGCGCCGCTGGGCCATGGACACGCGTCCGCTGCGCCACCCCGCCTACCGCCGCCTGTGGTCGTCCAGCATCGTCACCGCGGTCGGCAGCCAGCTCACCGCCGTCGCCGTGCCCAAGCAGATCTACGACATCACCGGCTCCTCGGCCTGGGTCGGCTACGCGAGCCTCGCCGGACTGGCGCCCATGGTGGTGTTCGCCCTCTGGGGCGGCGCGATCGCCGACACCGTCGACCGGCGCAAGCTGCTGCTGGTCACCAACGCCGGCATCGCCGTCACCTCGCTGCTGTTCTGGGTGCAGGCGCTGACCGGGCTCGACTCGGTCCTGGTGCTGATGGTGCTGCTCGCCTTCCAGCAGGCGTTCTTCGGCCTGAACGCCCCGGCGCGCAACGCCTCCATCGCCCGGCTGGTCCCCGAGGAGGAGCTGCCCGCGGCCAACGCCCTCAGCTCCACGGTGATGCAGACCGGCCTGGTGGCCGGGCCGCTGCTGGCCGGCGCGCTGATACCCGTGATCGGGCTGTCCGCGCTGTACCTCGTCGACGCGGTCGCCCTGTGCGTCACGGTGTGGGCCGTGCTGCGCCTGCCCGCGCTGCCGCCGCTGACGGGCGCCGCCAGCCGCCGGGCGGGCGTGCGCGAGATCGCTGACGGGTTCCGCTACATGGCCGGCCGCAAGGTGCTGCTGCTGTCCTTCCTCGCCGACATCATCGCCATGGTCTTCGGCATGCCCCGCGCCCTGTTCCCGCAGCTCGCCGCCGAGACCTACGCCCCCTACGGCGAGGGCCTGGCGCTCGGCCTGCTGTTCGCGGCGATCCCCATCGGCGCGGTGCTCGGCGGCCTGTTCTCCGGCGTCTTCTCCCGGGCGCGCCGGCACGGCTGGATGGTCATCGGCGCGGTCACCGCCTGGGGCGCGGCCGTCGCCGGGCTCGGAGTGAGCCGCAACCTCTGGGTCGCCGTTGCCTTCCTGGCCGCCGCGGGCGTCGCCGACATGGTGTCCATGGTCTTCCGCAGCGCGATCCTGCTGTCCGCCGCCACCGACGAGATGCGCGGCCGCATGCAGGGGGCGTTCACGGTCGTGGTGGCGGGTGGCCCGCGCCTGGCGGACGTGCTGCACGGCACGGCCGGCTCGCTCTTCGGCCCGCGGGCCGCCACGACGGGGGGCGGTCTGCTGGTGGTCGTGCTGATGCTGGGCATGGCCGCGGCCATGCCGGCGCTGCGCCGCTACCGCGTCTGAAGCCGCCCCACGGCCGCGCCGAAACGGCCTCCGGACCGGCGCGCGCCGCACGGCGGCCGCCAGGAGCCCGCCGCCGCGCGGCCCTACAGTCCGCGCCGGGGGATCGTGTACTGCTCCAGGAGCCGTCCCCGGGTCAGTTCGAGGCGGCGGGCCAGGATCTCCGCGACCGTGCGCACCAGGGACAGACCGAGGAGCGGGTCCTCCACGCTCAGCGCCAGCGCCGCCGAGCCGTCGAACTCGTAGGCGCGCACCCGGCTGAACGCCTCGGCCCCGAAGTCCCACCGGTAAGGCGGGAAAAGCCAGGACCAGCCGAGCAGGTCGCCCGCGCCCAGACTGGCCACCGTCACCCGGCGCATCGAGGTGACCTGCTGGTCGAGGTGCACGGCCCCGGACCGGATGACCCAGAAGCGGTCGGCCGTGCCGCCCGCCTCGAAGATCCGGGCGTCCTCGGCGAACGAGACCTCCTTCGCCAGTTCCATCAGGCGCTCGCGCTGCTTGTAGGGGAGGGCGGTGAGCAGTTTGATCTCTTTGGTCATGGCCAGGGGCTCCTCGCCGGCGATGGGTTCCGCGCATGTGCCTACGCCCCATTTCAGCCGCTCCAAGCCCCCCGAGCACCTTGGCGGCCGCGCCCCTCACCGGCGGTCGCGCGCCTGGCCGGTGCGGTAGTCGCGGCACTGGGGTCTTACGGGGGGATCAGGCCCCGGGAGCCCGGCACGACACGGGATGACACGGGATGAACGGCCCGCGGGCATGAGAAAGCCCTGGCTGGACGGGGGAGACCAGCCAGGGCCGTATGCGACGGCGCCGGGGGAGTGCGAAGCTCGACCCCGTCGCCGCGTATAGGTGAACCATAAACCACTGGGGGCCGTTTTCCACGGCCGGGAGCGCCCGCGTGATCCGTTTCACTCACGCCCCGTGAGCGCCGTCGGTCGGGGGCCGCCGCTCAGGCGCCGTCACCGCGGGTCTCTTTACGGGGCCGTCAGTCCGGTTCCGGATGTCTGCCGGGGGCGACGATCTCGTCCAGCACCCGCAGGACCGCCTCGTACGCCAGCGCGCGCACGGCGGCCTCGCGGCTGTCGTCCGGGGCGTCCGGGGCGTCCGGGGCGTCCGGGGTGATGCCGCCGCGGTGTACGCGCCACCGCTCCTTCTCCTGCTCGGCGAAGGACCGGGCGCGCTGGATCCGCCGCAGCAGTTCGTCTGAGTCCACGACTTCGGCCATGCCGTCTCCTTTACCCGCCTGGCGGGCACATGACGACTCCGGCGGCCGTCGGAGTCGATGTTTGGAGGCGCCCGGAGCGGCTAGCCGAACAGAAGCGGCTGTGCGGGGCTGAGACCGGGCGTGGACCTCGTGCCCCGGTCCGGCGCCCTCCTCAACGTCACCAACGTCACCGTCCAGGGAGCCAGGAAATGTGCGAGAGGCGCAGGACCACCTTCGTCGGCGCCGCTGCCGACGCTTCCCCCGGCACCGCCCCCGTCGCCGCACCGTGCAGACCGGCCGACGCCCGCCGGGCGGTGGAGCGGGCGATCACCGAGTGCTGCGGGGCCGACCGGACCCCGTGCGACGCGCACGCCCTGTGCGACGCCCAGCTCGTCGCCTCCGAACTCACCGCCAACGCCATCCTGCACGGCGGCGGGGTGACCGACTTCCACGTCGACGTGGTCGGCCGCGGCGTACGGGTGTGCGTGAGCGACCGCAGCGACCGGCTGCCGGTCCTCCGGCCGCCGGAGGACCCGCAGGGCCGGTTGCGGCCCGGCGGGCGCGGCTGGCCCCTGGTGTGCCGTCTCGCCCGTGACGTGCAGGTCCGCGACCTGCCCTCCGGCGGCAAGTGCATCAGCGCCGTCGTCCCCCTGAACTGATCGATCCGGGGCCCCGAGCCGGGAGACGGCGCCCGAGCGGCGGGGACCCGACGCCAAGAATCACAGAAAGCGGAGTTTGTTCCTCCTGACGCTGGGCAGACGAACCATCGTGCTTCGGACCGGAGGCGCGCCAGCGGGAGCGGCATGGCCGCCCCGGCGGCCCCTCTTGGTCGATTCCGGGCAGCCCCCTTCCGCGGTCATTCCCTGAAACCAGCCTTCAGGAGCGAATCCGCATGCTCATCGACACACCGGCAGACCGTCCCGAAGCCCCCCAAGGCCAGTCGCCCCCCAACCGCCGCCCGCACGAGGACGCACCCGACACCGAAGCGCTCTTCCGCCGCCTCGCCGAACTCGACGGCGACCCCGAGCGCGACGCGGTGCGCGACGAACTCGTGAGCCTGTGGCTGCCCATGGCCCACCGCATCGCGGGCCGGTTCCGCGACCGCGGAGAGTCCATCGAGGACCTGCGGCAGGTGGCCGCCCTCGGCCTGGTCAAGGCGGTCGACCGGTTCGACCCGGACCGCGGCGCCTTCGAGAGCTACGCCGTGCCGACCATCACCGGCGAGGTCAAGCGTCACTTCCGCGACCGGATGTGGGCGCTGCGCGTGCCCCGCCGGGTGCAGGAGCTGCGCAACAAGGTGCGCGTGGCGCGTCGCGAACTCACCCAAAACCCCGGCAGCCCCGAGCCCTCGGCCGCGGCCGTCGCCGCGCACACCGGGCTCACCGAGGACGAGGTGCACGCCGGGATGGAGGCGCTGGACAGCTTCAGCACGCTGTCCCTGGACGCCGAGCTGTCGACGGGCGCCGACGGCTACAGCCTGGCCGACACCCTCGGCGCGGCCGACTCCTCCTACGACGTCGTCGTCGACCGCGAGTCCGCCAAGGAGGGGCTGCGCCGGCTCCCCGAGCGGGAACGGGCCATCCTCTACATGCGCTTCTTCGAGGACATGACCCAGAGCAGGATCGCCGACAAGCTCGGCATCTCCCAGATGCACGTCTCCCGGCTGATCAGCCGCAGTTGCGCGCGAGTGCGCGACGAGGTGATGACCGAGCGCGCGACGCGGCGCGGAGACGGACGGCGCCCGACCGGCGCCTGAACCGTCCGCCGCCTGCACCGTCCGCCGTCTGATCCGTCCGCCGCCTGATCTGGCCGCCTCGGCCCTCGCCCGGCGGCGGACGCCGCGTCCCGCCGCGCGTCCGGGCCCGCCCCCGACGCACGGCGGGACGCCCGGAGCACCCGGTTCCGGACGCACGTTCCGGACGTGCGGCGAAGCCGCCCGTGGGCCCGCCCGAAGCGGCCCCGGGCGGCTTCGCCGTGCACGGGGCGCGTGCCCCGGGCCAAGCGGGGCATCCGCAGGGCCGGAGGTGGAGAGTGGATACCCAGACGAGTGCCCTCGCCCGGCCCTGGAAGACGCGCGCCCGGCGGGCGGCCAAGGGCTCGGTCACAGAGGTGGCCGCGCGGGCGGGACTGACCGCGCGCGGCGTGATCTATCTGCTGGTCGGCGTGCTCGCGCTGCGGGTCGCGTTCGGCGACGGCAGCCACCAGGCCGACCGGGGCGGCGCGCTCGCCACGATCGCCCAGCAGCCGTTCGGCGACGTCCTGCTGTGGGCGCTGGGGATCGGCGTGGCGGGGATGGCGCTGTGGCGGCTGTCGGAGGTGGTGTTCGGCTCCGCGGGACCCGACGGCGACAAGGCGGGCAAGCGGGCCCTGGCGGCCGTCCGGTGCGTCTTCTACGTCTCGGTCGCCTGGTCCGTGCTGTCCTTCGCCGCCGGATACGGCGGGAGCCGGTCCAGCGACAAGCAGTCCCGGGACCTGACCGCCCAGGCCATGGGCCTGCCCGCCGGGCAGTGGCTGGTCGGCGCCGTGGGAGTCGGCGTCGCGCTGGCGGGCGTATGGGTGGGCGTGCAGGCGGTGCGGCGCAAGTACCGCGACAAGCTCCGGCTCGGCGAGATGTCCCAGAACACGCGCCGGCTGGTGGACGTCACCGGCGTGGGCGGCGGCCTCGCCCGCGGGCTGATCTTCGCGACGGCGGGCGTCTTCGCGGTCCGGGCCGCCGTCGAGTACCAGCCCAAGCAGGCCAAGGGGATGGACGACACTTTGCGTTCCTTCGCCGGAACGCCTGCCGGACCGTGGCTGCTGGTGCTGGTCGCGGCCGGTCTGATGCTGTTCGGCCTGTTCTCGTTCGCACTCGCACGCTGGCGCCGCGTCTGAGCGGCGGCGGCCGGGGAACACGGAGCAGATGAACGAAGACGAGCTTCCCCCAGACGACCGGGCCGTGGAGGTCTATCTCGACCTCCTGCGGATCCGGATGCCCGAGGAAGACTACGAGCTTCTGCTCACCGTCGTGGACCCGGTGCTCCGGGCCATCCACGAACAGAGCGAACAGGGTGTGCCCACGACGGATTTCCCGCTGGACGGCCCGCAGGCACAGGGCCTGCCGCAGGAGATCCGGGACGAGGCGGCCCTGGTGATCGCCACCGCGGTCACCGGCCGGCTGGACAACGAGCTGGTCGTGCTGGACATCGAGGAGACCGGCCCGGTCCGGGTCGTCACCGACGCCGAGACGGCCTCCGACCCCTCGCGGCTGACCGAGATCGCCGACTACATCCGCGACCGCCATCGGGAGACAGAGGAGCTGCGCGGCATCGCCGAGGCCAGCGACCTGCCGACCGACTTCTGAGAGGAGGGCCCCCGCCGACGTCTGGCGCGGGGCCCTCTTCTCCTCGCGGGCTTCTCATTGCGGGGGAGTCGGCGTCCTGACCCCCAGGGGGCGGGCCAGACCGACCACGGACTCGTCCAGGCGCAGGAGATAGCGCAGCACCCGGTGGGTGATGCTGCCGTAGTGGGGGGCGGCCGCCGCTCCCGACTCCAGTAGGGAGGCGATGCTCGGACTCGTCTCCAGCTCGGCCGGGCTGGCGCCGTCGGCGACATGGGCGGCGAGCGCCGCGATGTTGTGCGTGATCCGGCGGCCCGCGGCGCGCAGCCGGGGATCCGCGGCGATCGAGGGGTGGGTTGGCAGCAGCTCGGCCGTCGCGGCCAGCGCCCGCGCCTGGTAGGCGCAGGTCTCCAGGAGCGCGACGACGTGCTGCGCGGCGCTGCGCCGGGCCCGCATCGGGGTGATCGGATGCGTCAGCGGCTGCACCGCCGACCGCAGGTTGCTCAGCGCCCCGTCCAGGCCGCGGGCCCGCAGCAGCAGGTCCGTGTGCGGGCCGCCGCTGAGCTGGTCGACCGCGGCGCCGGTCACCTCGGCCAGCCGGTCCAGCACCGTGGCCAGCAGCTCGTTCGTCCGGCGTTCGGTGTGCACCGGCAGCACCACGGCGGCCGCGATGACGCCGCAGGCCGCGCCCAGCGCCGTCTCCTCCACGCGCAGCACCAGCACCGCCAGGCTGTAGGTGTGCAGCAGCGTGTACAGCAGGCCCAGCGCCGCCGTGACGAAGAAGGACATCAGCGTGTACGACAGCGGGGCCGTGTAGAACATCGCGAACACGAACGCCAGCACCAGCGCGAGCGCCGTCCAGGTGTGCGGCCCGACCAGACCGGCCAGGACGATGCCGGCCACCACGCCGAGCACGGTGCCCAGCAGCCGCCGGTACCCCTTCACCAGGATCTCGCCCGTCGACGAGGTGTTGAGGAAGACGATCCAGCAGGTCAGCACCGCCCAGTACCAGCGCTGACTGGACAGGAACTCGCCGCCGGCGATGGCCAGGGCCGAGCCCAGCGCGACCTGCGCCGCGGCCCGCGTGGTCGGGCGCTGCCAACCGGTCAGGGGCGCCTTCTGCTCTTCTTCGCCCTCCTCGGCGACCTGGATGGAGGCGTTCTCCGCGTCCAGCTCCTCCCGGGACCGCGTGGTGGCCGGGCTGTCGTCGGACTCGTCGTCCGCCGTCGCGTCCAGGGCGACCCGCAGCCCCATCGCCGCCCGCGCGGCCTCGCCGATCCCGCGGAAGACGTCCTGCACGGCCGGGGAGGCCGGCGGCAGGCTCTCCTCCTCGCGGTAGCCGAGCAGCCGGTTGCGCACATGGGCCATCGCGGTCCCGCCGCCCTCGCCGACGGGCCGCAGTACGAGCATGCCCAGCGCCTCCATGTCGCGGCGCAGGACGTCGGTCGCCTCCTCGCGCACCGGTGCGTGGCCGCCCGAGGGGATCCGAGCGCCGGGCAGGTGCAGGGTGAGCGTGTCGGCCCGCCGGCTGCTGCGGGCGGTCAGCAGGAGCAGACCGAGACGCTCGGCGGCGACCTCGGCGCCCGCGATCCGCCGCTGCACCGTCCGCGCCGCGGCCGCGTCGGCGGTGCCCTCCTCCAGCCGCCCCTGGATCATCAGGGCCGTCTCGTGCAGCCGGGCGGTGCCCTGGCGCACGTCCTCCAGCGCCTTGTCCACCTCGCCGGGCCCGGCGTCCAGCAGTTCGAGCTGCGCGCGCACCAGTTGGGCCAGACGCACCCGGAAAGCCTCGCGCAGCCGTTGCAGGATGCCCGCCGGAGTCTCGTAGACGATCACGAAGCGGACCAGGGCGCTGCACGCGAACGCGACGGCGACGACGATGCACAGGCTCGGCAGCGTCGCGACGCTCACGCCGACGAACACGGACATGAAGTAGATCTGGAAGGCGATCAGGCCCAGCGCGTAGCCGCGGTCGCCGAAGCGGCGGCTGTAGACCGCGCAGAAGATCAGGGCGAGGAAGAAGAGGTCTCCCGCCACCACGCGGCTGTTCAGCAGCGAGCCCAGCGACACCGACGCCAGCGCGACGAGCAGTCCCAGGCCGAGGGTGACCGCCTGCCGCGAGCGCTGGTTCTCCCGGATGGCGAAGGCGGCCACCATCGACCCGAGCGCCCCGGCCACCAGGTGCGGGACGGGTACGCGCAGCAGGCCCAGCACGGCCAGCGTCAGCGCGATCGAGCCGGCCGTCCGCGATCCCGCGGCCAGCCGCAGCAGACCGGGATCGGACGCTGTGACGCGATCCCGCAGCCGTGTCAGGACCGAGCCCTCCGCCGCACTCACGCCGCCGCACTCTCTTCCGTACCCCGGGATGATCCTCTTCTCCAGCATCGCACGTCACGGCCGGGCCGCTGGCCGCGGCCCGGCCGTGGGCGCGGGAGAAGTCCCGCCCGGAGTCACCGTGCGGGGGACATCGTCTTCTCGACGTGCTCGCGCACCTGGTCGGTCGTCATATAGGCGTCGGTGTACTCGAAGTCCTTCAGCCGGGCCGCCCTGCGGGCCTGGAAGCCGGTGCGCACGAAGTCGTCGCCCGCCACCGCGTTGAGCACCCAGTTCGTCGCGGTCCTGGTGCGCGCCACGTACGTGCGCAGCGCCGCCAGGTGGTAGCCGCGGGCCACCACCTGCGCGGGGAGCCCGTGCAGGTCGATGCCCAGCGGCTTGGCGACCGCGTCCGCGCCGCCCAGGTCCACCACCAGGCCCAGATCCTTGTGCACGTACGGCCGCGTCGGCTCGTCGCGCAGGGTCGCGATGACGTTCTCCGCGACCCGCTTGCCCTGCCGCTGGGCGTGCTGGGCGGTCGGCGGACAGATCGCGCCGTCGCCCGTCGCCAGGTCGGGCACGGCGGCGGAGTCGCCGAGCGCGAACACCCCGTCGTGGCCGGGCAGGGCCATCTCCGGGGTCACCACGAGCCGTCCGCGGATCGTCTCCGCGCCCAGGTTGCCGATCAGCGGACTGGCCGCCACGCCCGCGGTCCAGATCAGCGTGCGGGTGGGCACCACGCGGCCGTCGGTGAAGGTGACCTCCTCCGGTCCGGCCTTGGCGATGGACACGCCCAGCGCGATGTCGACGCCTCGCCGGCGCAGGTCCTCCTGGGCGGCCCGGCCCAGTTTCTCGCCGAGCTCCGGCATCAGCCTCGGCGCGATGTCGATCAGGTGCCACTTGATCAGCCCCGGGTCCAGCCGCGGGTAGCGCTTGACCGCGGCGTGCGTCAGCCGCTGGAGGCAGGCGACCGTCTCCGTGCCCGCGTAGCCGCCGCCGACCACCACGAACTGGAGCCGCGAGGCGCGCTCCGCCGGGTCGGTGCTGGCGTCGGCCAGGTCGAGCTGGGTGATGACGTGGTCCCGGACGTACGCGGCCTCCGCGAGCGTCTTCATGCCGAAGGCGTGATCGGTCAGGCCCGGGATGTCGAAGGTGCGGGTGATGCTGCCGGGGGCCAGCACGATGTAGTCGTACGGCTCGTTGACGATCTGGTCGGTGATGGTGCGGATCACGCAGACCTTGGCCTGGAGGTCCACGCCGACGGCGCCGCCCGGGAGGATCCGGGTGCGGTACTTCCTGCTGCGGCGCAGGGAGACGGCGATCGACTGGGGCGTCAGCACCCCGGAGGCGACTTGGGGCAGCAGCGGCAGATAGAGCTGGTAGGCGAACGGCGTCACCAGGGTGACGTCGGCTTCGTGGGGGGCGAGCCTGCGCTCCAGGCGGCGCACGCACTCCACCCCGGCGAAGCCTGCGCCCACTACCAGGATCCTGGGTCGTGTCACGGTGTTTCATCCCTTCTGCGGCTCCAGGCGGTCTGCCTCGACGACCATGCGCCTGCCCCTGGATCGCTGCTCTCGCACCTCTTCCTCGGTCCCGGCGTGCCGCCGGCGCCCGCTGACGGGGCACGGGGCCGGGCACGACGGCCGGGGCCGCGCGCCGATCACCACGATGCCCGCATCCGGCCGCGGCCGCACGGGGGCGACCGCACCGGGAGGGCCGGACGGCACGTCCCGTCCACGTGAGTTCCCCAGGCCGCGCGGTCTATCGCGGCGAAGTGCCGCGGCCGGGACGTGGCCCGCGCGTCCCGCCCGTGTGCCGCCCGTGTGGCGCGTGACCCGGTCGCCGCCGGGTCAGCCGGACACGGCGGCGGTGCGGCCGTCGAGGTGGCAGAGCAGCAGGCACACGTCGTCGTCGCGCTCGGAGTCGCTGAGCAGCGGGTCCAGGATGCGGTCGGCGCAGCCCGGCAGATCGGCGTCCAGGTCCGCTGAGCCGAACCCGCCGAGCGCCGCCGCCAGGCGCTCGATGCCCGGGTCTATGCCCTGCGCCCGCCGCTCCACCAGGCCGTCGGTGTACAGCGCCAGCGTCGAGCCGGGGGAGAGGGGCTCGGTGTGCTCGGCGATCTCCTGGCGCAGCGGCAGGCCGAGCATCGCCCCCGGCTTGGCGTCCAGGATCCGCACCCGCCCGTCCGGCAGGCGCAGCACCGGCGGCGGATGCCCCGCCGCGGCCCAGGTGAGCGTGGGCTCGTCCGGGTGGATGCGGGCGATGACCGCGGTGGCGAACAGGTCCGGCTGGAGACGGTGCAGGAACTCGTGCAGCCGGGTCAGCAGCCGGCCGGGACTGCCGCCGTCAACCGCGTACGCGCGCAGCGCTGTGCGCAACTGGCTCATCATCACGGCCGCGTGCAGTCCGTGTCCGGTGACGTCGCCGACGACGGTGACCACGCTCCCGTCGGGCTGCCGGAACGCGTCGTACCAGTCGCCGCCGACGTTCAGTCCGTGCGTGGCGGGCAGGTAGCGGGCGGCCAGCCCCAGGCCCGGCGCGGCCGGCAGCTCGGTGAGCAGCGCGCGTTGCAGCGTCTCGGCGATGTCCCGGCTGTGCTCGAAACGCCGCGCGTGGTCGATGGCGATGCCGGCCCGGCGGGTCAGCTCGATCAGCATCACGGCGTCGTCGGGGTCCCAGCGGCCGTCGGGCGGCGACAGGGTCAGCACGCCCAGCGGCGCCCCGCGGGCGGGCAGCGGCAGGCACAGCAGCGGCCGTGCCGGATCAAGGGCCGAGGGCGGCTGGTCGTCCACGCCCGGCAGCCCGCCGGGGTGGTCTGCGGCGTACTGCGGCCGTCCGCTGCGGGCGGCGAGCACGGCCGCGGCGGGACGGGGGCGGGCAGGCGCCGACGACGGCAGCCCGCCCCCGTCCTGGTCGAACAGCCATACGTCGACGCTGCCGCCGCTGGCGTACCTCGGCACCAGCAGGTCCGGCAGCCGCCGCACGATCTCCTCGTGGTTGAGCGAGGCGGTCAGCACGGCGCTGGCGTCCGCCAGGAACGTCAGTCGGCGCCGGGCCCGCTCCGCCTCGGTGCGCGCCTTGCGCTCGGCGGCGAACGCCAGACGCTGGGCCCGGCCCGCCGCGTCCAGCTCCGCGTGCAGCGCCAGCACGCCCTGGTTGGTCTGGTGCAGCTCCTCCCGGTGGAAGGCGACCAGCTCCTCCTGCTCCGCCAGCCGCTCCAGCGCCAGCGCCGTGTCCTCGTCGGCGCCCAGCAGCGCTCCGGCCAGCGCGGCCGGATCGTCGGGCGTCCGCGCCTCGCGGGCCGCGGCGTCCGCAGGCTTCAGGCAGGCGACGGACGTGCGCCACGGCGGCGCCGACGCGGCGCTCGACTCCTCGTCCCCGGTCAGCGTGACATGCAGCAGCAGCTCCCCGTCCTGGCCGTTCCCGCTCTCGGGCAGCTCCAGGGTGAGCCGCCAGCCGCCGCCCTCGGCCAGGCACTGCCGCAGCCGGGCGCCGAGCAGCGCGGCAAGCCGGGTGCGCTCCGAGGCGGGCGCCGCGCAGGCGGCGGCCAGCCGCGTCGCGGCGATCCGGGCCCGAGCCGCGTCGACGGCGCCGCTGATCTGCCAGGTGCGGATCACGCGCGCTCCGGCGGGCACTGGGCCAGGACGGCGACGGCGGTGTCGTCCCGTACCGGCTGGGCGGGACTCCTGGCGTCGCGGACGGCCACGGCGGCGGTCACCGCCGGATCGGCCGTCAGCGCGGCGGGCTGCTCCGGCGGCGCCCAGCGGCTGGGCAGCCCGTCGCTGTGCAGGACCAGCATCCGGTCCCGGCCCCAGTCCGCCTCGGTCTCCGGCAGCGTCGCCGGGCGGTGCGCGCCGACGATCCCGGGCCGGGACAGCAGCGGGCGCCAGGAGTCGCCCTCGCGCAGCCGCGCCCCGATGTTGCCGATCCCGCAGAACGCCAGCCGCCCGGCGCCCAGGTCGAGCTGCGCCACCGCGACGGCGGCGCCCCGGGTGTCGCGCAGCGCGGCGTCCAGCCGTCCGAGCAGTTCCGCGGGCCGCAGGTGGGCGAAGCGCCGCAGGGCGGCGACCGCCGCGGACGACGCCTCGGCGGCGCGGCCGCCGTGCCCGAGCCCGTCCGCCAGCATCAGCGTCAGCAGGTCGCCGTTGCGGACCCACGCCCAGGCGTCGCCGGAGTCCTCCGCGCCCGCGAAGGGGACGTTGACCCCGCCGGCCCGCACGGCGGGCTCCGGACGCGTCACCGCGGCTGTCCCGTCGGTCTCGGCGGCCGCGCCGATCCGGGCCAGCGCCACCGTGCCCCGGCCGGGCACGCTGGACAGGGCGAAGTCGTCGGCGAGGCGCCGGCAGGCGCCCAGGCCCGCGCCGAGCGACCGGGCCGTGGAGTAGCCGTCGCTCAGGGCGGCGGCCACGTCCGGCATGCCGGGACCGTGGTCGAGCGCGGTGATCTGCACCAACGCCTCCTCCCGCGCGTCGGCGCGGAGCACGGACGCGGGGACCACGTCCACGAGGACCTGGCCGCCTTCGGCGTGCTTGAGCAGATTGGTGGCCAGCTCGGTCGCCACCAGCGCGGCGGCCGCGGTGCGCGCCTCGTCCAGACCGACCAGCTCGGCGGCGGCCTCCGCGGCGACCCGGGCGTCGCGCACTCGCGTCGAGTCGTGCACCGGCACGTCCCACACCCGCGGCATCAGAACTCCTCACGCGGACGCGGCGGCCGTACCGTCCACGAGGTCACGGTGACCGTCGTGCCGACCCCCGGCTCGCTCTCGACGGCGAACTCGTGCACCAGGCGCCGGGCGCCGCCCAGCCCCATGCCGAGCCCTCCTTTGGAGGTGTAGCCGTCGGTCAGCGCCCGGTCCAGGTCCGCGATGCCCGGCCCCTCGTCGCGGAACTCCAGCCTGAGTCCGGGCGCCCGCCGGCCGGTCACCGCCTGCGCGGTCATGCGGCCGCCGCCGCCGTGCACCAGGGTGTTGCGAGCCAGTTCGCTGGCCGCGGTGACCAGCTTGGTCTGGTCCACCAGGCCGAAGCCGAGCCGGGCGGCGGCCTGCCGCACGTGCTGGCGGACCCACACCAGGTCCCGGTCCGAACGGATCGGCAGGCACGCCTCGACTCCCGCCGCCGTCTCCATCACCGCCTCCCCGGGCGTGTGCCGCCTGGTCGCGGCGACGGCGCCCGGCCGCCGATCATGCTGAGGGCGTGCTCGGCGGTCAGCGCGGTGCGCAGTCCGGGCAGGGTCAGGCCCAGCTCCACCATGGTGATCGCGACCGCGGGACGCATCCCGGCCACCACCGTCTGCGCGGCCAGCAGCTCCGCCTTGGCCGCGATCTCCGCCAGGATCCGGCCGAAGTAGGAGTCGACGATCTCCGTGCCGGACACGTCGATGACCACACCCGTGGCCTGGTGGCGCGCGATGGCCTCGCCGATGTCCTGCTGGAGCTGTTCGGCCGTGCTGTCGTACAGATCTCCCTGGAGGGTGACCAGGAGCACGTCGCCGAGCCGCAGCACCGGCACGTGTCCGGTGACGGGCCGGGAGAAGTCGTGCGTCACCGGTCACCCGCACCGTTCGGCGCCGGGCGGGCCAAGTCGGCGTCCAGGGTGCGCAGCGCGTAGGCGAGGGCGTCCGCGAGGGTGGCGCGGGTGACGACGGTCCCCAGATCCAGGCCCAGGTGGACGATGGTCTGCGCGATGGCGGGACGGATGCCGGAGACCACGCACTCCGCGCCCATCAGCCGGGCCGCCGCGACGGTCTTCATCAGGTGCTGGGCCACCAGCGAGTCGACCGTCGGCACCCCGGTGATGTCGAGGATCGCGAAGTGCGCCTGCTGTTCCACGACCGCTTCCAGCAGCGTCTCCATCACGACCTGGCTGCGGGCGCTGTCCAGCGTCCCGATCAGCGGCACGGCCACGATGCCGTCCCAGAGCTTGATGACCGGCGTGGCGACCTCCAGCAACTGGAGCCGCTGGCGGTCGATGACCGCCTGCCCCTCGCTGAGTGCCGTCTCCATCACCACCAGCCGCAGCGTGCCCATCGCCACGGTCAGCAGCGCCGCGCACTCCCGCAGCAGCGCCGCCGGGGCGTCCGGCAGCTCGGCGACCAGCATGTCCACCATGGGCGGGCGCAGGGCCTCCACCTCGTTGGACACCTGGGCGGGCGTCAGGCCCGTGCGGCTGTGCGCGGCCGCCATCCTGGCCAACTGCTCGCGCATCGCGAGGAAACCGCCGGCCTCGGCGTCCGCCGCCCGGCCGGACGCGACCACCTCGGCCAGGGCGCCGAGCACGGTACGGGCCGCCTCCACCGCCTCGTCGCGCGAGACGGTGAACACGGTGCGGAAGAGGGTCTCCTCGGCCCACCGCTGGGCGATCTGCTCCCGGCGGCGGCGCAGGAACTCCCCGGCCTCCCGTGCGGGCGTTCCGTACTGCTCCGCCGTTTCCTGCTCCGGCACGTGCGTTCAACTCCTCTACCGCGGTGCACCGCTTCGGAACCGCTGGAGGCCACGACAACGGCGATGACTCTTGCCGGACGCCCACTGTAGCGGCGGCGCCACCTGCGGCGACACGGCGTCCGGCGCCCGCGGGGGCGGCGGAGGACGACGTCCTGACAGCGGGGCGTCCGGGCCTCCGCGGCGGCGCGAGCGGAGACCGGCGGCGGCGTTTCGGCCGGGGCGTGCGGTCCGCTCGGCCCCGCCGCGTGGTCCGCTCAGCCCCGCCGCGTAGTCCGCTCAGCCCTGCTACGCGGTCCGCTTGCCCCACCGGTCCGCTTGCCCCACTGGGCGGTTCGGCCCCACCGGGTGAGCGGTTCTGCCCTCCCGCGTGGGACCACGGGCGGCGCCCCTGCGGACGCACGGGGGCGCCGCTCATGCGGGAGCGCGACGGAAGCGGCGCCTCCGCCGCGCTTCGGCGCCGGGGGCGTGAGCGCCCGGGGGCGAGAGCGCCGCGCCGCGGGGCGCCCGCGGCCCGCCAGACGGCCTCCGCGTCGTCGCGTTCCTCGACGCTCCGCGCCCCCGCCCGGCCGGTGCTCAGCGTCCGGTCGGCCCCTCGGCGGCCGCCACGGACTCGCTCGGCGTCCCGCTCTGCGCGCCGACCAGGGCGAGCGCGTCGTCGACGGAGTCCGACACGGGCACCGTGAGGCTGACGCCGGTGAGGTCGAGAATCCGCCGCACCGCGGGCGTGGGGGAGACGATGTGCACGCTGCCCGGACGCTCGCGCACCTCCTGGTACACCCGCAGGATGATGTTCATGCCGGAAGAGTCCATGAAGGGCACCCCGGTGAGATCGAGCAGGAAGTGCAGTCTGCCGTGGTGGAGCTGGTTGGCCAGGTGGGCCTGCAACTCGGTCGCGGTGTCGACGTCCAGGTAGCCCTCGACCACGAGCAGGGCGATGTCCTCCCGAGGCACGGTCACCTCGACGGACAGCGGGTTCTGGGCAAGCGACACGACTACCTCCAAGTACTGCGACGAGCAGTGCTGGTCACCCGCACTGCGCCCCGCGCGTACCCCCGAACGGCCCCCTCATGCACTCGAATGGCGGACACCACTTCGAATGACCGGCGCTCCGAGCGCCCCACGGCCCTCGACCGCCCCGGACGCGGTGAGGGCGCTCACGCCGACAGCCAGCGCCGCACGCAGGCGATCAGGTCGTGGGTGTCGACGGGCTTGGTGACGTAGTCGCTCGCGCCCGAGGCCAGGGACTTCTCCCGGTCGCCCGGCATCGCCTTCGCGGTGACGGCGACGATGGGCAGCGCCGCGTACTGCGGCAGCTTGCGGATCTCCGCGGTGGCCGTGTAGCCGTCCATCTCCGGCATCATCACGTCCATCAGCACCAGCGCGATCTCGGGGTTGGCGATCAGCGTCTCGATGCCCTTGAGCCCGTTCTCCGCGTGCAGCACCCGCAGCCCGTGCAGCTCCAGGATGCCGCTCAGGGCGAACAGGTTGCGCGCGTCGTCGTCGACGACCAGGACCGTGCGGCCCTGGAAACCGGCGTCGACCGGCGGCGCCAGCTCCTGCGGCTCGTCGGCCCGCACCAGGGACAGCACCTCCCCGGGCTCCTCGGCCGACAGGTGCAGGGCGATCCGCTCGCGCAGCTCGTCCAGGCTGGAGAGGAACTCCAGCGTCCCGTCGTCCCGGCGCGAGCGCAGCGCCTCGGTCCGGGCCGCGTCCGGACGGCTGCCGCTGTGCACCAGCACGGGCACGCCCGCCGGCGCCGAGCCGCTCTCCAGCGCCTGGAGGAAACGGGCCGCCTCGCCCTCGGGCATGTCCAGGTCCAGCACCACGCAGTGGCACGGCTCGGCCGCCAGCGCCCCGGCCGCCTCCCGCGCCCCGACGGCCGTGATGACGTCCACCGGCGGCGCCGCGCCGTCGTCCGGGCCGAGCCGGGCGGCGTCCGCGACGACGCTCTCGCCGACCAGGGTCAGCAGGCCGCGCGGCCGTTCCTCCACGATCAGCAGCCGGCGCGCGCGCTGCCGGTCGCCGTTCCCGAGCGGCACGCCCGGGGGCAGCGCCGCCGGGGCGGCCGGGACCAGCTCGGCCGGCTCCTTGCGCGGGCGGCCGCCGAGCAGCGCCTCGAACTCCGGCCGCGCCACCGGCAGATAGAGGGTGAACGTGCTGCCCCGCCCGGGGACGCTGTCCACGGCGACGTGACCGCCGAGCAGATGGGCGATCTCCCGCGTGATGGACAGCCCCAGTCCGGTGCCGCCGTACTTGCGGCTCGTGGTGCCGTCGGCCTGCTGGAACGCCCCGAAGATCGACTCCAGATGCTGTTCCGGAATGCCGATGCCGGTGTCCTTCACCTGGAACGCGACCACGGGGCCGCCCCGGACGGCGCCGTGGGGCGCCTCGCCGTCGGCCGAGGGCTCGATGGACAGCTCGACCCCGCCGTGCTCGGTGAACTTCACCGCGTTGGACAGCAGGTTGCGCAGGATCTGGCGCAGCCGGGAGTCGTCGGTGAGCAGGTCCGCGGGCGCTCCCGGAGCGGTGCGGACCGCGAACTGAAGCCCCTTCTGGGTCGTCATGGGCTGGAAGGTGGCCTCGACGTACTCGATGAGGCGGCTCAGCGACACCCGCTCGGGGCTGACGTCCATCTTGCCCGCCTCGACCTTCGACAGGTCCAGGATGTCGTTGATCAACTGGAGCAGGTCGCTGCCGGCGGAGTGGATGATGCCCGCGTACTCGACCTGCTTCGGGGTGAGGTTGCGCGAGGGGTTCTGGGCGAGCAACTGGGCCAGGATGAGCAGGCTGTTGAGCGGGGTGCGCAGCTCGTGGCTCATGTTGGCCAGGAACTCGGACTTGTACTTGGAGGCCAGCGACAACTGCTGGGCGCGGGCCTCCAGTTCCTGCCGGGCCTGCTCGATCTGGAGGTTCTTCGCCTCGATGTCGCGGTTCTGCTCCGCCAGCAGCGACGCCTTCACCTCCAGTTCGGAGTTCGAGCGTTGCAGCTCCTCCTGCTGCGACTGCAACTCGGCCGAACGGACCTGGAGTTCGGCGGTCAGCCGCTGCGACTCGTCCAGCAGCTCGTCGGTGCGGGCGTTGGCCACGATCGTGTTGACGTTGACGCCCAGGGCCTCGCGCAACTGCTCCAGGAAGTCGCGGTGGATCGGCGTGAACGCGGTGACCGAGGCCAGCTCGATCACGCCGAGGACCTGGTCCTCGAACAGGATCGGCAGCAGCACCAGCGCGGCCGGGACCGCCTGGCCGAGCCCGGAGGAGATCGTCACGTAGCCGGGCGGCAGCTCGTCGACGGCGATGGCGCGGCGGCCGCGCGCGGCCTGCCCGACCAGCGAGCGGCCGAAGAGGAAGCGGGTGGGCCGGGCGTCCTCCTCCGGACGGCCGTAGGAGCCGACCAAGCGCAGCTCGGGCCCCCGCGCGCCGTCCTCGGCGAGGTAGAAGGCGCCGTACTGGGCGGAGACCAGCGGGGTCAGCTCCTCCATGATCAGTTCGGCCACCGCGGGCAGGTCGCGGTGGCCCTGCACCAGGCTGGAGATCCGGGCCAGGTTGGTCTTGAGCCAGTCCTGCTCCTGGTTGGCCCGGGTGGTCTCGCGCAGGGACTCCACCATGGAGTTGATGTTGTCCTTCAGCTCGGCCACCTCGCCGGACGTCTCCACGGTGATCGAGCGGGTGAGGTCGCCCTCCGCGACGGCGCTGGCGACCGCGCCGATGGCCCGCACCTGGCGGGTCAGGTTGCCCGCCAGCTCGTTGACGTTCTCCGTGAGCCGCTTCCAGGTGCCCGAGACGCCCTCCACCTCGGCCTGGCCGCCGAGCCGGCCTTCGGTGCCGACCTCGCGGGCGACCCGGGTGACCTCGTCGGCGAACGCGGAGAGCTGGTCGACCATGGTGTTGATGGTCGTCTTCAGCTCCAGGATCTCGCCGCGGGCGTCCACGTCGATCTTCTTCGACAGGTCGCCCCGGGCCACGGCGGTCGTCACCAGCGCGATGTTGCGCACCTGGCCGGTGAGGTTGTTCGCCATCGAGTTGACGTTGTCGGTGAGGTCCTTCCAGGTGCCCGCCACGTTCGGCACGTGCGCCTGGCCGCCGAGGCGGCCTTCGGTGCCGACCTCGCGGGCGACCCGGGTGACCTCGTCCGCGAACGCCGACAGCGTGTCCACCATGGTGTTGATCACGTCGGCCAGGGCGGCGACCTCGCCCTTCGCCTCCACGGTGATCTTGCGGGACAGGTCGCCGCGCGCCACGGCGGTGGCGACCTGGGCGATCGAGCGGACCTGCCCGGTCAGGTTCGACGCCATCACGTTGACGTTGTCGGTGAGGTCCTTCCAGGTGCCCGAGACCCCCTTGACGTCGGCCTGGCCGCCGAGGCGGCCTTCGGTGCCGACTTCGCGGGCGACCCGGGTGACTTCGTCGGCGAAGGCGGAGAGCTGGTCGACCATGGTGTTGATGGTGTTCTTGAGCTCCAGGATCTCGCCGCGGGCGTCCACGGTGATCTTCTGCGAGAGGTCGCCCTCGGCGACCGCGGTCGCCACCTGGGCGACGTTGCGGACCTGCGCGGTGAGGTTGCCCGCCATGAAGTTCACCGAGTCGGTCAGGTCCCGCCAGGTGCCCTTGACTCCCTTGACGTCGGCCTGGCCGCCGAGGCGGCCTTCGGTGCCGACTTCGCGGGCGACGCGGGTGACTTCGTCGGCGAAGGCGGAGAGCTGGTCGACCATGGTGTTGATGGTGTTCTTGAGCTCCAGGATCTCGCCGCGGGCGTCCACGGTGATCTTCTGCGAGAGGTCGCCCTTGGCGACCGCCGTCGTCACCTGGGCGACGTTGCGGACCTGGTTGGTGAGGTTGCCCGCCATGAAGTTCACGGAGTCGGTCAGGTCCCGCCACACGCCGGCCACCCCGGGCGCCTTGGCCTGGCCGCCGAGGCGGCCTTCGGTGCCGACCTCGCGGGCGACCCGGGTGACCTCGTCGGCGAACGCGGAGAGCTGGTCGACCATCGTGTTGACGGTCTCCTTGAGCTGGAGGATCTCGCCGCGCGCGGGAACGTCGATCTTCTGCGAGAGGTCGCCCTTGGCCACCGCCGTCGCCACCTGGGCGATGTCCCGGACCTGCGTGGTCAGATTGCCCGCCATGGCGTTGACCGAGTCCGTCAGGTCGGCCCAGGTCCCGGAGACGCCCGGCACCTCCGCCTGCCCGCCGAGGGTGCCTTCGGTGCCGACCTCGCGGGCGACCCGGGTCACCTCGGAGGTGAACACCGAGAGCTGGTCGACCATGCCGTTGAACACGGTCGCGATGTCGCCCATGAGACCGTCCGCGTCCTCGGGCAGCCGGGTGCCGAAGTCGCCGTCCCGCACGGCCGTCAGCCCGGCCAGGAGCTGCCGCAGCTCCCGGTCTCCCGGCACGGCGTCCATGACCTCGGTCTTGTCGCTGGTCACGCGCATCCTCGTCCCGCACCAGGAGCCCTCGGCGACGAGGGCTCGACCACCCCACCGGACCCCGTCGGCCCGCGCCCCGGCGTGCGACCGCGCATGTCACGCGGTCACGCGCCGAGAAAAATACGCCGAAGGCTAACCCACCGCCGCCGCGCCCGACAAAAGCCTCCGGGACGGACGGGCGGGGCCCGCGGAGCCCGCCTTCCGATCCGCTGCGGAGGGTGCTGGGCACGCAGAGTGCGACCGTCGCCGCAGGGTAGTCGGAGCGGTGAAGCCGGTCGGGCGCACGTCCGGTCCGGCGGCTTCGCCATTCGACAGTCCGGGGAGGAAGGAGCAGCGTGAGCATCGACGGAATCTGGTCGTACCCGCCGCAGGCGGCGTATGCCGAGGGAATGGACCTGACGGGCTTCACGGTCGTCGCCGACGACGGAACCGTCGGCCATGTGGACCGTGAGGCGGGTCACTTCGCGATGCGGCATCTGGTCGTGGACACCGGCGTCTGGGTGTTCGGCAGGAGCGTGCTGGTGCCCGTCGGCGTGGTGGCCCGCATCGAGGCGGGCGAGCGCCGGATCACGGTGTCGTGCTCGCGCGCCGAGATCAAGGCGGCGCCCCGCTTCAGCACCGACAGCGAGACCATGGACCCGGAGTACCTGACCCGCGTGGGGGAGTACTACCACGGGCTGCCGCCGCGGGAGGAGGCCACCGCCTAAGCGCCGCATCGCACGAGCACGGCTGCCACACGGAAGCGGGCGCGGCACGCGACCTCACGAGTACGGAACGACTACGGCAAGGCGATCGGCGCGCGCCGGGCGGGGCCCCGCGCGCGGGATCGCCGGCCTGCCGGGGCGGCGCGCTCACCAGGGCAGGAAGACGTGGACGTCCTTGCCGTCCTCGTTCACCACGACGCTCACCTGGTCGCACAGGGTGTGCACCAGATGCCAGCCGATCCCGCCGCCGCCGTGGCTGGGACGGAAGGGCCGCGGCTCGGGGGGCGTGGTGCTGGTGTCGCTCAGCGTCACGTGCACTCCGTCGAAGGTCCGGCGCATGCACAGCACGAACGGTCCGGGCGCGTACTGCACGGCGTTGGCGGCGAGTTCGGTGACCACCAGAAGGATGTCGTCCCAGTGCTCGGGCGCGGTCGGCAGGCTTGTGCGCGCGAGGTCGTCGAGGAACTCCTCGGCGGCGAGGCGTGCGCCGGTCACATGGTGAAGCTCGCCCGCGAAGCGGGCGGTGCGGCTCGGAATCCCCTCGGCAGCCAGTGTGTCGTCCCTGTGCGGCTCGCTTGCCATTGCGCCTTCCCGGCCCGGCGTGAGCCGGGCGTCCGTCGTCGTGTCCTGCGTCCCCTCCGCTCCTGCTGTCTAGTTCCCGTGGCAGCGGAGCCTACGCGTGTCTGCGCTGCGTGCCCGGACGCCTGCGCAGGGCGCCGTCCGGCCGCCCGCGGGGGACCGGAGGCCGGGGGTCACGCGCTGGCGTCGTGCCGGCACAGTCCGGGGTCGTGCACGCTGTTCCGGGACTCCCAGCCGGACAGGCAGCACGTCTCGTACAGGTCCCGCCACGCGTGCGCGGCGCCGCCGTCGGCGCCCCAGTCGCAGACGCAGTCCGGGCCGTGGGCGGCGCACAGCGGCGTCGCGCGGCGGTGGTGCTGGCTCATCATCGGCTGGTCTCCTTCACTCGGGGCGACGCGCATACGGGCCGGGCCGCGACGACCCGGCGGACGGGACCGGGGTCAGCCGAAGACGGTCCAGGACGCGCCCGGGTGCACCGCCTGGAGGACGGCGAGGAACACCAGGTCGGCGACGCCCAGCGGCAGGCCGAGCCGGGCCCGGGGGCGGCGGGGCGTGCCGCGGCGCAGCGCGACGACGGCTCACCTCCCGTCGCGGGGATGAACGGGGGCCGGGGGGCCCGGGTTCGTCGGCAGCATGGAGATCAGGTTTCCCGCACAGTCGATCTCACGCCTCACACCCGCCAACTCATCGCCGTGCCGCGGGAAGCACTCGCTCACGGCAGCCAACTCGGTTCGCTAGGAGGGGTGTTCGCAGCCGTCGGCGGCGGTCAGCGGAAGACGTCGTCGGAGTCCTCCCAGTCGGCGGTCGGATCCTCCGCGGGCAGGCGGCGCCGGGCCCGCGCCCGGTACATCGCGTCGATCTCGGCCGCGTAGCGCCGCACGATCGCGTCCCTGCGCAGCTTCAGCGACGGCGTGAGCAGTCCGCCGGCCACGTCGAAGGGCTGCGGAAGCATCCGGAAGACCCGGATGGACTCCGAGCGGGACACGGCGCTGTTGGCCGCGGCGACCGCCCGGCCGATCTCCTCCCGCAGCGCGTTCTCCTCCCGCGCCTCACGGCCCGGCGCGTCGCTCTGGAGCGCCAGCGCCGCCCGCCAGTGCGCCAGGAACTCCGGGTCCAGCGTGATCAGCGCGCCCACGCAAGGGCGGTTGTCGCCCACCAGCACGGCCTGGTGGATGAGCGGATGCATGCGCAGGCGCTCCTCCAGCGGGGCGGGGGCCACGCTGGTGCCTCCGCTGGTGATGATGATGTCCTTCTTGCGGCCGGTGATCGTCAGATAGCCCTCGGCGTCCACGTGCCCGATGTCCCCGGTGGCCAGCCAGCCGCCGCGCAGCGCGGCCCGGGTGGCGGCCTCGTCGCCCACGTAGCCCTGGAACACCGACGGCCCCGCCACCAGGATCTCCCCGTCGCCGGCCACCGAGATCGCGGTGCCCGGCAGGGCCCGGCCGACCGTGCCGGAACGCTCCCGGCCCAGCGGCTGCATGGTGATGCCGCCCGCGGTCTCCGTCAGCCCGTAGCCGTCGTTCACGTAGATGCCGATGCCCTCGTAGAACAAGGACAGTTCGCGGCTGAGCGGCGAGCCGCCCGAACTCGCCCGGACCACCCTGCCGCCCAGCGCGGACCGCAGCCTGCGGTACACCGTCCGCTCGTACACGGCGTGCTGCATCCGCAGATCGAACCCCGGGTCCGAGCCGCGTCCGGTGCGCTGCCGCTCCAGCGCCGCCGCGAAGTCCCGCGCGGTCCGGGCGGCCCGCTCGAACAGCGCGCCCCGGCCCGACTGCTGGGCCGTGCGCAGGAAGGTCTTGTACAGCTTCTCGAAGACCGAGGGCACCGCGTAGAAGTACGTCGGGCGGAACGAGCGCAGCGCCGACGCCAACGCCTCGTCGCCGGAGTCGGGTTCGTGGCCCATCAGGATCCCGCCGCGGATGCAGATCCCCTGGATCATCAGCCCGTAGACGTGCGAGAAGGGCAGGAAGGCCAGCACCGACGCCCGTTCGCCCGGCGGGGCGGCCGTCGTGCTCCAGCCCGCGAGCAGCGTGTCGCAGGGGCTCGCCAGCGCCTGGTGGCTCAGCGCGCAGCCCATGGCGCGGCCGGTGGCCCCGGAGGTGTAGGCGATCACGGCGGTGGCGTCCGGCAGCACAATCCGGCGCAGCGACTCCACCGTGGTCGGCGCCACCTGCGCGCCCCGCTCCACCAGCTCGGCCAGCGCCCCGGCGTCCAACTGCCACACGTGCCGCAGCAGGGGCAGCGAGGCGCAGACGGAGCCGACCGTCATCACGCCCTGCTCGTCCTCGACCACCACGGCCGTGCAGGCGGCGTCCCGGAGGATCCACTCGACCTGGTCGCGCGAGGACGAGGGGTGGATCGGCACCACCTCGGCCCCGACCGTCCACAGCGCGTAGGACAGGACCGTCCACTCGTAACGGGTGCGCGCCATGACCGCCACCCGGCGCCCCGGCGCGATGCCGCAGGCGACCAGGCCGCGCGCCAGGGCGCCGACCTCGTCCCGCAGCTCCGCGGCCGTCACCTGCACCCACGCCTCGGAGCCGGGCGAGGCCCGGCGGGCGAGCACCGGCAGGGACGGACGCACCTGCGCCGTCTCGAAGACGCTGTCGGCGAGTCCTCCGGTCGGCGGGGTGACGGTGGACGGAGCGAGGGCGAAGTCGCGCATGCGCTGCTCCTGAACTGTACGGAGAGTGACCCCGCAGGTGAGTGCCGTTGTCGGCGCGGGTTAATGTAGCCCAGCCGGGCGCGGCGGGGGACCGGGATCGCGGAACTCGCAGTTCTGTGATCCGTCCCGTGGGCACGAGCGCGTCCGCCCGGTCCCGGACCGGGCCGCGCACGCCGGTCCGGTCCGCCTCACTCCTGGGTCAGGCGCACGCACTCCGTGACGACGTCCCGCAGGTCTCCGGTACGCCGCATCAGCTCGCGCTGCACCCGGGCGCCGTTGCCGCGCCGCAGCGACCGGTCCAGGGCCTCGCGGGCCGCCGGGAGGTCGCCGCTGTCGGCTAGGGCGTCCGCGACGTGGTCCAGCAGCGCCCGCAGCACCGACTCGGCCGGCAGCCGCCGCATGGTCTCCGGATGCAGCAGCTCACGGGCCAGACCCGCCCGCGCGGCCTGCCACCCGGCCAGCCGCACCAGGCTCACGCTGTGCTCCAGCGGCGCACGGCCCGCCCGCCACTCACGGGAGGCGGTCTCCACCAGCCCCCGCGCCAGGGTGGCGATGAACCGCGCGGTGTCCGCGTGCAGGCACACGTCCGCGACCCGGACCTCCACCGTGGGATAGCGCTCGGACAGCCGCGCGTCGAAATAGGCCATCTTCTCGTCGAGGATGACTCCGGTGGACACCATGTCCGCCACCAGCCGGTGATAGCGCTCCGGCGAGCGGAACAGCTCGGTCGGACCGGCCGACGGCCAGCGGTCCCACACCCGGCTGCGGTAGCTGTCGTAGCGGGTGTCCTCGCCCTGCCAGTAGGGGGAGTTCGCGCTGATCGCCACCAGCACCGGCAGCCACGGCCGGATGCGGTCCAGGACGGCGACGCCCTCCTCGTCGGAGTCCACGGACACGTGCACGTGCATCCCGCACACGAGCTGCTCCCGGGTGGCGATGGCGTACTGCTCGGCCAGCCAGCGGTAGCGGCGGTTCATGCTGATGGTGGGGCTGACCGGCAGCGGGGAGGCGGCCAGCGCGGCGACCGCGCAGCCGATCTCCCCGGCCAGCCGGGCCGCCTCCTTGCGGCAGCGCACGATCTCCGCGCCCAGCTCGCCCAGGTCCGTCCGCGGATGCGTGGCGAACTCCAGCATCTGGCCGTACAGCTCTTTCTCGAACACGTCCTGGTCCGCGTCGTCGGCCTCGGCGCGCGCGAGCACCGCCGACGACAGCGCCCTGGGCTCACCGCTGTCCGGGTCGACAAGGAGGAGTTCCTCCTCCACTCCGACGGTCCGCACCACTCGCCGCCTCTCCGTCCGACTGGACCTGCCGCGACACCGGACGAGGGACCGGGTCGTACGAGGTCGACTGCCCCGGGACGGCGGACGGACACCTGGGCGTGGCGGGCGGCCGGCCCCGGGGCGGCGCGGTCCCGGGCCGTGGCCGCCCCGGGCGGCCACGGCCCCGTGCTCAGGCGGGGTGCGGCGCCAGCCAGACGGTGGCCAGCGGCGGCAGCGTGAGCCGGATCCCGCCGTCCTCCCGCCCGACCGGCTCGGCGTTGACCACGCCGCTGCCGCCGTAGCGCGCGGCGTCGGTGTTCAGGACCTCGCACCAGGCGCCCACGTCGCCCGCGTCCGCCGGCAGGCACAGGCGGTAGTCCTCGCGCACGACGGGGGAGAAGTGCGAGACGGCCAGCAGCGGCACGCCCGAGGCGTCGTACCGCAGAAACGCGTAGACGTTGTCGTCCGCCGCGTCCACCGTCACCCACCGGAACCCCTCGGGCCGGCTGTCACACTGCCACAGGGCGGGAGCGGCCTGGTAGACGGTGTTGAGGTCGCGCACCAGGTCCCGCACCCCCCGGTGGTCGCCCGCCGCGCAGGCGCCGTCCTCCAGCAGCCGCCACTCGGGACCGTGCTCCTCGGAGAACTCCCCGCCCTGCGCGAACTCCTGCCCCATGAACAGGAGCTGCTTGCCGGGATGGGCCCACATGAAGCCCAGGTAGGCGCGGTGGTCGGCGCGGCGCTGCCACCAGTCGCCGGGCATCTTCGACACCAGCGCCCGCTTGCCGTGCACCACCTCGTCGTGGGAGATCGGCAGCACGTAGTTCTCGCTGTAGGCGTACACCATCGAGAAGGTCATCTCGTGGTGGTGGTGCTTGCGGTGCACGGGCTCGTGGCTCATGTACTCCAGGGAGTCGTGCATCCAGCCCATGTTCCACTTCAGCCCGAACCCCAGGCCGCCCTGGTCGGTCTGCGCGGTCACCCCGCCCCACGCGGTGGACTCCTCGGCGATGGTGACCACCCCCGGGACCCGCCGGTAGACGGTGGCGTTCATCTCCTGGAGGAACGCCATCGCGTCCAGGTCCTCCCGGCCGCCGTACCGGTTGGGCGTCCACTGGCCCGGCTCGCGCGAGTAGTCCAGGTAGAGCATGGAGGCCACCGCGTCCACCCGCAGGCCGTCGATGTGGAACTCCTCGCACCAGTACACGGCGTTGGCGACCAGGAAGTTGCGCACCTCGGTACGGGCGAAGTCGAACTCCAGCGTCCCCCAGTCGGGGTGCTCGGCGCGCTGCGCGTTCCCGGGCTCGTACAGCGGGTCCCCGTCGAAGCGGGCCAGCGCCCAGTCGTCCTTGGGGAAGTGCGCCGGCACCCAGTCCATGATCACGCCGATCCCGGCCCGGTGGCAGGCGTCCACGAAGTACCGGAAGTCGTCCGGGGACCCGAGGCGGGAGGTCGGCGCGTAGAACCCGGTGACCTGGTAGCCCCAGGAGCCGCCGAAGGGGTGCTCGGCGACCGGCATCAGCTCCACGTGCGTGAAGCCCAGGTCCTTGACGTACGCGGGCAGCTCCTCGGCCAGCTCGCGGTAGGTCAGCCCCTTCCGCCAGGACGGCAGGTGCACCTCGTACACCGAGAACGGCGCCTCGTGCACCGGGACGTCCGCGCGGTGCGCCATCCACTCCTGGTCCCGCCACGCGTGGTGCGCGGCCGACACGATCGACGCCGTCGCGGGCGGCGTCTCGGTGCGCCGGGCCATCGGGTCGGCCTTCAGGAACCGCTCGCCGTACTGCGAGGTGATCTCGAACTTGTAGTGCGCGCCCTCGCCGACCCCGGGCAGGAACAGCTCCCACACGCCCGCCGCGCCCAGCGACCGCATCGGGAAGGCCGTGCCGTCCCAGAGGCCGAAGTCGCCCGCCACGCGCACGCCCCGGGCGTTGGGCGCCCACACCGTGAACCGGGTGCCCGCCACGCCCTGGTGGAGCATCGGCTGCGCCCCGAGCGCCTGCCAGAGCTGCTCGTGCCGGCCCTCCCGGATCAGATGCAGATCCAGCTCGCCGAGCGCGGGCAGGAACCGGTACGGGTCGTGCACCTCGTGCGCGCCCTGCTCGTAGGCCACCGCCAGCGTGTACGCGGGGGCCGCCGCCAGCGGCAGCACGGCCGAGAACAGGCCGTCGCCCTCGCTGACCAGGGGCGTCAGCTCGCCGTCGATCACCACGCTCACCGATCGGGCGTACGGGCGCAGCGCCCGGAAGGCGATGCCGCCGGGCACGGCGTGCGCGCCCAGCAGCGCGTGCGGTTCGTGGTGGGCGCCGGACAGCAGGCGCTCCCGGTCGGCGGGGTCCAGGGGCGGGGCCGCCGCACCCGGGCCCGCCGCGGGCGGGACGGGTCCGGACGGCTCGGGGAGTGACGTGTCGCGCAGTGCCACCGGTTCAGCCTCCTCTCACGGCGAGACGTTCGATCGCCGCCATCGGTACGGCGAGCCAGTCCGGACGGTGCCGGGCCTCGTACAGCACTTCGTACACGGCACGGTCCGTCTCGTAGGCCCGCAGCAGGGCGTGCTTCTTACGGGGGTCCCAGCCGGCCCGGGAGGCGTACCCGGCGCAGTACGCCTCCCGGCAGCGGCGCGCCCACTCCGGGCGCCAGGGGCGGCGCTGGCGGGCGGCGTAGTCGAAGGAGCGGAGCATGCCCGCCACGTCCCGCACCGGGGACTCGGCGAGGCGGCGCTCGGCGAGCGGACGGGACGGCTCGCCCTCGAAGTCGATCACGAACCACTCGCGCCCGGCGCGCAGCACCTGGCCGAGGTGCAGGTCGCCGTGGATGCGCTGGGCCCGCGGACCCGCGTCGCAGCTTCCCAGCGCGGCGAACGCGGTCCGCAGGCGGGCGGTGTACGGCCGCAGCGCGGGCACGTGGTGCGCCGCCGCGTCCAGCCGCTCGGCCATCGCCGCCGCGGTGCGCGCCGCCTGCCGGTGCGCGCCGGTCGGGAAGGCGCCGGCCAGGGCCAGGTGCACGTCGGCCGTCGCCTGCCCGAGCTGGCGGGCCTGGGCGGTGAAGTCGTCGCCGGTGGCCAGGGCCCGCAAGGCCAGCGTCCAGCCGTCGGCCGCGTCCGGCAGGAACGGCTGGAGCACCCCGAGCGTGGCCTCCTCCGGCTGGGTGGTGCGCAGCCAGGCGACCGGGGCGGGCACCCGGGTGCAGCCCTGCCGGGCCAGCGCCCACGGCACCTCCAGGTCCGGGTTGACGCCCGGCTGGATCCGGCGGAACACCTTCAGGATGAACTCGTCGCCGTACACGATCGAGGAGTTGGACTGCTCGGCGTCCAGCAGCCTCGGCGCCAGGCCGCCCGGGATGAGCACGGACGGATCCGCCTCGAAGCGCAGCGGCCCGGCCTGGCCGGGGCGCCGCAGCCGCTCCAGGAGAAGCAGCGCCGAGCGCGGGTCGCACAGCGCGTCGTACACCGCGAGGCCGGCCAGCGGTCCCGCCGCGGGACGGCCGATCAGCGCCCGGCGCTGGCGCGGCGACAGCTCCCGACGTACGCCCAGCAGCAGTTGGTAGCAGTCGGCGGCCGGCGCCGCCGCGGTGCTCGTCGGCGCGGGGACGCCGCCGTGCCCGGTGGGCGGCCCCGCGTGCTCGGCGCGGACCAGCAGGTGCAGGCAGCCGGGGAACAGTTCCGTCATCGACTCCAGCCGCAGCTCGCTGACCGGCCGGTCCTTGCCCGCGAACCAGCGCTGGCGGGGCAGCCACTCGCGCAGCAGGGAGCCGAGCGAGGTCATGTACCCGGCCAGGCCCGCGCTGCTCGGCTCCAGGGACGTCGTCGTCGCCATGGTCACGCCTCCTTTCGTCTCGGCCCCGCGGTCAGGCTCCCCCGTCGGCCGGGGACGCGGCCCGCTGGTCGACCGGGGTCGCCGCCCTGGCGAGCCGGAACCAGTAGAAGCCGTGTCCGGCCAGGGTGAGGAGGTAGGGGAGTTCGCCGACGGCGGGGAAGCGGACGCCGCCGATCAGTTCCACCGG